>NZ_JAKGCV010000075.1 GCF_021556455.1 Streptomyces fuscigenes | reverse complement strand
GTCCCCGGACGCGGAGGCGGGCGGACCGTCGTCCCCGCGCGCCGGCGGGCAGCCGCTGCCCGCGGAGGCGTTCGGCCGCTCGGGGCTGCCGGTCACGGCCCTCGGCTTCGGCGCGGCGACCCTGGGCGGGCTGTTCGCGCCGATCTCGGACGAGGAGGCGCACGCCGCGCTCCAGGCGGCGTGGGACGCGGGCATCCGCTACTTCGACACCGCGCCGCACTACGGCGTCGGCCTGTCGGAGGAACGCCTCGGGCGCTTCCTCGCCGACAAGCCGCGCGACGCGTACGTGCTGTCCACGAAGGTCGGCCGGCTGCTGGAGCCGGGTCCGGGCGGGCCCGGGGACGTGCAGGGCGCCGACGGCTTCCACGGCACGCCCAACCGGGTGCGCGTGCGCGACTACAGCGCCGACGGGGTGCGCCGCTCGCTGGACGCGAGCCTGGAGCGGCTCGGCCTCGACCGGATCGACATCGCGTTCATCCACGACCCCGACGACTACGTCGACCAGGCGCTCACCGAGGCGTACCCGGCGCTCGCGGCGCTGCGCGAGCAGGGCGTGCTCGCCTCGGTCGGCGTGGGCATGAACCAGGTGGCGGTGCCCACCCGCTTCGTGCGGGAGACCGACCTCGACTGCCTGATCGTGGCCGGCCGCTACACCCTCCTGGACGGGTCCGCGGCGGCGGAGCTGCTGCCGCTGTGCGCGGAACGGGGCGTGGACGTCGTGGGTGCCGGAGTCTTCAACAGCGGGCTGCTGGCCACGCCGGAGGAGAACCCCACCTTCGACTACGCCGCCGCGCCCGAACCGCTCGTCGACCGGGCCCGGGCGATCGCCGCGGTCTGCGCGCGCCACGGCGTGCCGCTGCCGGTGGCCGCGCTGGCCTTCGTACGGGCGCACCCCGCGGTGCGCACCGTGCTGGCGGGCATGCGCAGCGCGGCGGAGGTGCGCCAGAACGTCGCGTCCGTCACCACCGACGTGCCCCCGGCGCTCTGGGAGGAACTGCGCGCCGCGGACCTCCTGCCGAAGGGCGCGGTCCTGCCGGGCGCCTGACGAGCGGGCCGCCGGCGGCCGGCGGCCCGGGGGCCCGTTCCACGGCGGCCCGGTGGCGCGGAGGCCGGTCTCCTGACACCCGGCCTCCGCGCCGCCGGGCGGAGCGCGCCGGCAGCCCGCGGCCCCGGCCGCGCCGCCGGGTCGGGTCGCGTCGCATCGATCGGCAGATCCTATAGAATCTCGTACTCGGAATCCGGTACGCGGAATCCCGGCGGCGAGCGGTGGAGGAGTGGGGGCCGATGGGCGACGCGGACAGCGGTACGCACGCGGCGGCGCATCCCGAACCCGCCGGGCAGCCCCGCCAGGTGCTTGCCGACAGCGTGTACGAGGCCGTCAAGGCGATGGTCATGGACCACGAGATCCAGCCCGGCGCCCGGGTCGGGATCGAGGCGCTGGCCCGCGCCCTCGACGTGTCGCCGACCCCGGTGCGCGAGGCGCTGGCCCGGCTGGAGGCCGACGGGCTGGTCACGAAGCGCTCGCTGGCGGGCTACCGCGCGACGGAACTCCTCACCCCCGCCGGCCTCGACGAGCTGTTCGAGATGCGCCTCCTGCTGGAACCCCGCGCCGCGGCGCTGGCGGCGCAGCACGCGGACGACACCGAACTCGACGCGATCGAGAACCTCGTGGAGGAGATGCGCCGCCGCCCCGGCACCGGTGACCGGTATGCCGTCTACCGCGGCTTCGCCGCCCTCGACCAGCGCTTCCACGACACCGTCGCGCGGGCCTCGGGCCGCGTCCTGCTCGCCGAGGCCGTCGGCCGGCTCCACTCCCACCTGCACATCTTCCGCCTGGGCAGCATCGCGGGCGCCGGGCCGCTGACCCTCGCGGAGCACGACCGGATCCTGCGGGCGATCCTGCGCCGGAGCCCCGAGCGCGCGGCGGACGCCATGCGCGACCACCTCACCGCGAGCCTCGAGCGCCAGCACGGACGGGGCCCGGCGGGCGAGGGGAGCTGAGCCGGCGCCGGTCCGGCGCGGCTCGTCCGCAGCGGCCGGTGCGAACGGCGGGCGCGCTCCGACGCCGGGGCGGCCCCGTGTCGGGCGGATGCGGGTCGTCCGGCCGGGGTGTCGGCGGCGTGTCGGAGCCCCGTAGGCGCCGGCTGGAACCGTGGGTGCTCCTCACGCGGCCAGCAGCCGCGCCCCTCGTCAGCAAGGAGCCCGCCCGATGCCGTCCGCGCCCGCCACCCCGCCCTGGAACCCGGACCGACTGCCCGGGGCCGACGGCCGCGTCTTCCTGATCACCGGCGGCAACGCCGGCATCGGGTACTTCGTGGCGGAGCAGCTTGCGGCCACCGGGGCGACCGTCGTGCTCGGCAGCCGCGACCCGGCGAAGGCCGAGATCGCGTCGGCCGTCCTGCGCGCGCACGTCGCGGGAGCGCGGGTGCGCGCCGTGCGGCTCGATCTCGCCGACCTCTCGTCCGTACGAACGGCGGTGGAGTCGCTGGGCGTGGAACGGCTCGACGCGGTCGTCCACAACGCCGGTGTCGCGCTGGACGAGCCGCCGCGCAGGCGGACACGGGACGGCCACGAGCTCATGTTCGGCACGAATCACCTCGGGCACTTCGCGCTCACGCGGTGGCTGATGCCGCTGCTGTCGGCCGCGCCGGCCGCCCGCGTCGTGACGGTGGGCAGCTTCGCGGCGAAGTCGGAGCGGATCGACCCCGACGACCTGCAGTCCGAGCGGGACTACCGGCCCAAGCGCTCCTACGGGCGCTCCAAGCTCGCCCAGATGTACTTCGGCGTGGAGTTCGACCGCCGCCTGCGCGCCGCCGGCAGCACGGTGACCAGCGTCGTGGTCCACCCGGGCGGCGCCCTGGACGCCCTCACCACGCCGCGGCCCCCGATCCAGGAGCGGACGGCGGCCTCCCGGCTGCGGGCGGCGCCTGCCGCCCTGCTCGTCCAGGGCAAGCACGCCGGCGCGTGGCCCGCGGTACGGGCGGTGCTCGACCCGGCCGTGGAGGGAGGCCAGTTGTGGGGACCGCGGTTCTTCGGCCTGCGCGGCGGACCCCGGCGCGAGCAGGTGTGGCCCCACCTCGCGGACCCCGGTGTCGCGGCGCTCGTGTGGGACGCGAGCCGGGAGCTGACGGGCGTGGACCCCAGCGCCCTTCCACGCTCCCCGGAAGCCAGGTGAACTCCCGGGAGCCGTGCTCCGTCCGTCCCGCCGCCGTTCAACCGTCCTCCCGGGAGACGCCGGCCCGGCCGTGGCCCACCGTGATCCGCCCCGGGCCGTGACCCGTCCCGCCCCCGGCCATGACCCGTCAGCCCCCGGCCGTGACCCGTCCCGCCCGCTCCGTGCGCGGTTCACTTCGCGTCCGAGTAGCGCTCCACGACCGCCGTGGTGAACGCGAACCGCACCGGCGTCGGGCCGAACGCCGTCGTGCCGGCCGTGTCCGCCGCTGCCTGGACGGCCTTCGCGACGGCCTCCGCCTCCTCGGCCGGGCAGTGCACGATCACCTCGTCGTGCTGGAAGAACACCAGCTCGGCCCGCATCCCTGCGAGCGCGCCGCGCAGCGCCGCCAGCATCAGCAGCGCCCACTCGGCCGCGCTGCCCTGGACCACGAAGTTGCGCGTGAAGCGGCCCCAGGCCCGCGCCGTGGACCCCGCCGGGGAGGGTCCGGCGGGGGCGTCGTCCTGCGGGATGCCCGCCTCGTCGTCCTCCGGTGCGCCCGCCGGGCGGGGGCTCGTGCGGCCGAGCCAGGTCCGCACGAGGCGGCCCTCCTCGCCCGCGTGCGCCGCGTCGTCCACGTACGCGACGGCGCGGGGGAAGCGGCGCCGCAGGGCGGCGAGGTTCTTCAGGCCGTCGCCCGAGGTCTGCCCGTAGATCGCGCCCAGCAGCGCGATCTTGGCGCGCGAGCGGTCCCCGGCGAAGCCGCGGTCCGACAGCGCCGTGTAGAGGTCCCCGGTGTGGCCGGAGGCCTCCATCAGCCCCGGGTCGCGGGAGATCGCCGCGAGCACGCGCGGCTCCATCTGCGCCGCGTCCGCCACGACCAGCCGCCACCCGTCGTCCGCGACGACGGCCCGGCGCAGCACGCGCGGGATCTGCAGCGCCCCGCCGCCGTTCGTCGTCCAGCGGCCGGTGACCGTGCCGCCGGGCTGGTACTCGGGCCGGAAGCGTCCCTCCCGCACCCAGTCCTGGAGCCAGGCCCAGCCGTTGGCCGTCCAGATGCGGTACAGCTTCTTGTACTCGATCAGCGGCCCCACGGCGGGATGGTCGATCTTCTCCAGCTCCCAGCGCCGGGTGGACTTGATCCGCACGCCCGCCCGGGCGAACGCCTTGACCACCTCCGCGGGCAGGTCCGGCCGCACCCGGTGGCCGAACGCGGCCGAGACCGCGTCCGCGAGCTCGGCGAGGCGGCGCGGCTCCCCGCCGCCCGCGTAGCGCTCGCCGAGCAGTTCGTCGAGCACGTCCCGGTGCAGATCGGCCCGCCAGGGCAGCCCCGCGGCGTGCAGGTCGCCCGCGACGAGCATGCCCGCGGACTCGGCCGCCGTCAGCAGCCGCATCCGGCCCGGGTGCTCCGCCAGGTCGTGGCGGCGCTGCTGCTCGGCGTAGACGGCGAGGAGCCCCTCGAACGGCACGTCCGACCCGGCCCTCGGCTCGAACAGCGACGACTGCGAGCCCGGCTCGGCGGAGCGCGGCGGGGGATCGGACGGCACCGGCGCCCGCCGCAGCCTGGCCCAGGCCGCGGCCGCCGACCGCGGCTCGCCGAGCCGCCCCTCGTGTCCGAGCAGCAACTGCTCGGCGGCCTCGATGTCGTAGCACCGCTCGACGCGCACCCCGGCCGCGCGCAGCCGCGGATAGGTCTCGGCCGTCGAGCGCCACACCCAGCGCGCCACCCCGGGCCGCGCGCGCACCGCCTCGGCGAGGTCGGGCTCCCGCACGGCGGGCCCGGCCGCGCGGCCGTCGGCGGCGAGCGGCGCGAGCAGCGCGCCCCCGTCCTCCAGCGGCGCCAGCGCCCAGCGCGCGGTGTTCCCGGTCATGGGATCGAGTCTCGCAGCCGGGTACGACAACGGGCGGCCGGCGGCGCCGGTCACCGGCACTTCCGGCCCTTTCCCCGGCGGCGCGGCTTCCCCCGCACGGCGCCGCGTCCGTCCGCCGCGGCGAAACGCCGGAGTTCCGGAACGCGGGAACAAAGCCGCGGGGCCCGATACTTGATATCTCAAGTGAGTCGACGGTCCTCCGGGGCCGGAAGCTGACGGGGACAGCAACTTCCACGAGCGACGCAACAGGCGGAGGCCACGATGAAGGCGACTGTGTACGAGGAGTTCGGCGGGCCCGAGGTGCTGCACGGCGGCGAGATCGAAGCGCCGCACCCGGGCCCCGGCCAGATCCGGGTCCAGGTCAAGGCTGCCGGCGTCAATCCGATGGACTGGAAGATCCGCCACGGATGGATGCAGCAGATGATGAAGACCGAGTTCCCGGCGGTCCCCGGCCTGGAGGTCGCGGGCGTGGTGGACGAGCTCGGCGAGGGCGTCGGCGACTTCGCGGTCGGCGACGAGGTGGTCGGCTGGGGCACGGCCGCGTACGCCGAGCACGCCCTCATGACGATCGCGGCCAAGAAGCCCGCCGGCGTCTCCTGGAACGAGGCCGTCGCGGTGCCCGTCGCCGGTGAGACCGCACGCCGCGTGCTCGGCGAACTCGGCCTGCGCAGCGGCGAGACGCTGCTGGTCCTCGGCGCCGCCGGCGCCGTCGGCTCGGTCGCCGTGCAGCTCGCGGTGGCGCTCGGCGCGACCGTCGTCGGAACCGCCTCCGAGGCCAACCACGCGTACGTGCGCGAGCTGGGCGGCACGCCGGTCGCGTACGGGAAGGGCCAGGTCGAGCGGGTGCGCGCCGCGGCACCGCAGGGCGTGGACGCGGTGCTCGACACCGCCGGCAAGGGCGACCTGCCCGACGCGATCGAGGTGCGCGGCGGCACCACGGACCGCGTCGTCACCATCGCCGACATGGACGCGCAGAAGCTGGGCGTCCCCTTCTCCGCGGGCGGCACCTCCAAGGAGCAGCAGCGCAGCGACCTGGCCGCGAACCTGGAGCTGGCCGCGGGCGGCGCCCTGCGCCTGCGCGTGGCCCGCACGTACGGTCTCGACGAGGCGGCCGACGCGCACCGCGAGAGCGAGGCCGGACACGCGCGCGGCAAGCTGGTGATCGTCCCGTAGCACCGGCGCGCGGCGGCCCTCGGCACCGGCGCGCTGCGGCTCCCGGGTCCCGTGCGGGTACGCAGGGCCGCCCGGCGTCCGACCGTCGGCCGGGCGTGTCGCCGCGGCCGTGCGGAAGTGACCTCGTACGGCGGTGGCAGAGCGGCGTCGCTCTCGGGCACCATGGGTTGCTTTACGTGACCCGTCGATGTCCGAGAGTGACGATGCTCACCGACCGTGGACTTGTGCACGACGTCTTCCACCCGCAACGCCCCTGGCTCCCGCTCAGCCGGCTGCCCCTGCCGCACAAGCCGGAGGCGGTCTTCGGGGCGCGAAGACACGCCCGGGAACTGCTGGCGGCCCGGTGCGTGGACGGTGATCTCGCGGCGACCGTGGAGCTCGCCGTCAGCGAGCTGGTCACCAACGCGGTGCGCCACGGGGTCTGCCCCTGCGGCTGCACCCGCGGCTCCGTCTGGCTGGCGCTGCTCGCGGCCGGCGAGCGGCTGCGTGTCGAGGTCGGCGACCCCTCCCGCACGCCCCCGTGCTGGCCCACCGGTATCGAGGCGGTCGACGCGGAGGCGGTCGACGGGCGCGGCCTGTTGCTCGTCACCGGTCTGGCCACCGACTGGGGCGACCACGCGCGGGGGCGGCGCGGCAAGGTCGTGTGGTGCGAGTTCGCACCGGTCCCGCAGCTGCCGGCCGCCCGCCCCGGCGCGCCCGGCCCTGCCGAGGCGCCGCCGGAGCCCCCCGCGTGCTGCCGGATCGGACGCCCCGCGTCCGGCGTGCTGCCGGGCACCGCCGCTTCCTGCTGACCGGGAGCCGCGCCGGTCGGCCCGTTCCGCCCCCGGCCTCCCGTCCCTGTTGTGCCCCCTCCCGCACCGCCCTCGTCCTCCTCCTGCCGTTTCGTCGTCCACAGCCTGTGGACAACGGACCGGTGTCCGGGCCGTGGCGCCCGGCCGGGCGCATGCGGGCGGGCGTGGGGACGGACACCCGGAGACGGACGCACGGACGTCCGGGCGCCGGACGGGTGAACGGGCCGCCGCCGGGGCGGACATGGCGCCACGCGCGGAAGGGCGGGGCGGACGCGGGGGCCGCGCGGTGCGGGGGCGCCTTCGGCCGGGGACTACCGCGCCGAGGGCCCCACGGACGGCAGCCCGGCGGAGGGCGGCGTCCCGGAGGGGAGGGAGGGCAGGCCCGACGGAAGTGACTTCATCCTCTTGAGGGTGTCGCGCTTGGTGTCGCCCCAGGCGATGACCGCCGTGCTGCCGTCGTTGGACTGGACGATGCCCATCACGCGGTTCTTGTCCCCGTCCGTGCACGTCATCGACAGCATGGGAACGCCCATCTCCTGGATGGTGCCCTGGCAGACGTGTCCGTCGGCGATCACGGCCGCCTGGACGCCCTGGACCGCCAGGGTCACGATGCTGCCGTCCGTCTCGCCCTGCCAGGTGCCCTTGAGCTTGGCGGCGACCTGGTCCACGGTCTCCTGGCCCGGGGCTGATCCGGCCGCGGAGGACGACGGGCTCCCGCTCGGCCCGGAGGGCGAGGCGGAGGCGGGCGGCTTCGCGCCGCCGTCCGTGGCCGCGGGCGCGCTGCTGCCGCCCGCCCCGCCCGCGTGGGCGGGCGCCTTGCCGCCGGAGCCGCCCCCGCATCCCGTCAACAGCACTGCCGCCAGGGCCGTTCCGGCCACGGCGGCCGCGGTGCCTGTGAGCCTGCGCACGACCACGCCCCCTGAGATACCCGGGGCTCTCCGGCTCGCTCGGTCGAGGAGTTGCCGGATCGCCGGATCATCGGATCGCCGAACGAACGCCAAACTACCAGGACGGCACGACGGCGCCAGGGCGCGAACCGGCGACCCTCCCCGCCCGCGTACCGGTCCCGGCGGGCACCGGAGGGAATGCACTCCTCCACCGGCACCGGGAGGAACGGGCGCACTCCTCCACCGGCACCGGGAGGAACGGGCGTCCGGCCACGCCCCTGCCGCACACCCGTCCGCGCCCGGCGGCGGGTCGGCCCGGCGGACCGCGGGCGGCTCCTCGTCCCGGTGTACCGCTCGCCGCGCTCGTGCCTGTCGGACCGCCCGCCGTCCGTCGCGGCGGTGACGGGCCGTCCCACCGCGAACGCCTTTACGAGGCACCCGGCGCCCCCGCCCGGCGCGCGCCGGTGCCCGCGTCCCGCCGCCCGGGCCCGCGGCGACCGCGCCCCGCCGGGCCGGTACGCCTCCCCGTCTCCGGACCGGTGGCACGCCACCGCCCGAGGCGCCCCCGGGCGGGCCATTCCGCCCGGGCCGGCCCGCCCCGAACGGGAAAACGGGAGGGGCGGGTGCCGGACGTCGACCGGTGCCGCTCTCGGTTCATCACTCATGGCCACTGAATACATGCGCGTCCGGCGTACGGCTTCTTCGGAGGGGCGGAAAGGTGTAGCCGCCCGGTCACCGACTGAAAGCGCGTCAACAAGGCGTTCTTCCGGGAGTGGTCGAAAAGAGCGCGGAAGAAGGCTTTGCTGCCGTATCGATCCTGCGGACACCGGCCCCTAGACCGGCCCGGGCGTCGCCCCAGTCCGGGCGCTCGCCGCGGCCGATCACTCAGCGCGCCGGACGCGTTCCTTAGCGTTTGTAATCATAAGAATACGGCCCGTGCACGTGCATCGGCTCATGCAGAGGCACGTGAACACCGCTATAGTCCCGCTCAGTTAAGACCCCTGTCTCGCAACTCCGGGGAGATTTCAATGCACCACGCATACAACGGCATGGCCGCGGCCGAACTGACCGATGCGGCTTGGCAGAAGAGCGGCTTCAGCAACTCGCAGGGCACCTGCGTGGAGTTCGCCAAGCTGCCCGGCGGCCAGGTGGCCGTGCGCAATTCCCGCTTTCCGGAAGGCCCGGCGCTCGTCTATACGCCGGCGGAGATCGAGGCAATGCTGCTCGGTATCAAGGCGGGCGAGTTCGACCACCTGTCGGCCGCGAGCTGACGGGCCGTCGCGCACGGCTCGCACCACCGCGCGCGGCGGAATCCGGCAACGGCGCGAGCGCCTGACGCTCACGCTGCGTGACCGGGGTCGCGGGCCGAGGCCTTCCTCACGCTGCGTAGCCGTCCGCGTGCCCGCGCGCGGGACGCGCACCGCGCACCACACGACTGCGGACCGGCCCTCGGGGGGCCGGTCCGCAGTCGTGTGCGTGCTCTCGGGGAGGAGGCAGGGGCGCCGGCCGTCAGTCCTCCACCGGCAGCGCGGGACCGGGCAGGGCGGCCCCCGGCGCGTCGGGCGTGCGCAGTTGGAAGACCGCCCAGACGACCTTGCCGCTCAGGGTCCCGGCCAGCGGGTGCCAGCCCCAGGTGTCGCTGAAGGATTCGACGAGGAAGAGTCCGCGCCCCGACTCCGCCGCGCACTCCTCGTCCGGCTCCCGTGTCTCGGGGGTGACGCGGCTCGGGTCGCGCACGGCGCAGACCAGCCGGGTGTTCCACCGCATCAGATGCAGCCGCACGGGCCGGTCCCGGTCGCTGGGCGCGGCGTCCGGGACGGCGTGGCGCAGGGCGTTGGTGACGAGTTCCGAGACCACCAGGGCGACATCGTCGAACCGGTCGTCGAGGCCCCACTGCCCGAGTGTCGTACGGGTGAACTCCCGCGCGGTGCGCACGGCCTCGTACCGTGCGGGGAGCGAGCACGAGGCCGCTCCGGCCGCACCGGAGGGATCGATCGGCGGTAGGCCCTGCCGTAACGGCGCGAGCACGGTCGATCCATTCGTCCCCATGCGAGGCTCCCGGGATTCGGCGGCCGTGACCACACGGCGCGGCACGGGCCCGCGTGGTACGAGCGCAGAGGTCTGCGTCACTCATGGTCGCGAATGCAGCCGGTGGATGCAAGGGCAGATGCACGTGCACGCGCGTTCACCCGCCCGAAGTGTCCGGTTGTCGCACGTTTGTTGGGGTAGGCCGTTCCCGTCGCTTCTTCGCCGACCGCCCTTTCCGTAACCGCATGAGTACGCGGCGGAGCGTTTTGATGGCAGAATCCGGCAGTCGGGGCCGGGGGTACTCCGCCGGGCCGCATGGGATGGGGAGGGTTGACAACGTGACCGCAACCGAATCGGGCGGTTCCGTGGTGCGGCGCATCTTGCTGGGCTCGCAGTTGAGGCGGTTGCGCGAGTCGCGGGGAATTACGCGGGAAGCGGCGGGCTACTCGATCCGCGCATCCGAATCGAAGATCAGCCGGATGGAGTTGGGGCGGGTCAGTTTCAAGACCCGTGACATCGAGGATCTCCTGACGCTCTACGGAGTCACCGGGGAACGCGAGCGCGCCGGCCTGCTCGGCCTCGCGAAAGAAGCCAATGTCGCCGGCTGGTGGCACAGTTTCAACGGCGTCGTGCCGAACTGGTTTCCCAACTACGTGGGCCTGGAGGCCGCCGCCTCCGTGATCAAGGTCTTCGAGGTGCAGTTCGTGCACGGGCTGCTCCAGACGGAGGCCTACGCGCAGGCGGTCGTGACCCGGGGCATGCGCGATCCCGAGGACCGCCGCACGGAGATCGACAGCAAGGTCGAACTGCGCCTGGAGCGGCAGAAGAAGCTGGTCGCGGAGCACCCGCCGCGGCTGCACGCCGTCCTCGACGAGGGCGCGCTGCATCGCCCGTACGGGGGAAAGGACGTCATGCGGGCGCAGCTGGAACACCTCATAGAGATGTCCGAACGTCCCAACGTGACCCTGCAGGTGATGCCGTTCAGCTACGGCGGTCACACGGCGGACACCGGTGCATTCTCCGTACTGACGTTCCCCGAATCCGATCTTGCCGACATCGTATATACGGAACAGCTGACCAGTGCGCTCTACATGGACAAGGCGGAAGAGGTCGCCCAGTACACGGCCGTCATGGATTCGTTGATCAATGACTGCCCCGACCCCGACCGGAGTCGGGAGATCGTGCGCCGATTGCGGGACCAACTGTATTGACGGGTCAGTACTATGAGGCCCACTCAGGAGCCGAACCCCACAGCGACTGCCCTGACAGACAGCAAAGGGATCACATGTCCTACTTCACCGAGCTGGGCCATCAGTTCATAGACGGCGAGTGGCGAGCCGGCAGCGGTTCGTGGGACATCATCGATTTCAACCCGTACAACAACGAGAAGCTCGCCGCCATCACGGTCGCCACGGTGAAAGAGGTCGACGCCGCCTACGAGGCGGCCGCCCGTGCGCAGACCGCGTGGGCGGAGACCGACCCCTACGAGCGCAGACGGATCTTCGAGAGCGCCGTGCGGGTGATCGAGGAGAACACCGCCGAGTTCGCCGAGATCATCACCGACGAACTGGGCGGCAACAGGGCCAAGTCGGTGATCGAGCTGACGTCCGCGATCGAGCACCTGCGCCAGGCCATGGTGACCACCGTGCCGGACGAGAGCGTCTCCTCGCCCTCCCCCGAACCGGGCCGGTACAACCAGGTCTTCCGCAGGCCCATCGGGGTCGTCACGGTCATCAGCCCGTACAACTTCCCGCTGGCCACGGCGATGATGTCGGTGGCACCCGCGCTGGCCATGGGCAACGCGGTGGTCCTCAAGCCGAACCAGAACTCCCCGGTCTCCGGCGGCGGCCTGGTCGCGAAGGTCCTCGAGGACGCCGGCCTGCCCGCCGGCGTGCTCAACGTGCTCGTGACGGACATCGCCGAGATCGGGGACGCGCTCATCGAGCACCCCGTGCCCAAGGTGATCTCGTTCTCCGGCTCCGAGGAGGTCGGCCGGCACGTCGCGGAGATCGCGGCGAGGAACCTGAAGCGCGCGGTGCTGCAACTGAGCAACAACGCCGCGTTCCTGGTGCTGGACGACGTGCGCGGCGAGCGTCTCGACTACGCGGTGCGCGCGGCGGTCAGCAGCCGGTTCGTCTTCCAGGGCCAGGTCTGCATGGCGGCCAACCGGATCCTCGTCGACCGCTCGATCGCCGACGAGTTCACCGAGAAGTTCGTCGCCGCCGTCCGCCGGCTGAAGGTGGGCGACCCGCGGGACCCGGAGACGCACATCGGACCGCTGATCAACTCGCTGCACGTCGAGGCCATGCAGAACACCGTCAAGCAGGCGCTGGCGGAGGGCGCGACCGCGCTCGTCCACGGTGCCTCGTACGGCAACTTCGTGGAGCCGACCGTCCTGACCGGGCTGCCGGAGGACTCGCCGATACTGCGGCAGGAGATCTTCGGGCCCGTGGCCCTCCTCGCCACCTTCGACGGCGAGGAGGACGGCATCCGCATGGCGAACGACACGCCCTACGGCCTCACCGCCGCCGTGCACACCCCCGACCTGGAACGCGGCGCCCGCGTGGCGCGCCGCATAGGAGCGGGGATGGTGCACGTCAACAGCACGACCAACCTCCAGGACGTCACCGTCATGTTCGGCGGTGACGGCCGCTCGGGGCTCGGCCGGCTCAACGGCAGGCACGCCATAGACCTGTTCTCCACCGAGCAGTGGGTGTCGATAAGGACGGACATGCCGGAGGTCCCCCTCTGACCCCGTCCGACACAGGGTCCCGTGCCGACGGGCGGTGCTCCTGCTTGTCGGACGGGCCCGGGGCGCCCGCGGCGAGGGCCGGGGCGGGTTCCGGCCGTCCGGGTCGGGTAGGAGCGCCCCTGGCCCGGCACACCCCGTCGGGGTACGCGCCGAGCGGGGCTCCGCCCGTCCGTCGCCGCCCCCACGGGCCCGGCCCGGGACCGCGGCCGGCCCCCGGCGCCGGGCAGGCGCCCGCAGGCCGTCACGCCGACGGGGTGCGGAGCAGTTCGCCGATCTCGTGGGCGACACGTTCGGGTGCGTCCTCCATGAGGAAGTGGCCCGCCTCCGGGACGACGACGAGGTCGGCATGCGGTATGGCGTCGCGGAGCCGCTTCGCGTACCGGAGTGGCTGCCACTCGTCCTGCTCGCCCCACAGGATGCGGACCGGCAGGGTCAGCCGCGCGAGTTCCGCACTGATCTCCTGCGTGTACTTCGAGTCGTAGTGCCGCACCTGGTGCGCGAAGAAGGAGACGCGGCCCAGCGCGGAGCGGTGCGGCTCCAGGTACGCCCGGAGCACCTCCCCGTCCATGAGTCCCTTGTCGGCGACGGTCATCCTGAGCTGCCGGGTCAGCAGGGCGTCGAACGCGTCCTGCGACATGCTCGCGCCGTCGTCCTGATTCTCCTCGTTCTCCTCGGCGATCTTCCGCCAGGTGGACGAGGGCCACGAGTCGAAGCTGACCGTGTCGATGAGCATCAGCCGCCGCACCCGGTCCGGACGGGCCAGGGAGAACCGCAGGCCGATGGCGCCGCCGATGTCGTGGCCGACGATGCTGACGCGCTCGATGCCCAGCGCGTCGAGGAGGTGCTCCAGGAGGTCCGCCTGCGCGGCGACGGACGTGTCGCGGTCCACCGGCCGCTCGGAGCGGCCGTACCCCAGGAGGTCGTAGGTGACGGCCCGGCAGCCGGCCGCCTCGACGTGCGGTACGACATCGCGCCACTCGTAGGAGTGCGAGGGCGTGCCGTGGAGGAAGACCACGGCCTCGCCCCGGCCGCGGTCCCGGTAGGCCAGCCGCACTCCGTCGACGAGGAGGCTGTCGGTCGAGAGGGTCATGGTGCCTTCCTTGGATTGCCTTGGCGTGCCGGCTGGAGGAAACGCGGCCGGGCGGTCCCGTGCCGTGTCGCCCCGCTCCCCACACTAGGTAGACTTGTCTATCTAGTCGAATCGAGGTCCGGATGAGTGGGACGAAACGGGTGCCGGGCGGACGGCGGCGGCCGGCCCGTGAGCGACTCCTGGCCGCCGCGGCGGGGCGCTTCTACAGCGACGGGATCACGGCGACCGGCATCGACACGATCACCGCCGAGGCCGGAGTGGCGAAGATGAGCCTGTACAACAACTTCTCCTCCAAGGCCGAACTCGTCGGCGCCTACCTGGACGCCCGGCACGAGGAGTGGACGGCGCAGTACCGTTCACGGCTCCAGGAGGCCGAAAGCCCCGGCGACGGCGTGCTGGCCGTTTTCGACACCTACATCGACAGCGCCACCGGGGAGGGCTTCCGTGGCTGCGGGATGTTCAACGCCGCCGCGGAGATGCCCGCGGGGGACGAGGGGCGCACCCGGGTGCGCCGGCACAAGGAAGAGGTCGAGCGCCTGATCGCGGGGCACGTCGAGGCGCTGCTGCCCGGGCGGCCGGACGCCGCCCGGACCGCGGCGGAGCACCTGGCCTTCCTGCTGGAGGGCGCCATGGCGCGCGCCGGCCTCGAAGGCGGCGCCGACCGCCTGCGGCACGCCCGCGCCATCGCGGCAGGACTCCTCGCCCGGCTGTGACCGGTCCGGCTGTGACCCGGCCGGACCGGACGGAGGGGCGCCTGCCGGTCGGCCGGCCGTGGGCGCGCCCGGGCCGGTCAGTGGTGGAACGCCGTCGCGACCGCCTTGTCGCGGTCCAGCGGGTGGTCCTGGTGGCGCAGTTCAGGCAGCAGCCGGTCCAGGTCGTCGATGAGGAGTTCGGCGAGGTCGGCCGAGAAGCCGTTGCGGCACACCACGCGCAGCACCGCCAGGTCCTCGCGGTTCTTCGGGAAGGTGTAGGCGGGCACGAGCCAGCCGCGCTCCCGCAGCCGCCGCGACACGTCGAACACGTCGAAGTTGGAGACGCCGTCCGCGGTCGTGAAGGCGAAGACCGGCAGCTCGTCGCCCTTCGTCAGGGCCCGGAAGTCGCCGAACGCGTCGATGCGCCGTGCCAGTCCCATCGCGATGTCCCGCGACGTCTGCTGGACGGCGCGGTACCCGTCCCTGCCCAGCCGCAGGAACGTGTAGTACTGCGCGACGACCTGCGCGCCCGGCCGGGAGAAGTTCAGCGCGAACGTGGGCATGTCCCCGCCCAGGTAGTTCACGCGGAACACCAGCTCCTCCGGCAGCGCCTCCGCCGTACGCCACAGCGCCCAGCCCACACCCGGGTAGACCAGCCCGTACTTGTGCCCCGAGGTGTTGATGGACGCGACGCGCGGCAGCCGGAAGTCCCAGACCAGGTCCTCGTCGAGGAACGGGGCGATCATCCCGCCGGACGCGCCGTCGACGTGCACGGGGATGTCGAGACCGGTGCGCTCCTGGAGGTCGTCGAGCACCGCGCACAGGTCGGCCACGGGCTCGTACGAGCCGTCGAAGGTCGAACCGAGCACGGCGACCACCCCGATGGTGTTCTCGTCGCACAGCTGCGCGGCTGCCGCCGGGTCGAGATGGAACCGGTCGCCCTCCATGGGCACCTGGCGCATCTCCACCTCCCAGAAGTCGCAGAACTTCTCCCAGCAGACCTGCACGTTGATGCCCATCACCAGATTGGGCCGCGCGGTCGCGGGATAGCGGTCGGCGTTGCGCTTGGCCCACCGCCGCTTGAGGGCCATCCCCGCGAGCATGCACGCCTCGCTCGAGCCCGTGGTGGAGCAGCCCACCGCGCTCTGCGGGTCCGGCGCGTGCCACAGGTCGGCGAGCATCATCACGCACCGCCGCTCCAGCTCCGCGGTGCGCGGGTACTCGTCCTTGTCGATCATGTTCTTGTCGCGGCACTCGTTCAGCAGGACGTCCGCCTGGGGCTCCATCCACGTGGTCACGAACGTGGCGAGGTTGAGGCGCGAGTTGCCGTCCAGCATCAGCTCGTCGTGCACCAGCTGGTACGCGGTCGACGGCGGGATCGGCCCGTCGGGCAGCCGGTGGGTGGGCGGCGCGGAGTTCATCGCGCTGACCGGGTCGGCCTCGCCGTAGAAGGGGTTGAGGGACAGCCGCCGGATCTCGTCGCTGCTCATGGTTGCGGACCGGTCGTCCCGGGTGTTGCGGTCATTGCCCTGGTGCAGGGACATCTGCGGCTCTCCTCAGCTGTTTCCGGCGTGTTCGCGACTACTTTTGCCCTACTGCTGACCTGGTGAAGTCTGAACTGGCGACGTGCTGACCACCCGTTGACCCGCCGTTGACGCGCCGCCGTCACCGGCGCGGCGAGCCGTCGTCCGCCAGCTGCATCAGGGGCCGCCCGGTCACCAGCAGCCAGGCCGGAAGCATCGCGACGCACAGCAGCGGCAGGACCTCGGTGTCCGACGCGAGCACCGCCGCGGTGAACAGGCTGAGCCAGCCCAGCCGGGTCACCGCGAGCAGGACGCCCAGGACGGTGCACGCCACGGCCAGCGTGACGTCGACCTGGCCGACGAGCGCGTGCGCGCACAACCCGAGCGAGACGCCCGCGAAGATCGCGGGGAAGATGCGCCCGCCCCGGAACCCGCAGGCACTGGCGACCACCACCGCCGCCAGCTTCACGGCGGCCATCAGCGCGAACGACCCGGCGGACCAGCCGTTCGGGTCGTCGGCCAGCGTCTTGACCTGGCTCAGCCCCTTGAACAGGGTGAGGTGCCCGCCGAGCGCGCCCAGCAGGCCGAGGACGGCGCCCCCCGCGCCGAGCGCCCAGAACGCGCGCCACGCGCCGCCAGGCAGCAGCCGGAAGGCCCGGTGCGCCCACGGCAGCGCGTACACGGCGGCCAGGCCGAGCACCGCGCCGGCCGACGCGGTGACGAGTGCGGCCAGCAGGTCGCCCCAGCCCGGGTCGTGGAGGCGCGGCAGGTCGAGGTCGAAGCTGGGCTTCGCGATCAGCGACGTGGTGAGCGCGCCCGCGCCGCCCGCGACGAGGGGCCCGAACAGCTTGTCCCACAAAGAGCCCGGTGCCGGCTGCGAGGCGATCGTCTCGGTGAGGATCAGCGCGGCGGCGACGGGCGTACCGAACAGCGCGCCCACCGTCCCGGCCGCGGCGAGCGGCAGCCACAGCCCGTCGGGCGCGCGGGGCACCGCCCTGCGGCCGAGCCAGTACACGAGGGCGATGTTCGTCGCGGTGATCGGGTTCTCCGGGCCGAGACTCACGCCGCCCGCGAGGGCCAGCACGGTGACCGCGAGCAGTCCCGGCAGGACGCGCGGCCCGAGCGGCGGGTCGACCAGCGCCGTCGTCGCCGGATCGGGCCCGGCGCCCCCGGGCGCGAAGCGCACGACGAGCCCCACCGCGAGCCCGGTCGCCGTGAGCATCACGACCATCCAGGCCGTCGAGTACCGGCCGATGCCGAGTGCGCCGGGCAGCGCGTCCCACAGCACGTCCTCCAACTGCTCCGCGAGGTCGCTGACCCCGATCAGGACGAGGGCGGACAGGATGCCGACGACGAGCGCGGGCACCACGAGGGACAGCAGGGCGCGCGGGGACGGTGGGTCGGTGGCCACGGGCCACACCGTAAGGGACGAACACGTAGGAAACGCCCAAGAGGACCGCGTTGCGGTGTCCCGGGGATCGGCGGACGGCCGGGGCGGCGAGGGGCGGGCGGCGGGTTGGCGGGACCGGCGGCCCGGCGGGCCGCCGGGCGGCGGGCGGGGGTCCACGGGCGGAGCGGTCCCGGCCTCCCGTGTGCGCCTTCGGGTGTCGCGGGCGTCGCGGGTGTCGTGGGTGTCGCGGGTGTCGTGGGTGTCGCGGGTGTCCGGTCTCCGGCCCGGGTGCCGTGCCGTGCGGGAGGGGCACGGCACCCGGCCCGGCTCAGGCGCCGGCCCTGCGGATCACCGCCCCCGTGCCGTACGCGCAGACCTCCGTGCCGACCTGGGCCGCGTCGGTGACGTCGAAGCGCATCATCAGGACGGCGTTCGCGCCACGCGCCCGAGCCGCCTCGATCAGCCGCTCCATCGCCTGGTTGCGGGTCGCGACCAGGGTCTTCGTCAGACCCTTGAGCTCGCCGCCCACCATCGACTTGAATCCCGCGCCGATCTGCGAGCCGACGTGCCGGGAGCGGACGGTGAGGCCGAAGATCTCTCCGATCACCTGCGTCACCTCGTAGCCCGGCACGTCGTTCGTCGTGACGACGACCACGTCCGCGTCCGGGCTGAGCCCGCCGCTGTAGTCCTCGATGGCCATGCGACCGTTCCCTTCGTCTGCCCCGGTGGCCGGGGTGCCTGTCGTCCCTGTGGTGCATGCGGCGTACGACCCCGCCGGGCGGCGTACGACCCCCGCCGGGCGGGCCGCGGGCGGCCGGCTCCGCGCGTCCGCCGCCCGGCGGTGCG
>NZ_JAKGCV010000759.1 GCF_021556455.1 Streptomyces fuscigenes | reverse complement strand
ACCCCGGGGGCCTACGCGCCGGCCGGGGGCGTGGCCGCCGGGCCCCCCGGAAGCGGCGCGGCGTCCGCGCGCACGCGGAAGGTGCGGCGGTACGCCGTCGGCGCCACTCCCAGCGCGGCCTGGAGGTGCTGGCGCAGGGACTGCGCCGTGCCGAAGCCGGCGTCGCGCGCGATCCGGTCGACCGAGAGGTCGGTGGACTCCAGCAACTGCCTCGCCCGCTCGACCCGTTGCCGGATCAGCCACTGGCCGAGGCTGACGCCCGCCTCTTCGCGGAAGCGGCGGGTGAACGTGCGCACCGACATGGCCTCCCGCTCGGCCATGTCCCGCAGGGTGATCGGTTCGTGGAGCCGGGCCTGGGCCCAGGCCCGGGCCCGCGCGGTGCTCGCCTGCCGGGGCTCGGGCAGCGGGCGCTCGATGTACTGCGCCTGGCCGCCCTCCCGGAAGGGCGGCACGACGGTCCCCCGCGCGACCTCGTTGGCGACGGCCGTGCCGTGGTCGCGCCGCACGATGTGCAGGCACAGGTCGATGCCGGCGGCGACGCCCGCCGAGGTGAGGATGTCGCCGTCGTCCACGAACAGCACGTTCGGGTCGACCCTGACCCGCGGGTGGAGCCGCTGGAGCTGGTCGGCGCTGCTCCAGTGGGTGGTCGCGGGCCGCCCGTCGAGCAGGCCCGCGGCGGCCAGCACGAAGCTGCCGGTGCAGATGGACACGAGGCGGGTGCCCGGCCGGATGCGGGCCAGGGCCGCCGCGATGCCGGCCGGGAGCGTGCCGTCGACGAAGACGGATCCGGTCTCGTAGGAGGCCGGGACGACGACGGTGTCGGCGGTCTCCAGGACCTCGGGCCCGTTCTCGACGAGGATCGCGAAATCCGCGTTCGTACGGACCGGGCCCGGCCCCTCGACGCCGCACGTGGAGACGGCGTACAGACTGTCGCCCGCCGGGCCCCGGGCGCGGCCGAAGATGCGCTGGGGGATGCCGAGTTCGAACGGGATCACGCCGTCCAGCGCCAGCACGGCGACGCGGTGGGGCCGCGTGCCCGGCGCGCTTCCCGCGCCTTCGGGGGCTCCGTCCGGGGCGGGCGTGCCGCCGTGTGCGGCCGGTGCGGGGGCGCCGGAGATCGTCATGGCCATGGCCCGATCCTAGCGAAGCATGTCCCTCGGGCCACTGGCCCCACCGCGGCATCTGTCCGGATGCTGGCATGCGTGACTGCGACTACGACCGCGAGCGGGAACCACGGCGACGGGAACGACGGCGGCCGGGGCGGGCAGGGGGCGCCCGCCGGCCACGGGAGCCGCGGCGACCGCGGCAGCGGTGAGCGCGAGGGCAGTGAGCGCGGCGGCGGCGACGGCGGGG
>NZ_JAKGCV010000758.1 GCF_021556455.1 Streptomyces fuscigenes | reverse complement strand
CGACGACGACGGTGCGCCCGGCGCCCGCGCAGGCGGCCAGCACCCGGTCGAGCAGCGTCCGGCCGCCGACGCGCACGCCGGGCTTGTCGGCGCCGCCGAGGCGCCTTGCCGCGCCCCCGGCGAGCACCACGGCGTCGAACGGGAGCGCCGCGCGCTCCGGGCGCGACGGACGCGGCAAAGGGTCGTCGCCGGCGGCTGTCATGGCTGAAGTATCGCCGTGATCGCGCCCTTGAAGCACGCGGCGGGGCGCGTCCTCGTCGGGGAAGGCGTCAGGGACGGCGGCCGGGGGACGCGGGACGCCGACGGGACGGGGGGACGAGCCGCTCACGAGGCCCGCCGCCGGGACCGGGGGAACGAGCTGCTCACGCGGCCCGCCGCCGTTCCCGCCGCCCTCCGCTGTTCCCGCCGCCCCGTCGCCCCTCTGCCGTTCCCGCGGAGCCGCCGCCGCTCCGCTGTTCCCGCGGAGCCGCCGCCGCTCGCGTCTACAGCGTGCGCAGCAGGACCGACGGCTGCTCCACGCAGTCGCCCACGTACCGGAGGAAGCCGCCCGCCACCCCGCCGTCGCAGACGCGGTGGTCGAACGTCAGCGAGAGCTGCACGACCTGGCGCACCGCCAGCTCGCCCTCGTGCACCCAGGGCTTGGGCACGATCCGTCCGACGCCGAGCATGGCCGCCTCGGGGTGGTTGAGGATCGGCGTGGAGCCGTCGACCCCGAACACCCCGTAGTTGTTGAGCGTGAACGTGCCGCCGGTCAGGTCGGCGGGCGTCAGCGCGCCCTGCCTGGCCAGCTCGGTCAGGCGGCCGAACTCCCCGCTCAGCGACTCGGCGGAGCGCGCGTGCGCGTCGCGCACGACGGGCACCACGAGCCCCCGCTCGGTCTGTGCGGCGAATCCGAGGTGCACCGCGGGCAGGCGGACGATCTCCCGGGCCGACGTGTCCACCGTCGCGTTCAGCTCCGGGAAGCGCGCGAGCGCGGCCGTGCAGATCCGGGCGAGCACCGCGAGGACGGAGATCTTCGACCCGCCGGCCGCGTTCATCGCGGCGCGCGCGGCCATCAGCTCCGTCGCGTCCGCGTCCAGCCAGCAGGTCGCGTCGGGGATCTCCCGGCGGCTGCGCTCCATCTTGTCGGCGACCGCGCCGCGCACGCCCTTCAGCGGGATGCGGACGGCGCCGTCCTGCGTGCCCGGGCCCGCGGGCGCCTCGGCCTCGGGTGCCGGGAGGGCCGCGGCCCGCTCGATCGCGCGCTCCACGTCGGTGCGCAGGATCAGGCCCTCGCGCCCCGATCCGGACAGCTGCCGCAGGTCGAGCCCGTGCTCCCGCGCCAGCCGCCGCACGAGCGGCGAGACGACCGGGACCGGCC
>NZ_JAKGCV010000757.1 GCF_021556455.1 Streptomyces fuscigenes | reverse complement strand
CGGCGGACGCCCGGCGCGGGCCCCGGCGGCGTGTGCCGGGCGGCGTACGGCGGCCTCGCCGGGGCGCCCCGCATCGTCCGCCCGGCGCCCGGCATCGGCCGATCGGCTGATGCGACGACGAGCGCGTCGGCCGATACCGGACGGCCGCCCGGAACGGGATCGTCGGGGCCATGGCAATCATCGAGGTGCGCGATCTGCGGAAGGCGTACGGCGGCAGGCCCGTCGTCGACGGGGTGGGCTTCGCCGTGGAGGAGGGGGAGGTCTTCGGGATCCTCGGGCCGAACGGCGCGGGCAAGACCACCACCGTCGAGTGCGTCGCGGGACTGCGCGTCCCGGACGGCGGGACGGTACGGGTCGCGGGGCTCGACCCGGTGCGCGACCACGCGCGCGTCACGGGGCTGCTCGGCGTGCAGCTCCAGGAGAGCCGGCTGCAGGCGAAGCTGACCGTGCGGGAGGCGCTGGAGCTCTGCTCCGCCTTCTACCCGCGGCCCGTCGACTGGCGGCCGCTCGCCGCCCGCCTCGGCCTCGACGCGAAGCTGACGACGCGGTTCGCGAAGCTCTCCGGCGGCCAGAAGCAGCGCCTGTTCATCGCCCTCGCCCTGATCGGCGGCCCGCGCGTGGTCGTCCTCGACGAGCTGACCACCGGGCTCGACCCGCGGGCCCGCCGGGACACCTGGCGGCTCGTCGAGGAGATCCGCGACTCCGGCGTGACGGTCCTGCTGGTCACCCACTTCATGGAGGAGGCCCGGCGGCTGTGCGACCGGGTGGCGGTCGTCGACCGGGGGCGCCTCGCCGCGCTGGACACGCCCGCGGGCCTCGTGGCGCGGTCGAGCGCCTCCACCACCCTCTCGTTCACGCCCTCGCAGCCGCTGGACGAGGAGGAACTGGCCGGGCTGCCCGAGGCGGTCTCCGTGACCGTGCGGGGCGGCCGGGTGGTGATCGACGGCACCGACGGGACCGTCAACGCCCTCATCACCCTGCTGGCACAGCGCCGCGTGACGGCACACCAACTGCGCGTCACCGAAGCCTCGCTCGACGACGCCTTCCTCGACCTCACCGGCGACGGCGAGGGCGGCGGGCCGTCCCCGGCGGTCCCGCCCGCCCCCGTCACCGCACCGCCCCGGTCCGGCGCCCGGTCCGCCGCGGACGGCCCCGCGGGCCCGCCCGCCACGACCGTCGCCGGCAGCGAACTCCCCCCGTCCATCAGAGCGGTCGGCACATCGGCACCCACCGACGGCGGACCCGACTCGTCGTCCGCACCCGACAGCGGCGGCGCGAACACGGTCGCGGGCAACGGCACCGAACCGTCGTCCGCCGCCCCGTTGGTGTCCGTCCCGGCCCACGCCGCCGCACCCGTACCG
>NZ_JAKGCV010000756.1 GCF_021556455.1 Streptomyces fuscigenes | reverse complement strand
GCCCCGGCCGCGGAGACGGGCCCGGACGCCGGCGGGCCCGGGCGGCGGGGCGGGGAGAGCGGCGGGATCGCGGGGCGCGGCACGCCCGCGCCGGAGGACGCGCTGCCCTTCCGGCTCGCGCTGGACGACGGCGACTCCCCCGCGGACGTCATGGACGCCCTGTTCCTCGGCCGCTTCGCGACGGGCCGTCAGCCCTACTCGCACAGCTCGTCGATGGACCGGGTCAAGTCCGGCCGCACGCTGCTGCCCTCGGGCGCGCGGGTGCTGCGGCAGGCCCGGGACGACGACCGCAGCGCCACGCTCGCCGAGGGCGACGGCTGGACCGTACTGGTCTCGCGGTGGAGCCGCGGCGCGGACGTGACGGTCACGGCCGTCACTGCCGAACTCGCCCGCGAGGTGCACCGGCAGGCGACCGACGGCGCGCAGGACGACCCGGAGCCGCAGCCGGACAACGTGACGATGGGATTCTGGTACGTGTCCCCCCGGCGCGGCCCGCACCGCACGACCCGGCAGATCACCGCGGGCACCTGGCAGGAGGTCCGGGGCAACTACACCGCGCCCGTCGCCGACGCGCTGGACGGGCTGATGAAGGTCACGCCCGACGACATCGCGGGCCGGCTCCTGCTGCTGCACGGGCCGCCCGGCACGGGGAAGACGTCGGCGCTGCGGACGCTGGCCCGGTCCTGGCGGGACTGGTGCCAGGTGGACTGCGTCCTCGATCCGGAGCGGCTGTTCAACGACGTCGGCTACCTGATGGACATCGCGATCGGCGAGGACGACGCGAGCGGGGGCCGCTGGCGGCTGCTGCTCCTGGAGGACTGCGACGAGCTGATCAGGGGCGAGGCCAAGCACGCGGCGGGCCAGGCCCTGTCGCGGCTGCTGAATCTGACGGACGGACTGCTCGGCCAGGGCAGGAACGTGCTCGTGGGCGTCACCACCAACGAGAACCTGGAGCGCCTGCACCCCGCGGTGGTCCGGCCCGGCCGCTGCCTCGCCCGCGTCGAGGTGGGCGCGCTGACCCACGCCGAGTCGCTGGCGTGGCTGGAGCGCGGCGGCGCGCCGTGGGAGGGCACGGTGGCGCGCGGCGGCGCGAGTCTGGCGGAGCTGTACGCGATGCGGCGGGGCCGGGTGCGCCTGCCCGCGCCGGCGGCCCGCGAGGAGGACGCGGGGCTGTACCTCTGAGGTGCGCGCCTGAGGTGCGCGCCGCCGGAGGCGGGGCGGCGCGGGCGGGCGGGGCCGATTCGGACGGGCCCCGGTCCGTACGGGCGGGCGCGGGCGATTCGGACGGGCCCCGGTCCGTACGGGCGGGCGCGGGCGGGGCTCGGCCCATACGGGCGGGCGTGGCCGATACGGGCGGGGCTCGGCCCCA
>NZ_JAKGCV010000755.1 GCF_021556455.1 Streptomyces fuscigenes | reverse complement strand
GCCACCGTCGCCGTCCCGTTCGCCGAGGGCCGGCGCCTGCGCGCCCGTCTCCGGCGGGTGCGCGCTCCGGGCCGCGCGCGCCGCCCGGCGGGCGTCCAGCGACCAGACCCGGCCGCAGCGCGTGAAGACCAGGTAGATCGCCATGATGTGGAGGACGTTGTCGCCGCCGTCCCCGAGGAAGACGGAGCGGTTCTGCAGCGAGAGCACGCCGACCATGAACACCAGGGACAGGGCCCGGGTGTGCCAGCCGAGGAGCAGCAGCAGGCTGGAGAGCATCGCGACGGCGTACACGATCTCGAACCAGACCGCGCTGTCCGACCACATCAGGGCGGAGAACGCGTGGTTCCCCGCGATCAGCTGCCGCGCCAGCCCCCAGCTCCAGGGGCCGTCGGGCCCGTACATCTCGCGCCGGTGGGGCAGTTCGCGCAGCAGGAAGACCAGCCAGGTGCCGGCGAAGCCGATCCGTATGAACGCGCTCTGGTACGGGGCGTACGCGGTGGACGTGACGCGCTGCACCGCCTGCGCGATCCCCGCGGAACGGGCGGGTGCCGCACCGGCGGCGCCTGCGGGTGTGCTCACTTGGCCGCCTCCGTGACGTCCGCCGCGCCGCGCGCGCCGCTGACCCGCGCGGACGCCGCCGCGCCCGCGGTCCGGCCGTCGGCGACGACCGTCTTCGGGACGCCGTCCGGCACGTCGGCGGGGCCCACGTTCCACCACGGGAAGGTCCGGTAGAAGGTCCGGGTGTCGACGCGCTCCTTGGCGTACGGGGGCGGCGCGACGGCCGTGGTCGCCGAGCGGACCTCGACGCGGGTGAGGCGGCCGGGCAGCCGGTCCCGGCCGAACCTGAGCACGACGATCCGGCGCAGGTACGCCTCGGAGAGGCGGCCCCGGGAGCCCAGCGGCCGCTCCTTCGCGTCGTGCGTGGAGGTGAAGTAGTCCCAGGCCCTGCGCAGTTCGTTCTGCTGCGTGTGGCTCGGCAGCGGGTTGTGCAGGATGCCCGCGCCGTCCTGCGCGGACAGGTCCCGCCAGCCGCTGACGGAGGTGCGCCCGGAGCGGTCCTCGGTCTCGAACCGCGCCTGGACGTGGATGTTCTGCTGGAGCGGGTTGGGCGCGAACAGCTTCCAGTTCTGCTCGAACTCCGGGTTCACCCAGCTGTTGATGAGCGCGGCGTGCTGCTTGGAGACCGTGTTGGCGGGGGCCACGTAGAAGAAGACCATGGCCAGGTGGACGCAGGCGAAGGCGGCCACGCCGAGCCCCACGGCGCCCGCGACGATCCGGTGGGGGCGGGGCAGCGCCGCGATGCCCGTGACGGGCCGGCCCCCGCCGGCGGACGCGCCGTCGCCGCCGGGACCGAAGGCCGGGCCGGGGCCCCCC
>NZ_JAKGCV010000754.1 GCF_021556455.1 Streptomyces fuscigenes | reverse complement strand
CGGCCGCCGCGCCGGCGCCTCGTGCCCCCGCGCTACTGCTTCCGGCCCCCGCGCGGGGCAGGCAGCAGGCCCGCCTCCTGGGCGAGCAGCACCGTCTCCAGCCGGTCGCGGGTCCGCAGCTTGCGGTAGATGTTCTCGACGTGCTTGTGCACCGTGCGCACCGATATGCCCAGTTGCCGGCCGATCGCGTGCGCGGGCAGGGCCTCGGCCAGCAGGGCCAGCACCGTGATCTCGCGGGCCGTCAGTCCCCGGCCGTCCCCCTCCGCCCGCGCGGCGGGCGCGGGCGCGCAGCGCCGCAGCAGCGCCGCGTGCCGGTCCATGCCGCACAGCAGCGGTCGCATCCGGGCCAGATAGGCCCGCTCGCGCGGGGTGCCGCCCCGGCCGGTGCAGTGCACCAGCAGGCCCCGCACCGGCCCCGGGGAACCCTCGTCGAGCCGCAGCCCGATGACGTCGCTCGTACCGAACAGCGCGCGCGTCACGTCGTACGTCTCGCTGTCGCGCCACGCTCCCTCGCCCGCGATCTCGCTGGCGACCAGGAGCCGGTCCCCGGGGATCGCCGCGCCCCCGCCCGTGAACGGGTGACCGCGCCGGATGCAGGCCAGCTGGTCGGGTGTCGGCTGTCGCGGGACCGGCCAGGCGAACACCCGGCCCGAGCCCTCGGTCCACTCGTCGTCCTTGCACAGGACGGCCGTGCCCGGCAGGGCGTCCATGATCTCGGCGCCGGCCCGCGTCCAGAGGGTGTCCGGGTCGCTGCTGCCCAGCACCTCGGCGGCCAGGTCGAGCAGGCGCGCGTCGTCCCGCGCCGACACTCCGTCCGCCATGCCCCCTGTCCCTCCGTCGCTCTCCGCGCCGCTGCACCACGCCGGCCGTCGCGCCGCCGCGCGGCACCCCGGCACGCAGTATTCCCAATTCCCGCACCTGCGCATACGCAAAGGTACGCATGGACCGCCTCCCCGCCGTGCACGAGGCTGGGGGCGTCCCGGAACGAGCGGGGGGCCTTCCGGACGGTCGCCGCGCCGCGTCGCACACGCGGCGCGGCGCGCACTGTCAGTTGAGCCGTGCGCGGGCCGCACGCGCCCGCAGCCGGATCGCGCGCGCCGTCGCCGGCTCCACGGCCGCCACCACCTCCGCGTACTCCTCCAGCTCCGCCGCGCCCCGCAGGAAGTCCCCGCGCTCCACCAGGAGCCGGCCGTGCTCGTAGCGCAGCCGTGCGGGCCGTGCGGGCAGCAGCATCGACAGCTCCAGCGCCCACAGCGCCACGTCGCCCCGCTCCGGGCGGGCCGCCGCCCAGGCCCGGATGTTGCCCAGCACCCGCGTCACCACGTCCAGCGGATCGGCCGGCGCCGACGCCCGGGGCGGCAGCGGCTCGCCGCCCGCCT
>NZ_JAKGCV010000753.1 GCF_021556455.1 Streptomyces fuscigenes | reverse complement strand
CCCGGCCGGGGGACCCCCGGGCACCGCGTACGTACCGCGTCGCCGAGTGCGCCGCGACGGGCACCGCCCCTGCGTCCGGGGCCTGGCGGGAGCGGCCCGCGGGCTGAGCGCCCCTGCCCCTCGGGCGTCGGGGGCGCCGCCGGGGGGCCCGCGCCCGCGGAGCTGAACGCGTTGTCGGGGGCGTCTGGTATCCATGGGGCTGTGAGCAGCGGTGACGAGCAGCAGCACGGCGCGGAGGGGGAGCAGCTCGCGCTGATCCGGGAGACCGTGCGCGAGACGGGCAAGCCGCGCGCCAAGCCGCGCACGTGGCGCGGCGCGGCCCTCGCCGAGCGGCTGCCCGTGGCCCGGGTCGTCGTCAACAAGGGCGTCCTCCACCTCGACCAGTTCTTCGACTACGCGGTCCCCGCCGAGCTCGACGAGGCGGCGCAGCCGGGCGTGCGCGTCCGGGTCCGCTTCGGGGCCGGCGCCCGGTCCGTGCGCGGCGGGCGCCGCGAGGGCGGGCGGCTGATCGACGGCTTCGTGGTCGAGCGGCTGGCCGCCTCCGACTACACGGGCCCGCTGGCCGCACTCGCCGGCGTGGTGTCCACGGAGCGCGTCCTCAGCGAGGAGCTGCTGCGGCTCGCCCGAGCCGTCGCCGACCGCTACGCCGGATCGCTCGCGGACGTCCTGCAGCTCGCGATCCCGCCGCGCAGCGCCCGCGCCGAGAGCCGCCCGTCGCCGGAGCCCCTCGATCCGCCGCCGGCGCCCGCGCCCGGCACCTGGGAGCGGTACGTGAGCGGGCCGGCCTTCCTCGACGCGCTCGCGACGGGCGGCGCGCCCCGCGCCCTGTGGACGGCGCTGCCGGGCCCGCACTGGGCCGAGGAGATCGCGCGGGCCGTCGCCGCGACGCTCGCCTCGGGGCGCGGAGCCCTCGTCGTCGTGCCCGACGGGCGGGTCTCCGCCCGGGTCGACGCGGCTCTCACGCAGGTGCTGGGAGAGGGGCGGCACGCCCTGCTCACCGCCGAGGCGGGCCCGGAGAAGCGCTACCGGGAGTGGCTGGCCGTGCGGCGCGGTGCTGTACGGGCCGTCGTGGGCACGCGCGCCGCGATGTTCGCGCCGGTGCGCGACCTGGGCCTGCTCGTCCTGTGGGACGACGGCGACGGCAGCCACAGCGAGCAGCACGCGCCGCAGCCCCACGCCCGGGAGGTGCTGCTGCTGCGCGCGGCGCAGGACCGCGCCGGGTTCCTGCTCGGCGGGACGAGCGTCACCGTCGAGGGGGCGCAGCTGGTCGCCACGGGCTGGGCCTCGCCGCTGGAGGCGTCCCGTGAGCAGGTCCGGGCCGCGGCACCGCTCGTGCGCACGGTCGGCGACGCGGAACTCGCGCGCGACGAGGCCGCCCGG
>NZ_JAKGCV010000752.1 GCF_021556455.1 Streptomyces fuscigenes | reverse complement strand
CGCAGCCGCCCGTGGCACATCAGCCGGACGCGCAGCAGCCCGGGGCCCAGCCGATGCCGTCCCAGCAGCCCGTGCCGGGCCCGTACCCGGGTGCCGCTCCCGGCGTGCAGGGGCCCCCGGCCGACCCCCGGGCCGGGACGGCCTGGCCCTCGCCGGTGGCGCACGACCATCGGGAGCGCTCCGTGCCCGGCGCCCCGCTCGGCTACACGGCGGCGGTCGAGCTGTCGTCCGACCGGCTCCTGCGCAGCGGCAAGCAGAAGCCCAAGAGCAACCGGAACCCCTCCGCCGGCCGCTTCAAGCTCGGCGGCAAGGCGGCCGAGGCCGACCGGATGCGCAAGCTCGAACTGATCAGGACGCCCGTCCTGTCCTGCTACCGGATCGCGGTGATCAGCCTCAAGGGCGGCGTCGGCAAGACGACGACGACCACCGCCCTCGGCTCGACGCTGGCCACCGAGCGGCAGGACAAGATCCTCGCGATCGACGCCAACCCCGACGCGGGCACGCTCGGCCGCCGGGTGCGGCGCGAGACCGGGGCGACCATCCGCGACCTGGTCCAGGCGATCCCGTACCTCAACAGCTACATGGACATCAGGCGGTTCACCTCGCAGGCGCCCTCCGGCCTGGAGATCATCGCCAACGACGTGGACCCGGCCGTCTCGACGACGTTCAACGACGAGGACTACCGCCGCGCCATCGACGTCCTCGGCAAGCAGTACCCGATCATCCTCACCGACTCGGGCACCGGGCTGCTCTACAGCGCCATGCGCGGGGTGCTCGACCTCGCGGACCAGCTGATCATCATCTCCACGCCGTCCGTCGACGGCGCGAGCAGCGCGTCCACGACGCTCGACTGGCTCTCCGCGCACGGCTACGCGGACCTGGTCCAGCGGTCCCTGACGGTGATCTCCGGAGTGCGCGAGACCGGAAAGATGATCAAGGTCGAGGACATCGTGCAGCACTTCGAGACGCGCTGCCGCGGCGTGGTCGTCGTGCCGTTCGACGAGCACCTGGCCGCGGGCGCCGAGGTCGACCTCGACATGATGCGGCCGAAGACCCGCGAGGCGTACTTCAACCTCTCGGCGCTGGTCGCGGAGGACTTCGTCCGCGCCCAGCAGCAGCAGGGGCTGTGGACGGCGGAGGGCAACAACCCGCCGCCGCAGCTGGCGCCGCCGATGCCGGGCGGTCAGATGCCGGGCGGCCCCTACGCGCCGGGGGCGGGCGCACCCCCGCAGTACGGCGGGCCGCAGCAGACGGGCCAGGTGCCGCCCGGCGGCCACGCGCCCGGGCAGGTCTCGCCGTACGGGGCTCCGGCCTACGGCCAGGTGCCCTACGGCTATCCGCAGCAGCCCCAGCCCGGACCGGCCGGCTGGGGGCCGCCGCCG
>NZ_JAKGCV010000751.1 GCF_021556455.1 Streptomyces fuscigenes | reverse complement strand
GCCAGGCGGGCCCGGGCGGCCGGGCGCAGCGCGTAGGCGGCCGCCGCCGAGGCGAGAACGGGCACCACCGCGAGCAGCAGCGCGACCGCGCCCGCGGGCAGCGGCCGGTCGGCGGCGAGGAGGTCGGACGCCGCGCCCGCGAGCGGCAGCCCCGAGCCGTCGCCGCGCAGGTGCCAGACCAGCAGGAGCGCGAGCAGGGAGCCGGCGATCGTGGACACCGCCGTCGTCGCCGCCGCGTACGCGGTCAGCCGCACCGGCCCGAGTCCGATCGCGGACAGTCCCGGCCGGGGCGAGGTGCCCGGGTCCGTGCCCGCCACGGCCACCGCGAGCTGCACGGCCGCCGCGGCGGGGATGACGCACCAGGCCAGGCGCAGCACCGCGCCCTGCGGATGGCCGATGGCCCACATGAGGGTGCACAGCAGCAGGAAGCCGACGCCCGCGGAGGCCGCCGCCACCAGCAGGCGGCGCAGCTGCACCAGCGGGCGCGAGCCGCGCGCTAGACGGAGAGCGAGCACGCCTCTTGCCCCTCCCCGTCGGTGCTGGGGGTGTCGGCGCGGCGGCCGTCGAGCAGGCGGACCGTCAGGTCGGCGAGGGAGGCCGTCTCGTCGTCGGCGCCGGACAGCACGACGGTGATGCCGTGCGAGCGGGCCGCGGTCGTCAGCGTCCGCAGCACGTGCGCCCGGTCGCCGGCGTGCAGCGCGGCCGTCGGCTCGTCCGCGAACAGCACGGCCGGCGCGGCCGTCAGCGCCCGCGCCACCGCGATGCGCTGCCGCTTGTCCTGGGGGAGCGCGGCCGGCCTGCTGCGCGCGCAGTCGCCGATGTCGAGCCGCTCCAGCCACTCCGTGGCCGCGGCCCGGGCGGCCCGGTGGGTGGTGCCGCGCAGCAGCAGCGGGAGAGCGGCGTTCTCCCAGCCGTTCAGCTCGGGCACGAGCGAGGGCTCGGGGCCGACCCACGCGAAGCTGCCGGCGCGCAGCCGCTCGCGCCGCGCGGCGCTCAGCGTGTCGATCTGGTGGCCGTCGAACCAGACCTCGCCCTCCTGCGGCACCAGCTGCCCGGACAGGCAGCGCAGCAGCGTGGACTTGCCGCTGCCGCGCGGCCCGCAGACCGCGAGGATCCCTCCCTCGCGCACGCCGAGCGAGACTCCGGACAGGGCGGGGAAGCCGCCGAGGGAGCAGTGCAGGGAACGCGCCCAGAGGACGTCGTTGTCGGGCGGGGCCACCATCGCGTACACCTCGGTTCTGATCGGACGGCCCGTCCCGTACGGAGGCGGACTTCGGAGCAGATCGTCAGGGGCACGGTAGGCAGCGTCGCGCGGGCGGCCGGACAGTACGCGGCCCGGCCGCCGCTCTCTCACCCGTTCGGGGGTCCGGGAGCGGCCGCCGGGCGGCACCCCGCGGGCGGGCGCCCCGCCCCCGC
>NZ_JAKGCV010000750.1 GCF_021556455.1 Streptomyces fuscigenes | reverse complement strand
CACCCGGCGCCTCAGCCCGAGGGTCCGTCCCACCCGACGGCGCCCGCTGCGCGCGCCCCGGCACACAGGCCCCTCCCGTCGCAGTCGCAGACCCAGCCCCGGCCCCAGCCCCGGCACGCGGCAGCGCGGTCGCGCCGGCCGGCGGTTGCGGCGCCACCCGTGGCCCCAACTCCCCCTGCTCCGCCCACTCCCACGGCGACACCGACCGCAACTGCGCCTACGCCCGTGACGCCGGCCGCAACTCCGTGTCCGATGCCACCCTCGTCTGCGTCTGCGTCTGCGTCTGCGTCTGCGCCCGCGGTTGCGGCGCCCACGCCGCACAGGGCCCCGGGGGCGGCAGCCGTGCCATCGCTGGCCGAAAACGCGCCCCTCCCGGTATCGATGCCGGCCTCAACGCCCAGGCAGCCGTCACCTCCGACGCCCTCGCCGACGCCATCGCCACAACCGAGGCCCTCGACACCGCCGACGGTGAGGCCGACACCAACACCGCCACCGCCACCGACACGGACACCGACGCCGGGATGCACACCCATCTCAACACCCCGGTCCGCAGGCGCCCGGCCACATCCGGCGCCCGCGTGGATGTCCGAGAGCCGGACGGTGCTTCCGGTCGTAACCGGGGACCAGGCGGTTTCCGCCGGACAGGTGTTACGGGTCCACGCGCGGGCCGCGCAGGCGTCGCCGTTCGTGAAGGCGCAGCCTGCCGAGGCCGCCGCCGGACGGCGCCGGCCCCTGGCGGGACCGTCCGGATCCGCTCCCGGCCTCGGGCCGTCGAAGCGGGCCCCTCTCGCGGCGGCGCCGCACGGCGGGACGGCGGCGCCGGAGCCCGGGCCGGGGGTGTCGGCACGCGGGCCGAGGGCGCCGGAGCCCAGGCTGGAAACGACCGCCCCGATGATGTCGTTCGGCGAAGGCCTGACCCTCCGTGCGCGGCTGACGCTCGCGGTGCGGGACCGGCTGCCCGTATGGGCGCGGCTGCGGTTCGGGATCGAGCCGAAGTCGCTGGCGGCCCTCGGCGCCGTGCTGGCCGTGGCCGCGATCCTGGCCGCACAGCACTTCTGGGTGGCGCGCCCCCGGGCCGTCAGCGCGCCGGCCACGGTGGGCGCCGTCCGGGACGCGGTCCCGGCCGGCCCGGACGTCGCGCCCGGCAAGCGTCCCGCCCCCTCGGCGGGGCCGCCGCCCCTCGCGCCGGGCGCGGCTTCGCCGCCGTCGGCCCCGGCCGACCCGATCGTGGTCGACGTGGCCGGTTCCGTACACCGCCCCGGTGTGCTGAGGCTCCCCGCGGGCTCGCGCGTCGAGGACGCGCTGCGCGAGGCCGGGGGAGCGAAGCGCGGCACGGACCTGACGGGGCTGAACCAGGCGCGCGTCCTGGTGGACGGCGAGCAGGTCGTCGTGGGCGGCCCGCCCGCCGGGGCGGGCACCGCGCCCCCGGGAGC
>NZ_JAKGCV010000074.1 GCF_021556455.1 Streptomyces fuscigenes | reverse complement strand
GACCACGTCGACCACCACGGGGCCGGCCCCGGGCGGCCAGGGGGGCGGGGCGTCGGAGGCCTCGGCCGAGGACGCGGCGGTCGTCGCCGCCGCGAGCTCCCCGGCCGACGACCCGTTCGACCGGGACGCGCTGCCCGCGCCGCCCGGAGCCACCCGCGCGCTGCTCGGCTCGCTGCTGCGCCCGCTGCGCGGCGGGGTCGTCCTGACGGTGGTGCTGCTGCTGTTCCAGCAGGCCGCAGCGCAGGCCGGGCCGCTGATCGTCGCCTACGCGATCGACCACGCGGTGCCCGCGCTGCGCCACGGCTCGCACGGGCCGCTCATCGCGGTGGGGGTCGCCTACGGGCTCAGTGCCGTGCTCTCGGGCTGGTTCCAGCACTCCTTCATCGGATCCTCGACGCGGGTCAGCCAGGCCGTCCTGTTCGACCTGCGCGGCCGGATCTTCCGCCACGCCCAGGAGCTCAGCGTCGACTTCCACGAGCGCTACACGTCGGGCCGGCTGATCTCGCGGTCGACGACGGACGTCGAGTCGCTGCGCGAGCTGCTCAACGAGGGGCTGCAGGAACTGGTGGCCGTGGTGCTCTCCTTCCTGTACATCGGGGCCACCCTGCTCTACCTCGACTTCGAGCTCGGGGCCGTCGCGGTCCTGTCGTTCCTGCCGCTGTACGCCATGGTCCGCGTCTACCAGCACCGCGCGGGGCGGGTGTTCGCCCGCCGCTCGACCGCGATCGCCGCGGTGATCGTGAAGTTCGCGGAGACGCTGGGCGGCATCCGCCCGGTGCGCGCCTTCCGCCGCGAGCAGGCCAACGACGCCGAGCTCGGCCGGCTCAACGCCCGGCACGAGCGCAGCAACGGCGACTCGATGCTGGAGATGGCCCGCTACGTGGTGGGCTCCCGGCTCATCGCGAACACCGCCGTCGCGGGCCTGGTGCTGTGGGGCGCGTTCCGGGTCGCCGACGGCACGCTCGAACTGGGCGTGCTCGCGGCCGCGGTGCTCTACCTGCGGCGGCTGTACGACCCGATCGACCGCCTCGGCATGTTCCTCAACGCCTACCAGTCGGCGGTGGCGTCGCTGGAGAAGATCGCGGGCCTGCTGGCGCAGCAGCCGGGCGTGCCGGACGCGGCCGATCCCCGCCCGCTGCCGCCCAGGCCCGGCGCCCTGCCCGGCCGCGAGGTCGTCTTCGACGACGTCCGCTTCGCCTACCGCACGGGCGGCGAGGTGCTGCCCTCCTTCGCGCTGACGATCCCGGCGGGCGAGACGGTGGCCGTCGTCGGGTCCACGGGCGCGGGCAAGTCGACGCTCGCGAAGCTGCTCGCGCGCTTCTACGACCCGACGTCCGGCCGGGTCCTGCTGGACGGAGTCGACCTGCGCGACCTGGACACCGCGGAACTGCGGCGCGGCGTGGTGATGGTGACGCAGGAGGCGTTCCTGTTCTCGGGGACGGTCGCCGAGAACATCGCGATCGGCAGCCCGGACGCCTCCCGGGCCGAGATCGAGGCGGCGGCCCGCGCGATCGGCGCGCACGAGTTCATCGCGGCCCTGCCGGACGGCTACGACACCGACGTGCGCAAGCGGGGCGGCCGCATCTCGGCGGGCCAGCGGCAGCTGGTGGCGTTCGCACGCGCCCTGCTCGCGGACCCCGCGGTGCTGATCCTCGACGAGGCGACCAGCTCCCTGGACATCCCCGGCGAACGGGCGGTGCAGCACGCGATGGACACGGTGCTGCGCGGGCGGACGGCGGTGGTGATCGCGCACCGGCTGTCCACGGTGGAGATCGCGGACCGGGTCCTCGTGATGGAGGGCGGCCGGATCGTCGAGGACGGCGCGCCCGCCGAACTGATCGGCGGCACCGGCCGCTTCGCGGGCCTGCACCGGGCGTGGCGGGAGAGCCTCGCGTGAGCTGACGCGCCCCCGCGTGAGCCGACCTGCCCTCGCGGGTCCGGCCGGGGCGCGGGGCGGCAACCGCCCGGCTCCTCGGGCCCGTTGTTGGAGCGGCGCGGGAGGTCCCGCCGGGCACGGGCGGGACCTCCCCCGTCCGTGCCGGCCGGGGCGCGGTCGCGACCGCGCTCCACGGCCATTGAGGCCGCCCCCGTTCCGTAGATTCCGCCCGGGCCCCGAGGGGGCCACGGGCGGGCCGCGGGCAGGAATCCACGGGGCGCGACCGGCGCACCGGAGGCCGGGACCGGGCCGGCGGGCCTCCGGGAGCCGGCCGTTCACCGCGGCCCGGCCCGGCCCGGTGCGGCCGGATCGTTGCGGTCGCACAGGAACGTGTGCGGGGCGCCGGCGGGAGCACACACCGGCGGGGATCCGGGGCCGCTACGTCCGGGTTGCTCACCGTTTCCCGGGCGGTCACGCGGGAGTCGCAACATGCCCGTCACATGAGCGCGTTGGGGCGCAGGGCCGTCACGGCGGGCACTTTCCGGTCAATCACTTGACGCGCCCCTGACAACAACAGGGGTCGGCTGCGAGTCTTCCAGCGTTCGGCAGACGCTCCCATGCACGTGCAACACCGGGCGCACACCCACCGCCCGGTACCCCCCTCGCACAAGGAGACAGCGTGAGATCCACGCCCAAACGCCGCGCCGTGACAACCGGTGCCGCCGTCGCCGCAGCCGCACTCCTCGCCGTCGGTGTCCAGGCAGGCACCGCCTCCGCCGGGAACGCGACCGCTCCGGGCGCGGCCCCCGCGGCCCTGACCGCCGCCGGCTCGGACGCCCGGCCCGGGGCGCTGCCCCGCGAGCTGACCCCCTCGGCGCGCGCCGCGCTGATATCCGCCGCCGAGGCAGCCACCCCGGCCCAGGCGGCCGAGCTCGGCCTCGGCAGCCAGGAGAAGCTCGTCGTCAAGGACGTCGTCCAGGACGCCGACGGCACCACGCACACCCGCTACGAGCGCACCTACCAGGGACTGCCCGTCCTCGGCGGCGACATGGTGGTCGCGACCTCGGCGGCCGGCGCCACCACGTCCGTCGACCGGGCGTCCAAGGCGTCCCTCAAGGGCGTGAGCACGACCGCGGCCGTCGCGCCGGCGGCCGCGCAGAAGCAGGCGCTGAGCGCCGCGGCCGCCGCGGGCTCGTCCAAGAGCGCGCCCGACGCGGCGCCCCGCAAGGTCGTGTGGATGGCCCAGGGCGCCCCGGTCCTCGCCTACGAGACGGTCGTCGGCGGCTTCCAGGAGGACGGCACGCCCAACCAGCTGCACGTCGTCACCGACGCCTCCACCGGCAAGAAGCTGTTCCAGTGGCAGGGCATCGAGACCGGCGTCGGCAACACCGAGTACAGCGGCCAGGTCACCGTGAACTCGGTGAAGTCCGGCTCGACGTACCAGCTCACCGACACCCCCCGCGGCGGGCACAACACCTACAACCTCAACCGCGCGACCAGCGGGCGCGGCACCCTGTTCTCGGGCCCCGACGACGTGTGGGGCAACGGCGTCGGCACCAACACCGAGACGCCCGCCGCGGACGCCGCCTACGGCGCCGGCCTGACGTGGGACTACTACAAGAACGTGCACGGCCGCACCGGCATCAAGGGCAACGGCGTCGCCGCCTACTCCCGCGTCCACTACAGCAGCGGCTACGTCAACGCGTTCTGGGACGACTCCTGCTTCTGCATGACGTACGGCGACGGCGCGGGCAACCGCGCGCCGCTGACGGCGATCGACGTGGCCGGGCACGAGATGTCGCACGGCGTCACCGCCGCCACCGCCGGGCTGGTGTACTCGGGCGAGTCCGGCGGCCTCAACGAGGCCACCTCGGACATCTTCGGCACGGCCGTCGAGTGGTACGCGAACAACACCACCGACCCGGGCGACTACCTGATCGGCGAGAAGATCAACATCAACGGCGACGGCAGCCCGCTGCGCTACATGGACCAGCCGAGCAAGGACGGCGGCTCCGCCGACTACTGGTCCTCCAGCGTCGGACGGCTCGACGTGCACTACTCCTCCGGCGTCGCGAACCACTTCTTCTACCTGCTGTCGGAGGGCAGCGGCGCGAAGACGATCAACGGCGTCAAGTACAACTCCCCGACGGGGGACGGCAAGGCGGTCACCGGCATCGGCCGCGCCAAGGCGGAGCAGATCTGGTTCCGCGCGCTGAGCACCAAGTTCACGAGCAACACGAACTACGCGTCGGCCCGCACCGGCACCCTCGCCGCGGCGGCCGACCTGTACGGCAGCGGCTCGGCCGAGTACAACGCGGTCGCCAACGCCTGGGCGGCCGTGAAGGTCGGCGCCCGCCCGTGAGCCACCGGCGGTCCGGGACCCGCGCGCCGCGGGCGTGAGTCCCGCCCGCCACCGCACCCCGCGGCCCGCCCGGCACCCGGGCGGGCCGCTCCGCTCCGGGGCCCCACTCCCCGGACGCGGCACCGCACGTGCCACCGCTCCGCGCGGCGACAGGGCCGGCCGGGTCCACACGACCCGGCCGGCCCTGTTGTGCATGTCTCCCCCGCCCGGCTCCGCGGTGTGAACGGCGCGATCGGGGGCAAGCGCAGCCCATCGCCATCCACCGGTGGACGGTGTGCACGGCGAGAGCGGAAGGGATGTGCCATGAGCGTGGACGACAGGGCCGGGTACACCGGCAACGAGCTCGACGGCACAGTGAGGCAGGCGGCTGCGGCCGCCCCGCCCAACGGTACCGGCACCGGCACCGGCTGCGAGTCAGGACCGCGCCGAGCCGTCGCCCCACGGGCCGACAGGCGCGCCGGAGGCGGCCCCGGGCGCTGAGCCCGGCACGCCTCGCCGGCATCCCCGTGGCCCCTGACGCGACATGCGGCGGAGTCACCCGCATCCGAAGGGCCCGCGACGCGGTCCCCGCATCCCCGAACCGGGACGCCGGGCCGACCCGCGAGGTCGACCGGCACCGTAGCCGTCCGCGTACACGCGCCGTCACGGCGGCACCGGTCGACCCCGCGGTCCCCGTTTCGCGCAGGCCGCCCCCACAGGGGCCGCGCGGTGGACCGGGCATGCGCCGGGCCCGCAGGGGCAGCTCCCCACCCTCCGTCTCCGGGCCGTCCGCCCGGTGGACCGTGCGGGGCGGGCGGCAGGGACGAACAGTAAGGAGTGACCATGGGCGAGTGGAGACCTGCAGAACCGCGAGAACGCGGAGCAACCGACATGAAGGAGCCGCAAGGAGCCCGCTCCGCCGGCGGCAGCGGCGACGCGCGGGCGCTGGCGAGGACACTGGAGGCCGCGGAGGCCGCACCGCCCGTCGAGTCGCTCGACGTGGTGGCCCGGCTGCTCAGGGAACGCCTCGGCGCCACGTCCGTGTCCTTCCTGATCGTCGACTTCACGGGGAGCTCGGTCGTCCGGCTGGGCGATGCGGGTTCCGTGGAGACCACCCGGCCCGCGCAGCGCCTGGCGCTGCGCGGCACGCGGTACGACGACGTGATCCGCAGCCAGGTGCCGCACGTGGAGGAGCGGCGCGGGCAGGCCGCCCGGGTCCTCGCACCGGTGACCAACCGCGGTGACGCCATCGGCCTGCTCGAACTGTTCCTGCCCGAGCCCCCGGACGCGGACATGATGCGGGAGATCGGCGAGGCGGCCCACGCGCTCGCCTACGTCGTCATCGCCAACCGGTCCTTCACCGACCTGTACCAGTGGGGCCGGCGCACCGTTCCGCTGAGCCTCGCCGCGGAGATCCAGCACCGGCTGCTGCCGCCGTCGCTGGCCTGCGAGGCAGCGCAGTTCGCGATCGCCGGGGCGCTGGAGCCCGCCGAGCGCGTCGGCGGGGACACCTTCGACTACGTGCTCGACCGGGACGCGGTCCAGCTGTCCGTCACGGACGCCATGGGCCACGACGTCGCCGCCGCGCTGCTCGCCACCCTCGCGGTGGGTGCGCTGCGTCGCGCCCGGCGTGCGGGCGACAGCCTGCCGGAGCAGGCCCGGCAGGCCGACGAGGCCGTGCGGCAGCACGGCGCGGAGGGCTACGTCACCGGGCAGCTCCTGCGGATCAGCCTGCTCGACGGGCGCACCGAGTTCGTGAACGCAGGGCATCCCTGGCCCCTGCGGATGAGGGACGGCGCGGTGGAGCAGATCGTCCCGGACATCGACATGCCCTTCGGCTTCCAGCTGCCGCACACCTACCGGGTTCAGTCCCTCGACCTGCGGCCCGGCGACCGGCTGGTGCTGCTGACGGACGGCATGCTGGAGCGCAACGACCCCGGCCTGGACCTGGCGGACCTGATCGTCCGCACCCGTGAGCTCCACCCCCGGGAGGCCGCGCGCGCCCTCATCGGGGCCGTCGTCGACGCCGACGGCGACCACCTCAAGGACGACGCGACCGTGCTGTGCCTGGACTGGCACGGCCTCGACAGCCGGGAGCGCGACGCCGCCACCGGCGCGAGCCTCGCCGACGCCTCGCGTCCGGCCCGCTGAGCCGGAGGGCTTCGGTCGGTCCGCGGTCCACCGGGGGGCACTCCGGCGGGCCGCGCTCTGCTCGGGCGCCCCGGGCCCCGCCCGGCCCGGGGCGCCCGGCGGCCTGGCTAGGCTGGGGGCCGGTCCGTGTCCCGCCTTCTGTGTCTGGAGCCTGTCCGTGCGTTCGTGGCGACGTTGTCTGGATCTCGCGGGGGTGCGGCCGGCCGGGCTGCGCGCCGACTACACCGCCGCCGCGCGCTACCTGCGCCGCCGGGAGCCCGCCCTGTACGGGGTGGTGCGCCTCCAGGCCCCGGCCGCCTTCCTGCCGCACGCGCTGACCGGCGCCTCCATGCTCGGCTTCACCGACGACGTGTGCGACAAGGGCAGCCCGGCGGACCGCGTCCGCCAGCTCGACGCCTGGACGGGGCACGTGACGCGCGCCCTGGACACGGGCGACTCGCACCACCCGCTGCTGCGGGCCTTCGTCCACTCGGCCGCCGAGGCGGGCCTGCCGCGCCACTGGTTCGACGACTACCTGGCGGGCACGCGGATCGACCTGGAGTTCCCCGGGTTCGCCGACGAGTCCGCCTACCAGCACTACATCGACACGCTGACCTGGCCCGGCATCATGCTCAGCACCGGCCTGACCCCGCATCTGGTGCCCGACGACGAGTACGCCGCGTCCTGCCGGCTGGTCGCCGACGCGTGCCAGCGCACCGACCTGCTCACGGACCTCACCGAGGACGTCGCCGAGGGCCGCTACGCCCTGCCCCTCACCGACCTGGACCGCTTCGGCGTGAGCCAGGAGGACCTGGTGCGGGGCCGCGCCACGGGCGCCGTGCGCGAACTGGTCCTGGCGACCGCCGACCGGGCCCGGGCCACGCTGCTGGAGGCGGGACGCGTGGTGGCGCAGGTCCCCGTCGAGTACCGCCCGCTGGTCCGCGTGCTGCTCGGCCTCTACCACCACCGGCTCGACGTGATCGGCGCGATGGGCGCCGACGTGGTGCGCCGCCCGGTCGCCGACAACCCGGCGGACTGCCTGCGCCTGGTCGCGCAGTCCCGGCACGAGCCGCTCCCGCTGACGCTGTCCGCCTGAGCGGGCGCCTGCCGCGCGGACGGCGCCCGGCGCACCCGCGCGGGCCCGCCGCGCCGGACCGTACCCGCGTACGGTCCGGGCCTGCGGGCCCGCGGTTCTGCAGGGTCCCCGCGGGCCGGCCTAGTTGGGGTTCTCGGCGTTGGTGAGCGTCTCCCAGGCGACGAAGAGGTCGTTCGTCCCGGCGGGCCGCTGCCGCTCGGTCAGCGCCTGGGTGTTGGTCATCGCGATGCCCTTGCGGGTGTTGAGCGCGTTGAAGCCGACCTCGGTGATCGGGCCCAGGCCGAGCGTCAGGTTCTTGCCCGGGCACAGGTTGGAGGGCTTGGCCGCGGCCTTGGTCTCGAACTTCGACTGGAAGCCGAGGGCCTGGCGCAGCCGCTCGCCGACCTGCGGGTAGAGGTCCTGGCCCTGGATGCGGGCGGTCTCGTAGACGTGCCCGATGTTCGAGATGCCGTAGCCGGTGTGGACGAAGTCGCGGCAGGTCTCCTGGGTGACGCCGGTCATCGAGGAGTCGAACGTCGACTGGCCCTGCCAGTAGTTGACGATCTTGTCGCGGGTGTCGAGGTTCTGGCTCGGGACCGTCTTCGGCAGGCTGCCGTCCGTGGGCAGGTAGACGTAGGCGGCGGTGCGGGTCAGGTACTTGGAGATGGCGGTGTCGTAGTCCGTCTTGTCGTCGAGGTAGACGGAGATGCTGACCGCCGCCTCCATCATCGTCAGCTCCCAGTTCCCGTTGGAGTTGGAGCCCTTGATGAGGGTCGGCATGTAGACGTTGCGCAGCATCGTGTCGAAGCGGGCCTCGTTCGGCCAGTTCCCGTACACGTGCTTGATGATCTCCGCGGCCTTCGGCCAGGACGCGCCGGCCCAGCCGGTCTGGAGGGGCGCGTTCGAGTTGGTGTGCTGCTGGATGGTGGCGGACCAGGCGTCCATGAGCTGGATCGCCTTCTGCGCGTACCGGTCGTCGCGGGTGATGTACCAGGCCAGCGCGTCGGTGTAGGCGGCTATCGCGTCCTGCCGCTCGTCGGTGCAGCCGTTGTTGGGGTTGGAGTACGAGCCGCACTCCACGTTCGCCCGGGGCTTGGGCGTCCGGTTCAGGTCGGCGTACTTGCTGGAGATCATCTGGTTGTAGGCGGACTTCCAGGGCTCCGCGCCCGCCTGCACCTTGCCGCGCACGAAGTCGAGCTGCGCGGTGCTCAGGTTGACACCGGGGTGGACGAAGGCGGCGGGCGCGGCGGCCACCGCCGGTGCGGCGGCCGGTGCGGCGGCGGGGCGGGCGGCCGGTCCTGCGGCCGAGGCGGGCGCCATGCACAGGGCGGCCGTGACACCGGCGAGCGCGGTGCCGAGGGCGATGAGGCGCGAGGTCTTTCCGGTGCGCATGTGGGGATGCCTTCCGGTGCGTGGGGAGGCCACAACTCTGCCCGCGCCGCGATCAGTTGTTCATCTACATGAACGTCGGGTGAAGTTGTGAACCAATTGACAGGGAAGGTAGAGCCGCCGGACCGGGCGCGTCAAGGTCCGTACCTTTTCCGGTGGATGACCCCCCGGCCGCGCAACCCCCAGGGCCGTGCCCCCGGGTGCCGGTGCCGACGCCAGTGGCCCGCTCCCCCGCGACGCCCGCGGCCCCGGCATACATCCGGCCCGCCGCCCTCGCCGGACCCGGTCGCCGGTTCGCACCCGTGAACGCCGGGCGCCCCGGAACCTGTTCGGTTCCGGGGCGCCCGGGTGGTCGTCGCGGCCGGACGGCCGGCCGCGTCGGGGCCTGCGCAAGGCCCCGGTGCGGGGCCCTGCGAGCCCTCCTTCACGAACTACCGCATCAGCACGCCCGCGTGCCGGCCGGCCGCCTCCGTGGGCAGCGTGACCAGGCCGAGGTCGGCCGCGTTCGCCAGCAGCCCGTGCGACGGCAGCACCCGGACCGTGTAGCCGAAGGGGCCCGTCCGGTCGAGGCCCAGGGCACCCTCGTAGACCCAGCGGCCCTCCCCGTCGCTGCCGCCGGACGGCTTGAGCGGGAACGTCCGCGCCTCCGCGATCGCGTCGTCCGAGCCGACCCGTCCCGCGACCGCCTGCACCTCGACGTCGTCGGGCCGCAGCTCGCCGAGGCTCACGCCGACCCGCAGCGACAGCGTCGCTCCCAGCTCGGCCCGCGAGCGTGCCGCGTCCGCCGAGACCGTCTCGACGTGGTCCACCCCGACGTACGGCCACAGCGTGCGCACCCGGTGCTTCCAGGCGGCCAGTTCGGCCGCCGCCCCGGCGTCCAGGGCCCGGTGGGCCAGCGCCGCCGGCGCGTACAGCCGCTCGACGTACTCGCGCACCATCCGGCCCGCGACCACCTTCGGGCCGAGCGTCGCCAGCGTGCGCCGGACCATCTCGATCCAGCGGCCCGGCAGGCCGTCCTCGCCGGCGCCCCGGCCCCGGTCGTAGAAGCGCGGCGCGATCCGGTTCTCGATCAGCTCGTAGAGGGCGCCAGCCTCCAGCTCGTCGCGCCGGTGCTCGTCGGCGGCGGCCGAGCCGTCCGCCGTGGGAATGGCCCAGCCGAGGTCGGGCTCGTACCACTCGTCCCACCAGCCGTCCAGGACCGAGAGGTTGAGGCAGCCGTTGAGCGCGGCCTTCATCCCGCTGGTGCCGCACGCCTCCAGGGGGCGCAGCGGGTTGTTGAGCCACACGTCGCAGCCCGGGTAGAGGTTCTGCGCCATGCCCATGCCGTAGTCCGGCAGGAAGACGATCCGGTGCCGCACCCGGGGGTCGTCCGCGAAGTGCACCAGCTCCTGGATGAGCCGCTTGCCGCCGTCGTCGGCGGGGTGCGCCTTGCCGGCCACCACGATCTGCACCGGCCGCTCGGGGTCGAGCAGCATGCGCCGCAGCCGGTCCGGGTCGCGCAGCATCAGGGTGAGGCGCTTGTACGAGGGCACGCGCCGGGCGAAGCCGATGGTCAGCACGTCCGGGTCGAGGACGCCGTCGATCCAGCCCAGTTCGGCGGCCGCCGCGCCGCGCTGCCGCCAGGAGGCGCGCAGCCGCTCGCGCACCTCCTCGACGAGCCGGCCGCGCAGCGCGCGCCGCACCGCCCACACGTCCTCGTCGGGGATGCCGGCCATGGCCTGCCAGCGTTCGGGGCCGCCGACGCTCAGCGCCTGCTCCGCCGGTCCCTCGCCGATCTGCCGGGCGCCGAGCGCGGCGACCTCGGGTGCCACCCAGGTCGGCGCGTGCACGCCGTTGGTGACGGAGGTGATCGGCACCTCCTCGGCGTCGAATCCCGGCCACAGTCCGGCGAACATCTCCCGGCTGACCGCGCCGTGCAGCGTGGAGACGCCGTTGGCGCGGCCCGCGAGCCTGAGGCCCATCACGGCCATGTTGAACAGGTTGGGGTCGCCGCCCTCGTACGTCTCCAGGCCGAGGTCGAGGACCCGCTCCACCTCGACGCCGGGCAGTTCCCCGCCTTCGCTGAAGTGATGGGCGACCAGCGCCCGGTCGAAGCGGTCGATGCCCGCGGGCACGGGGGTGTGGGTCGTGAAGACCGTGCCGGCCCGGACCGCCTCGAGCGCGGCCTCGAAGCCGGCGCCCCCGGGGTCCCGGGCGACCAGCTCCCGGATCCGCTCCAGGCCGAGGAAGCCGGCGTGGCCCTCGTTGGTGTGGAAGACCTCGGGCTCCGGGTGGCCGGTGAGCCGGCAGTAGGCGCGCACGGCCCGGACCCCGCCGATGCCGAGGAGCATCTCCTGGAGCAGCCGGTGCTCGCTGCCGCCGCCGTAGAGGCGGTCGGTGACCTCGCGTTCGTTCTGGCCGTTCTCCTCGACGTCGGAGTCCAGCAGGAGCAGCGGGACCCGGCCGACCCGGGCCTGCCAGACGCGGGCCCGCAGCGCCCGGCCGCCCGGCAGCGCCAATCGGACCTCGGCGGGGGTGCCGTCCTGTTCGCGCAGCTGGGTCAGCGGCAGCTCGTGCGGGTCGAGGACCGGGTAGGTCTCCTGCTGCCAGCCGTCGCGGGAGAGGGACTGGCGGAAGTAGCCGTGCCGGTAGAGCAGCCCGACGCCGATCAGCGGGACGCCCAGGTCGCTGGCCGATTTCAGGTGGTCGCCGGCGAGGATGCCGAGGCCGCCCGAGTACTGCGGCAGGGCCGCGGTGATGCCGAACTCGGGTGAGAAGTAGGCGATGGCGGCCGGCAGGCCGCCGGGGCCGGAGGCGGCGCCGCCGTAGGCCGCCGCCTCCTCGGCCACCGGGCCGTCCGCCGCGTCGTCCGCGCCGGCGTCGCGGCGCTGGTACCAGCGGTCCTCGTGCAGATAGGCGTCCAGGTCGGCGGCGGCCGCGTCCAGCCTGTCCACGAAGGACCGGTCGGCGGCCAGCTCGGCCAGGCGCGCCGCCGAGACGGAGCCGAGCAGCCGGACCGGGTCGCGGCCGGCGGCCTGCCAGCCCTCCGGGTCGACGGCCTCGAACAGCTCGCGGGTGCCCGTGTGCCAGGACCAGCGCAGGTTGCGAGCCAGGTCGCTCAGCGGGCCGAGGGGCTCGGGCAGCACCGGACGGACGGTGAACCGACGGATTGCCTTCACGTGCTCCACCTTCGCAAGGGACGTACGTATCGGAGGGGACGCACCGTGCCGGGCGTCCCGCCGTGGTGAGACGTTAGCCCGACCCTGCCCCCGACAACCACGGCGCATTCGCGCGCGTCGCGGCCGTTTCCGCGCCGTACCGGCCGCGTACGCCGCTCAGCCCCGCCCCGTTGGGCCGGCGCATATGCCACCTCGTGAAGAGTGTCTGCCGGGCGGCTTCGCGGACTCGCGCTCGCCGTCCGCCCGGTGGAGGATTGGGTGACCGTTCCGGCGCGGGGAGTCATCACTCCGCCGGATGGGCATGCCTGCTCGCACGGAAGGCTCCCCCGTACGCATGGTTGGGGACTGCTATTCGGGTGAACCCTGAAGAGCACGGGCGGGAACGGCCCTGCTCGCGCCGTGTCCGCAGTCGATCAAGCAGCTAAAAAGAACAGCAAAACGAGTACAAAATCTGATTGCCACCCACTTGCCCGTTCGGTGCTCCACCTGCCGTGCTCGAAGGTGACGCTCCCGCCCGGCCCCACCCGTCAGACGTGTCCTGCTCGTCACTCCGCCCAGCCCTCAGGTGATTCGGTGAAACTGATCGGTCGTATCCCCGTCCTGGACGTATCCCCCCTCGTCGACGGCGGCAGACGCCCCGCGAAGGCGGTGAGCGGTGAGACCTTCCAGGTCACCGCGACCGTCTTCCGCGAGGGCCACGACGCCGTCGCCGCCAATGTCGTGCTCACCGACCCGGCCGGCCGGCCCGGCCCGTTCACGCCGATGTCCGAACTGGCCCCGGGCACGGACCGGTGGGGCGCGGAGGTCACCCCGACGGAGGAGGGCGCGTGGACGTACACGGTGGAGGCCTGGAGCGATCCCGTCGCCACGTGGCGCCACACGGCCGGGGTCAAGATCCCGGCGGGCATCGACACGGAGCTCGTCTTCGCCGAGGGGGCCGCGCTGTACGAGCGGGCCGCCGAGGGCGTGCCGAAGCGTGAGGGCCGGGAGTCGGTGCTCGACGCGGCGGACGCCCTGCGGGACACGTCGCGGCCGGCCGCGGCCCGGCTGGCGGCCGCGCTGACGCCGGACGTCGACGAGGCCCTCGCGAAGCACCCGTTGCGGGACCTGCTCACGCAGTCCAGGGCGCTGCCGCTGCGCGTGGAGCGCCGCCGGGCCCTGTACGGGTCCTGGTACGAGATGTTCCCCCGCTCGGAGGGCGCGGTCGTCGAGCCGGGGAAGCCACCGGTGAGCGGCACGTTCGCCACGGCGGCCGAGCGGCTGCCGGCGATCGCCGCCATGGGCTTCGACGTGGTGTACCTGCCGCCCATCCACCCCATCGGCACCACCTTCCGCAAGGGCCCCAACAACACGCTGTCCGCGGGCCCCCACGACGTGGGCGTGCCGTGGGCCATCGGCTCGGCGGACGGCGGCCACGACGCGGTCCACCCCGACCTCGGCACCATCGAGGACTTCGACCGGTTCGTGGAGACCGCCCGCGACCTGCGGATGGAGATCGCCCTGGACTTCGCCCTCCAGTGCTCCCCGGACCACCCGTGGGTGACGCGCAAGCCGGACTGGTTCCACCACCGGCCGGACGGCACGATCGCGTACGCGGAGAACCCGCCGAAGAAGTACCAGGACATCTACCCGATCGCGTTCGACGCGGACATGCGCGGGCTCGTGCGGGAAACCGTGCGGATCCTGCGGTACTGGATGGAACACGGGGTACGCGTCTTCCGTGTCGACAACCCGCACACGAAGCCGGTGGTCTTCTGGGAGAAGGTCATCCGCACCGTCAACCGCACCGACCCCGACGTGATCTTCCTCGCCGAGGCGTTCACCCGCCCCGCGATGATGCGGACGCTGGCGGCCGTGGGCTTCCAGCAGTCCTACACCTACTTCACCTGGCGCAACTCGAAGCAGGAACTGACGGAGTACCTCACCGAGCTGTCCGGTGAGACCTCCGCGTACATGCGCCCGAATTTCTTCGTCAACACCCCGGACATCCTGCACGGCTACCTTCAGCACGGCGGCCGGCCCGCGTTCGAGGTGCGCGCGGTGCTGGCGGCGACGATGTCTCCGTCCTGGGGTGTGTACGCGGGCTTCGAGCTGTGCGAGGGCACGCCGGCCCACCCCGGCAGTGAGGAGTACATGGACTCCGAGAAGTACCAGCTCCGGCCCAGGGACTGGGAGGCGGCCGAGCGCGAGGGCCGCACCATCGCGCCGCTGATCACGACACTGAACCGGCTCAGGCGGCGGCATCCCGCGCTCCAGCAGCTGCGGGACGTCCACTTCCACCACACCGACAACGACTCGGTCCTGGCCTTCAGCAAGCGGGCAGGTTCGAACATCGTTCTGGTGGTCGTCAACCTCGACCCGCACCACACCCAGGAGGCGACGGTCTCGTTGGACATGCCGCGGCTCGGCCTCGCATGGCACGAGACCGTCCCGGTGCGCGACGAGCTCACCGGCGACACCTACCACTGGGGCAGGGCCAACTATGTGCGCCTGGACCCGGGCGTCACGCCCGCGCACATCGTCGCCCTGCGACCGTCCCCGCCGATCGGAGGGTCACCCACATCATGATCGTCAACGAGCCCGTCCACGACACCTTCGAGGACACTCCCGCAAAGGATCGCAACCCCGACTGGTTCAAACGGGCCGTCTTCTACGAGGTCCTGGTGCGCTCGTTCCAGGACAGCAACGGCGACGGCATCGGTGACCTCAAGGGCCTCACCGCCAAGCTCGACTACCTGCAGTGGCTCGGGGTGGACTGCCTCTGGCTGCCGCCGTTCTTCAAGTCCCCGCTGCGCGACGGCGGGTACGACGTGTCGGACTACACGGCGGTGCTGCCGGAGTTCGGCGACCTGGCCGACTTCGTGGAGTTCGTCGACGCCGCCCACCAGCGCGGCATGCGCGTGATCATCGACGTGGTGATGAACCACACCAGCGACCAGCACCCGTGGTTCCAGGAGTCGCGCACCAACCCGGACGGCCCGTACGGCGATTACTACATGTGGGCCGACGACGACAAGCAGTACGGCGACGCCCGCATCATCTTCGTCGACACCGAGGCGTCCAACTGGACGTTCGACCCGGTGCGCAAGCAGTACTACTGGCACCGGTTCTTCTCGCACCAGCCGGACCTCAACTACGAGAACCCGGCCGTGCAGGAGGAGATGATCTCCGCCCTGCGGTTCTGGCTCGACCTCGGCATCGACGGCTTCCGCCTCGACGCCGTGCCCTACCTGTACGCGGAGGAGGGCACCAACTGCGAGAACCTGCCGCAGTCGCACGCCTTCCTCAAGCGCGTGCGCGCGGAGATCGACGCGCACTACCCGGACACCGTGCTGCTCGCCGAGGCCAACCAGTGGCCCGAGGACGTCGTCGACTACTTCGGCGACTACGAACAGGGCGGCGACGAATGCCACATGGCGTTCCACTTCCCGGTGATGCCGCGCATCTTCATGGCCGTGCGCCGCGAGTCGCGCTATCCGGTCTCCGAGATCCTGGCGAAGACGCCGGCCATCCCGAGCGGCTGCCAGTGGGGCATCTTCCTGCGCAACCACGACGAGCTCACCCTCGAAATGGTCACGGACGAAGAACGCGACTACATGTACGCGGAGTACGCCAAGGACCCGCGGATGCGCGCCAACATCGGCATCCGCCGGCGCCTCGCCCCGCTGCTGGACAACGACCGCAACCAGATCGAGCTGTTCACCGCGCTGCTGCTGTCGCTGCCCGGCTCGCCGATCCTGTACTACGGCGACGAGATCGGCATGGGCGACAACATCTGGCTGGGCGACCGCGACGCGGTGCGCACACCCATGCAGTGGACGCCCGACCGCAACGCGGGCTTCTCCTCCAGCGACCCGGGGCGGCTCTACCTGCCGACGATCATGGACCCGGTCTACGGCTACCAGGTCACCAACGTCGAGGCGGCCATGGCGTCGCCGTCGTCGCTGCTGCACTGGACGCGCCGGATGATCGAGATCCGCAAGCAGAACCCGGCGTTCGGCATCGGGTCGTACACCGAACTGCCCTCGTCGAACCCGGCGGTGCTCGCCTTCCTGCGGGAGGCTCCCTCGTCGGAGGGCAACGGCGACGACCTCGTGCTGTGCGTGCACAACTTCTCGCGGTTCGCCCAGCCCACCGAGCTGGACCTGCGCGAGTACAGCGGCCGGCACCCGGTGGAGCTGATCGGCGGGGTGCGCTTCCCCGCCATCGGCGAGTGGCCCTACCTGCTGACGCTGGCGGGGCACGGGTTCTACTGGTTCCGGCTGCGCAAGGACGCGGCGCCCGCGCCGATGTCGTCGGGTCCCTCCCTCGGCTCCGGGGTCGGCGCGGCCCCCGGCACCAAGCCCCTCCCGGGCAGCCCCGAAGCGGGACCCGACCCGGCCGCCACCGGGGCGGACACCCCTGCGGGGACCGTGCCGGGCGCGACGGCCGCCTCCCGTCCGGCGGCCCCGCCGGCACCCGGCGGGGCGCCCGCTCCCGGGAAGCCGCGCTCCTGACGGTCCGCGCCGGCGCGCGCGGGAGCGGCGCGCCGGCGCGGACCGGACCGACGGCGCCCGTGCGGGGCGGTTTCCACCGCCCGGCACGGGGCACTCTCACGGACGGCCGGTTCGTGGGGCACGGGCCGCGTCCGGATCGTCCGTCACGGGCCCGACCCCGTACGGACCATCCTCACCCGACACATCCCGTACAGCCGGACAGCAACTGCCGCAATCCGGGACACTCTGCGCATCCTGTGGTGTGCCCGGGGAAAGGACGCGCTGCCATGCCGAAGGCTGCATCCACCCGGAGTACCGCACGTCCCGCGGGCGTGCGGACCCTCACACCGTCCGCCGCCGCGGCGGCCACCGTCGACTCCCTCGCCCCGCTGCTGCGGGAATGGCTGCCCAGGCAGCGCTGGTTCGCGGGCAAGGGCCGAAGCCTCACCGCGCTCGTCCCGGTCTCGGTGACCGAACTGCTGCCTCCGGTCCCCTCGGGCGGCGAGGGCCCGGGGCTGCTGCACCTGCTGCTACGGGTCGAGCAGCACGACACGGGCCGGCCCTCGGCCGCCCCCGGCGGCGGCGACTGCTACCAACTGCTGCTCGGCGTAAGGACGTCGCTGCCGCCGCACCTCGGGCCCGCCCTGGTCGGGCGGGCGGCGCAGGGGCCCCTCGCGGGCCGTACCGTCTACGACGCGGTCCACGACCCCTACCTCGCGGGCGTGCTGATGGACCGGCTGCGCAGTGTCGAGCAGGTCGGACCGCTGCGCTTCGGCCGCGCGGACCGCATCCCGGCCGCACTGGCCCCCCGGCTGCTCGACGCCGAGCAGTCCAACACCTCGCTGGTCTACGGCGACGCCTACATCCTCAAGATCCTGCGACGGGTCGTCCCGGGACCCCACCCGGACCTGGAACTCCCGCTGGCGCTCGCGGCGGAGGGCTGCGCGCGGGTGCCGGCCCCGGTGGCGTGGTTCGAGGCGGCCGATCCGGCGGGCAGCGGCGAGCAGCTGACGCTCGGCGTCCTGCAGCCGTACCTGCGCGGTTCCACCGACGGCTGGCAGCTCGCGCTGGCGGCGCTCTCCGGCGGCCGCGACTTCGTGCCCGAGGCCCGCGAGCTGGGCCGGGCCACCGCCGAGGTCCACCTCGCCCTCGCCTCCGCGCTGCCGACCGTGGTGCTGGACGCCGCGCGCACGGCCCAGCTCGCCGAGGCCATGAACCGCAGGCTGGACACCGCGGCGCAGGCGGTCCCCGCCCTGATGCCCCACGCGCCCGGGCTGCGTGCCGCGTTCGACGCCCTCGGGCGCCTCGGCACCCGCACCCGGCCGGCCCAGCGCGTCCACGGCGACCTGCACCTGGGGCAGACCCTGCGCAGCCCCGACGGCAGCTGGTCGGTGATCGACTTCGAGGGCGAGCCGGCCCGGCCGCTCGCCGAGCGCCGCAGGCCGCAGCCCCCGGTGCGCGACGTCGCGGGCATGCTCCGCTCCTTCGACTACGCGGCACGCTCCCACGAGCCGTGGCGCGGGGACTGGGCCGCGCGCTGCCGCGACGCGTACTGCGAGGGATACGCGCAGGCCGCGGGCACCGATCCGCGCGACGAGCCGGAACTGCTGCGCGCCTACGAGACGGACAAGGCGATCTACGAGGTGCTGTACGAGGCCCGGCACCGCCCCGACTGGCTGCCGGTGCCGATGGCCGCGATCGAGCGGCTGGCGGCGGGGCGGTGAGGTGCCGGGGCCCGTGGACCCGGCCGCTCGGTGATCGGGTCCCGTGTCGGCGCCGCGGCGCCGCCGCACGGCCCGCGCCCGCCCGTCCGGGTGGCGTCCGGACG
>NZ_JAKGCV010000749.1 GCF_021556455.1 Streptomyces fuscigenes | reverse complement strand
GGTCGTGCGAGCCGGGTGGCCCGTACGGGGCGTCCGGGCCGTGGGGGCCGCCTGGGCCGCCTGGGCCGCCTGGGCCGTGCGTACCGGCCGGGCCGACTCCGCCGTCGGCGACCGGCGGGCCGTCGGCGCCGGACGCATCGGGTGCGCCGTCCGCACGAAAGGCCCTAAGGCCCTGCGTCTCGGGGCACTCTCCTCTGTTCCGGCGGCCGCGCGGTGACGCACGGTGGTGACATGCCCACCGAAGCTCCCGACGCGACCGAGGCCATCGCCCTGCTGGCGAGCGTCCCCCACGGACGGCTCGCGGCGACCCTGCGGGCGCTGCCGTTCGTGGCGCCCGCCCGCCATGTCGTCCTGCCGGACGCCGTCCTGCTGCGCATGCACATGGGCCTCGGCTACCACCGCGCCTGCAGCGGCACCGTCGTGGCGTACGGCGCGGACAACCTCACCGGGCGGCCCCCCGGCCCGGCGGGCGCCCCGGAGCCGGGCTGGTCCGTCCAGTGCATCGGCACCGCGACGATCGTCCGGGCCACCGACGAGCAGCGGGCGCTGTTCGGCCCGCCGCCGCTGCGGGTGGACGGCGAGCCCTTCGAGCCGGTGTACCTGCGCCTCGTGCCCGAGTTGACCTCCATACACCGTATGGAGCCCGCCCCGGGGGGTTTCGGAGAGCGACAGGGCCAACACGCAGTGTCAACTATCATCTGACGGGTGCCGCGCTCATATGCCTTCGCCCCTTCGTCGCTCGTCGCCCCCTCGTCGCTCGTCGCTCCCTCCCTCGTCCCGGGGGCCGCACCGGCCCCGGGGGCCCCGCTCGTCGCAGGACCCGCGCCGATCACGGCGCCCCCGCTCGTCGTGCCGCTGCGCGCGGGTGCCGCCGTCCCGCTGTCCCCCGTCGTCACGGCGGTGCCCCGGGGCGCCCGGCCGCCGGCCGGCGACGCCGGGGGCCCTCCCCTCGGCGCCCTGTTACGCCACTACGGCGGCGCGGGCGAGCCGCTGGCCTGCGCCCCGGTCGCGCAGGGGCTGCTGAATCGCGGATACCGGCTCACGACCACGCGCGGCACCTACTTCCTCAAGCACCATCTGGACGGAGACCGCGACGCGATCACCCGCCAGCACCGCGCCATCCGGCGCCTGCAGGCGCTCGGCGTGCCCGTCGCACCGCCCGTCGAGGGCAAGGACGGGGACACGGTCGCCGTCGTCGGCGGGGACTGCTACGCGCTGCATCCCTGGATCGACGGCAGGCACCGCGACGGCGCGCAGCTGACGGCCCGCGCCTCCCGCAGCCTCGGGGCCCTGCTGGGGCTCGTGCACACCTGTTTGGACCGCGTCATGCGGGCCGGGGACCACGCCTCCCGGCCCCCCGCCCCGGCCCGGGACGAAGGCCCCGGCGCGGTCGGGCCCGAAGGCGGCCGGCCGGACAGCGGCGGGCCCGCCCCCCGCG
>NZ_JAKGCV010000748.1 GCF_021556455.1 Streptomyces fuscigenes | reverse complement strand
GGCGCGGGCCCGCACCTCAGCACCGCACGCGCCCCGGCGCGGGCCCGCACCTCAGCACCGCACGCGCCCCGGCGCCGGGGCGGGCCGGCTCAGGTGCCCTCTTGGCCGCGCAGCTCCTCCACCGCCACCCGGGCCGCCGCGCCGATCACCGCGTCGGCCCGCGGGAGCCTGCGGTCGGCGCGGGCGGCCCGCGTGAACACGACGGCCGTGTAGGCGCCGCCGCCGGGCAGCTCGACCACGCCCGCCTCGTGCCGCATCGCGCCGAAGGTGCCGGTCTTCCCCGAGACGGTCACGTCGTCGTACGGGAAGCCGGAGGCGAGGCGGTGGTGCCACGGCTGGCTGCCCATGACCGCCCGCATGAAGCGGCACTGCTCGCGTGAGGCCGCCTCGTCCGTCCAGATCGCGCGCAGCAGCCGCGCCAGGTCACCGGGCGTGCTGGACGCCTTGTACGCGGGGTCGTAGACGCCTTCGGGGACGGCCGCGTCGTTGTCCGCGACGCGGTCCATCGCGCCGGCCAGCGAGCCGGCGCCGGTCTCCGCGACGAGCCGTTCGAAGGTGCGGGCGGCGCCCCCGTGGACGTGTGTGCCGTCCATGCCGAACAGGCGGCAGACGTCCTCGACCGCCGCCGGCCCCACGACGCGCAGCACCGCGTCGGCCGCCGTGTTGTCCGAGATGCTCATCATGAGCGCCACCAGGTCGCGCAGCGAGACGGTCACCGGATCGCGCAGCAGGGACAGGCCGGTCGGGCCCGGCACCCGGTCGTCCGGCCCGACGGTCAGCGCGCGCGCCGGGTCGAGGTCGCCCGCGTCGACCAGCCGGCAGAAGGCCGCCATGAGCGGCACCTTGTACAGGGAACCCACCGGGACCGGCTCGTCCGGATCGACGGCGACCCGCGCGGACGGCCGCCGCAGGTCGGCCACGTGCAGCCAGCCGCGGACTCCCGCGTCCGCGAACATCCCGCGCAGCGTGTCCTCCACGCCGCCGCCGCGTCGCTCGCCGCTCATGCCGCGGCCTCCCGGGTCAGTGCCCGCGCCAGCGAGCGGGCCACCCGCTCGGTCTCCTCGCGCCCGGGCCCGCGGGCGCCCCACACCACGCGCAGCCGCAGGGGCAGCGGCGGGTCGGTGGTCTCGGCCCGGGCGACGCCCTCGGCGCAGAGCGTGCCGTCCGCGGTGACGAGCGTCGCCGCGCCGGCGGCGACGAGGGCGAGGGCGGCGCGCTCGTCGGGAACCGTCACGGTCTCCACCCGCCGGCCCCGCCCGCCGGCCCCGGCGCCTACACGGCGCAGCTGCGCGCGCACGGCGGCGAGTCCCCGGCGACGGCCGAGCCTCGAACTGGTACGCAAGCGCGCCCAGGAGGCCGGCTGCACCACCGCGTACCTCGCCATGACCGGCGGTCAGGACGAGCTGGTCTACGACGGCGACTCCATCGTCGTGGACCGCTACGGCGAGAC
>NZ_JAKGCV010000747.1 GCF_021556455.1 Streptomyces fuscigenes | reverse complement strand
GCCGCGCGGCGCCTCCCGCCAGGTCCGCCAGGACCGCGCGGGCGGCCCTGCGGCCCGAGTGCAGGGCGCCCTGGACGGTGTTCGTGTCGCGGTGGTCGCCGCACACGTACAGCCCGCCCAGCAGGCGCACGGACCGCCGCGGGTCGTGCGGCGGGCGCATCACCGGGACGGCCTCCGGGTCGTGGTGGGAGGCGAGGACCTCCCACCGTCCCGTCGGCACGCCGTACATCCGCGCCAGATGGCCGCGCACCTCCGCCTCCGGCGGGGGCGGCCCGAGCACGGTCGACGACACGAGGGCGCGCCCCCGCGGCGCGCGGCCCGGATCCACCGCGCTCATGACCGCGGTGTGCGACACCGGCCCGCCGAGGTCGGCGTCGAGCAGCAGCGCCGTACCGGTGCCCGGCTCGGCGGGCGCGGCGTGGTGGAAGACCGTGACCTGCTGGAAGTCCGGTACGCGCAGCCCCGGCAGCAGCTCGGCCGCGGCCCGCGCGCCGGTCGCGACCACCAGCGCCCGGCAGGCGATCTCGCCGTGCTCCTTGGTCGTCACGCGGTTGATCGACGCGTCCGTCACGCACACGTCCGTGTGCACCGCGCACCCCTGCGGCAGCGTCGCCGCGAGGATCTCCGGCAGCACGGCCGATCCTCCCTCGGGCACGCAGAGCCGCCCGCGCGCGAAGGAGCGCAGCGCCAGGTCCGCGCCCCGGCTGGAGGACGTCAGCCCCGGGTCGTACAGCAGCGCCGAGAGCAGCAGCCGGGTCAGCGGCGACGCATACGCCTCGCGCGCGGTGCGCTCCGGCCGGGCGAGCAGTCGCTCCGCGGGCGTGGTCGCGAGCCGGCCGAGGGCGGCGCCCAGGCGCGCGTGGTCCAGAGCTGCGGCCCGCGGCGGCAACGGAGCCAGAGGGGCGCTCGCGAGGGCGCGTATGCCCTTGAGTGCGCCCCTCGTGCCCCGGGCCGGGCGCACCACGCCCGCCCGGTGGCGCCGGCCGTCGCTGTGGACGGTGAATCCGGGGGCGAACGGCCTCAGCGGCAGGGCCTCCAGGCCCGGGGTGCGGCGCAGCTCCGGGTACGCCGTGCTGAGCAATGGGCCGACGCGGTCGAGCAGGAAGCCGTCGACCCGTTCCGTCGCCATGCGTCCCCCCACCCGGGGAGCCGCTTCGAGCACGGTGACGCTCAGCCCCCCGGCCGCCAGGTGGTGCGCGGCGGCGAGACCTGCGGCGCCTGCCCCGATGACGACGACGTCGGCCCGGGAGTCCATGGCGGTGACGCTGACGCGCGGTGCTGATTCGAGCACGTGCCCTCCCCGGAGTCGCCGCGGCCGGCCGGGCCTCGGGGGTCTCCCGACGGCCCCCGGCCACGGCCGCGTTCGCGCTGAGGCTAGGGCCGGTGGCGGCCGTTCCGGGCGCGCGCGGAGCAGGGGCACCGGAGCATGGGCGGCGCGCGCCCGTACGGCCCGCGC
>NZ_JAKGCV010000746.1 GCF_021556455.1 Streptomyces fuscigenes | reverse complement strand
GCCCGGGGCCCGCGCGCGGCGCCGCGGCTCAGCGCCGTCGCGGCCGCAGGAGCGGGCCGAGCGGGCCCTCGCGCAGCCCCTCGCTGGTCAGGGCGTGGTACACGATCACCACGACGATGCACACCAGGCCCAGCGCGGGCCCCACGAACCAGCCCCCGACGCCGCACACCACGTAGAGGCCGAGTCCGGTCAGCGGCCGTACGCGCTGCGTCGTCAGATAGGTGTCGCTGACGCCCGGTTCGAGCAGGTACAGGTGGCGGCTGAGATAGGTGAAGACCCACCACCACGGGGCCGCCATCGCCGCGGCGGCGAGCGCGTAGAACACGACGGCGACGCGCTCGTCGTGCCGGCTGCCCTCGGCCAGCGCGTCCCCGAGCACGGCGGCGGGAAAGGGCACGATCACCGCGCTGAGCAGGATGGCCACGTTGATCCACAGCAGGCCGGAGTCCATGTGCCGCACCCGGTGGAACAGGGCGTGATGGTTGACCCACAGGACGCCCACGTAGGCGAAGGAGACGAGGAAGGCGACGTACGCGGACCACTCGGCCAGCAGCGCGTGGAACAGCTCCCCGGGGCGGTGCTCCGGAAGGCGCAGGTCGAGTACGAGGAGGGTGATGACGATGGCGAACACACCGTCGCTGAACGCCTCCACGCGACTGGTGTCGGAGACCCTGACGTTCGCGTCGCCGGGTGCCCGATCGACTCCATTGTGTGACGGTTCGGCCATGGGCGGACTCTACCCGCGGGGCCCGCGCGGAAGCGGTCCCGCCGCCCGGCGTCCGGCCGAGGTGCCGACGGGGCGTACGGGCCGTCCTGCCCGTACGGATGCCGCCCGCGGGGCCCGTGCGGGGGTCCGCGGAACGCCGCCGCGGCGCGCCGGACGGCCCGGACGGGGTCCGAACAACGAACCCGGCGGCGGCCGTCGGCCGTTCAGTGCTCGGTGCTGATCCGGGACACGTGGTACTGGCGGATGCGCCAGGCGTCCGCGTCGCGGCGCAGGACGAGGGACAGGTGCACGGGCGCCTGCCACCCCGTCGGGTCCCGGAAGACGACGTCCGCGAACCCGCCGGCCGCGTCCTCGCCGATCGTGTAGGTGTGGAGCACGGTGACGTCGGCGGTGCGCCGCTCGGGCACGGCGTCGTAGTACGCGCGCACCGCCTCCCGGCCGGCCGCGACGTCCGGGTCGAAACCCTGGAACAGCGCGTCGGGGGTGAACAGTTCGGCCATGGCGTCCGGCAGGTGGCCGTCGAACGCGGCCTTCCAGCGCGTCAGGATGTCGTGCATCGGGTTGCTGTCGCTCATCACGGTGGTCCTGCTCTGTGCGGAGGAGTGGGTGGTGGGTGCGGGGCGCCGCGCCACGGCGGCCGCGGGGCGGCGCGGGCCGGCGGCCCCGTCGAAGGGCACGGGTGCGGTGGCGGCACGCACCCTCGGAGCGGGGAGCGGGGAGCGGGGAGCGGGGAGCGGGGGGCGGGGGGCGCG
>NZ_JAKGCV010000745.1 GCF_021556455.1 Streptomyces fuscigenes | reverse complement strand
GCGACGTGGGCCCGGCCACGGTGGTGCTGCTCTCGGACGGCGGCCGGGTCGCGCGCTACGCGGAGCCCTCCCCCAGAGGGGGTGCCCCCACCGGCGGCGGCGCCGCGGCCCTGGACGTGGCGCGGGCCGACGACGGGGACGTGACGACGGCGGCGGCGCTCGTGGTCGGCCGCGGCCGCGGTACGGTCCGCTACCTTCTGGCGCCGTGGGTCGCGGAGACCACCCGCCGGGACCTGCTGCGTCCGGACACCCCCGCGGCGGCGGTGCGCGTGGGCCCCGACGGGGTGACCGCCCCGGTCCCCGGCCCGGCGGCGGACGGGTCCTGCTCGTCGTGGCCCGCGCTCCAGCTGCGCTCGTCGAGCCGGATCGCGGAGAGGCACGCGTTCCTGCTGACCGACCTCGGCGACCTGTCGCCGGTGCACCTGACCTACACCCCGCCCCCGGGCGCGGGCGCGCCCGCGCGCCAGCCCCGTGAGGCCACGTCGGGGCCCGCGCTCGTCAGCTGGGCGCGCACCGCCTGCACCCTGGGCGAGCTGCGGGGCGGGGGCGTGAAGGCGGTGAACAACTGGGCCTTCGCCGTGCAGGACCTGCCCGAGCGCGCCGGGCGCGCCACCTGGGTGTGCTCGCGCGCGGACACCTGGCGCGGGCCCGGGCGGGTGATGGTGCAGTTCCAGCAGCCCGCCGCGGCGGTGTCCGCGCCGGGGACGTTCGTGGCGAAGGCCGAGGACACGGCGCTGTGCAGCAGGTTCGGCCAGAACGTGGTGGCGGGCCTGCGGTGGCGGTCGGCCGCGGGGCACCCGTACCTCCTGGCCGCCGGAAGCCGCGCCGTCACGTCGATCACCGCCGCGGGCGGCGTCCGGGCGCGGGCGGCGGCGACGACGCTCACCGTGCGCGCGCCGGGCGGCGGCGCCGTGCGGCTGTCGGCGCAACTGGCGACGGGAGGGACGCTTCAAGGGGTCGCTCCGGTGGAACCCGTCTCGTAGGGGCGCGGTACCCGCCCACCGGGGGCGGGGCCGCCCGCGCCACCCGTGGGATGTGAGGACCGTGGTCCGACGGATACATCCGGTGGAACTGGACTTCGTGGAATCGGCGCCGATGCGCCTCACGTTCGGGGCCGAGATCGGCGTGCCGCCCGACGCGGTCTACCGGGAGCTCGCCGACCGTACCGAGGACTGGCCCGACTGGTGCTCCGGGGTCGCCGCGGCGGCGCGCACGCCAGAGGGCCGGCAGATCCGCGCCGCGGGCGGCGGGCAGTTGTGGCAGACGGTGCTCGCCGCCCGTCCCGCCGTGCGTTACGCGTACCGCACGGACCGCACGAACGTGCCGGGCGTGTCCGCGCTCGTCGAGGACTGGCATCTGAGCGCAGGTCCTCGGCCGCATGACCCCCACCAGCGAACTGCCCATGCACCTCGCGGTCTACCGGAGGACCGACGCGCTCGCCGTCGTGCACACGCACGCCGTCCACGCGACCGCCGTCTCCACCCTCGT
>NZ_JAKGCV010000744.1 GCF_021556455.1 Streptomyces fuscigenes | reverse complement strand
GTCCGCCCCCGTAGGGGAGTTCGCGGGCGGCGGTGCGGCGGGCCCGGCGTGCCTCGCCGCGCACCGCGCCCCGGACCCAGCGGACCGCGTCGGGCGGGGGCCCCTCGCCCGGCAGGCGCTCCAGGAGGCGCACCCACACGGCCTGTTCGAGATCGCGCGGTTCCACCGCGGCGGCCGCGGCCTCCGCCGCGGCCTCGGCGCGTACGAGCGGGGAGAGCAGGGCGAACAGTTCCCCGGCCCCGGATCTGGTGACCATGCACGGCGAGACGTCCCCCCGGCGGGCATCGGTTGCTGCGGGGGCGGCCGCTCACCCGTCCGGGGAGACACGGGACGTACGTACGATCAGCACACCGGTGGCGGACGGTCGAGCGGCCCCGCCCGCTGCGCGGGGGCCGGGACCCGGGGCCCGGGAGGCCGCCCGCGCCCCGTCGGTCCTCCCGGGCCGCGATGCTCCCCCGACGCCCCGGACGCGTGTCGGGCGCCTGACGAGCAGGCACCGGCCTCCCGGCCAGGCCCCTTGCGCACGGGGGCGGTTGGGGCGGCCGGGCAGCATCGGCTCCCCGGCCTGTGAGGGGACTGTGCGGCGGGTGTGGGCCTGCCCGGTGCCCTCCCGCGGCTCCCGACGTGCGCCGCGCCACGCCCGCCGAGTAATGTCCTCACCGCCACAGACCTCGCCGTTCATCCATGCCAGCCGACGACACGGAGGACCCGTTGTCCCGTTTCGCGTTCCTCAAGGCGACGCTCGGATCGCTCATGCGCCTCGCGTTCCGTACGAGGGTGGAGGGCGCCGAGCACATTCCGGGCACCGGTCCCGTGATCCTCGCCGGCAACCACCTGACCTTCATCGACTCGATGATCCTGCCGCTCGTCTGCGACCGGCAGGTCTTCTTCATCGGCAAGGACGAGTACGTCACGGGCCGGGGCATCAAGGGCCGGGCGATGGCCTGGTTCTTCACCGGTGTCGGCATGATCCCCGTGGACCGGGACGGCGGGCGCGGCGGCGTCGCCGCGCTCATGACGGGCAGCCGGGTGCTGGAGCAGGGCAACATCTTCGGCATCTATCCCGAGGGCACCCGCTCCCCCGACGGCCGCCTGTACCGCGGGCGCACGGGCATCGCCCGGCTGACGCTGATGACGGGCGCGCCGGTGGTGCCGTTCGCGATGATCGGCACGGACAAGCTGCAGCCCGACGGCAAGGGCCTGCCGCGCGCGGGCAAGGTGACCGTCCGGTTCGGGCCGGTCATGGAGTTCTCCCGGTACGACGGGATGGAGCGCGACCGGTACGTACTGCGCGCGGTCACGGACTCCGTGATGGCCGAGGTCATGCGCCTCGGCGGCCAGGAGTACGTGGACATGTACGCGACCAAGGCCAAGGCCGCCGCGTAGCGGCCGGGCGGGACCCGCAGCGCACGGGACCGGCAGCGCACGGGCCGGACCGCCGGCGGCCCCGCTGATCCCAGGGGGCCGGCCGCGCCGATGTGCCCCCGGGGCCGGGCCGCG
>NZ_JAKGCV010000743.1 GCF_021556455.1 Streptomyces fuscigenes | reverse complement strand
CTGTCGGCCGCGGCCTTCGGAGTGCCGGCGGGCGGGCCCGCCGGGCGCGACGCGACGCGGCGCCGGCGGCGCGGCGGCAGGGTGTCGCTGGGGCTGTTGTTGTCTTCCGTGGTCTCTCCGGCCGTGCCGGAGGACGTGGGGTCGTTGGACATCCGGGCGTTTCTCCCGTCACGTTCCCGGGCGCCGCGCCTGATTCCGGTCCGGCGGCGGTCCGCGCAGTGCGCGTCCGCCGCCGCCCGGGGCGCGGGCGCCGCACGGGAACTTACGTGTCTGGCTCGCCGGTTCCCTACCCGCTTGTCCCGCGGGTACGGCCTGGCGAAAGTCTTCTGGTCGGTGCGCGGCCCGATCCAGGTGGCTCCCGGATTCGAGGGCTGCGCTGTGACGACCGTCCTAAGCGGGGACCGGGCCCGTCCCCGCCGCCGCGGCGGCGGTTCCGGGGGCCTGGGTGCGGCCCGCCGGCTCCGCCTCGCGGTCGGGCGCGAGCGGGTCGGTCACCATTCCGGACTCCTCGTCGAGGGGCCCCTGCGCCAGCCTGGTCACCGCTGCGGGGACCGGCGGCGCCAGGTCGGCCACAGCTCGGAGACCGGACAGGACGTCGTCGGGTCGTACGGCGGGTGTCGCGTGCCGAACAACCAGGCGCAGTATCGCACAGGGCCCCGTGTCCGCGGAGCCCGAGCCGTCGCCGGCCACCGGTTCGACCCGCAGGTCGACGACGGCGGAGCGCGCGTCGAAGGCCCGCACGCCGTTCTTGGTGCGGCGCTCCACCTCGACCGCGTCGGCCGCGAGGAACGCGCTCACCGCGCCCTCCGCCTCGGCCGGCGCGACGCCGTCCAGCCGCAGCTCCCACACGGAGGCCTCCAGCCGGTCGGCGAGGCCCGGGGTCCGGGCCTCCACCGCGTCGACGATGTCGAGGCCCGTGGGCAGCGACGCGTCGAGCAGGTCGCGCAGCGCCGCGGGGTCGCGGGGCTGCGCGAGGGCGATCTCCAGGAACTCGGCCTCGCTGCCCGTGCCGGTGGGTGCGGCATTGGCGTACGACACCTTCGGATGCGGCGTGAACCCGGCCGAGTACGCCATCGGTACCTCGGCGCGGCGCAGCGCCCGCTCGAAAGCGCGCTGGAAGTCGCGGTGACTGGTGAACCGGAGGCGGCCGCGCTTGGTGTAGCGCAGTCGGATGCGCTGCACCGCGGGTGCGGGCGGCGGGCCTTCGGGCTGTCGCTTGCCCAGTGGTCTGCTCCTCGGTGCGGGGCCGTGCGGTGTGGCGCGGCCCTGGGGTGTGCTGTTGGCTCCGTCTCCCGGCATCAGCCCTGATCGCTCAAGGTGACTTCGGGTGCGGGCGCCGCGCCGGGGACAGTCGTTGTACTACCCAGAGTACGCGCACGGGCTCCATTCGGTTCCCGGGACCGCCGCGACAGGGGCCGGGCGCGACGCCGGACGGGACGCACGGTCCGTGCGGGGTGGCGCCGCGCACGGTCCGTGCGGCCGGGCGGCGCGCCCGGCGCCCGCC
>NZ_JAKGCV010000742.1 GCF_021556455.1 Streptomyces fuscigenes | reverse complement strand
GGCGTTCGCCGGACTCGCGGGCGCGGGCACCGCGGCGGGCCCGGGCGCCCGGACGGGCGCCGGCGACACGTCGGGCACGGGCGCCGGGACGGAGGGCCTCGGGGGCTCCTCGCGCTCCTCGACCTCCAGGTCCTCCTCCTCGCGGCGCTCGGTCTCCGGCCGGCTCTCGCGCTCGCTGCCCGGCGAGACCTCGGGCGGGTCCGTCTCCGTGATCAGCTCGGGCACGTCGGCCGGGTCCTCCGGCAGCGGCCGGCTCGGCGCGGGACTCGTGTCGATCCCCGACGTGCCGAAGCCGGACCCGCGCGACGCGGTCATGGACGACGCCCAGGTGCCCGAGCGCAAGCGGTTCTGCTCCCGTTCCGACTGCGGTGCCCCCGTGGGCCGTTCGCGCGGCGGCAGGCCCGGGCGCACGGAGGGCTTCTGCACCAAGTGCGGGCACCCCTACTCGTTCGTGCCGAAGCTGCGCGCGGGCGAGGTCGTGCACGACCAGTACGAGATCGCGGGCTGCCTCGCGCACGGCGGCCTCGGCTGGATCTACCTGGCCGTGGACCTCGCGGTGGACGGCCGCTGGGTCGTCCTCAAAGGCCTGCTCGACACGGGCGACGCCGACGCCATGGCCGCGGCCGTGTCCGAACGGCGCTTCCTCGCCGAGATCGAGCACGCGAACATCGTCCGCATCTACAACTTCGTCGAGCACCTGGACCCCCGCACCGGCTCCATGGACGGCTACATCGTCATGGAGTACGTCGGGGGGAAGTCGCTCAAGGAGATCGCCAACGACCGCCGCTCGCCCACCGACGGCAGGCGCGACCCGCTGCCGGTGGAGCAGGCGTGCGCCTACGGGATCGAGGCGCTGGGCGCGCTCGGCCACCTGCACAGCCGCAATCTCCTGTACTGCGACTTCAAGGTCGACAACGCCATCCAGACCGAGGACCAGCTCAAGCTCATAGACATGGGCGCGGTACGGCGGATGGACGACGAGGAGTCCGCGATCTACGGCACGGTCGGCTACCAGGCGCCGGAGGTGGCGGAGACCGGCCCGTCGGTCGCCTCCGACCTGTACACGGTCGCCCGTACGCTCGCGGTGCTCACGTTCGACTTCCAGGGCTACACGAACGTCTTCGTCGACTCCCTGCCCGACCCCGAGCACATCGACGTCTTCCAGCGGTACGAGTCCTTCTACCGCCTGCTGGTGCGCGCCACCGACCCGGACCCGGCGCGCCGGTTCTCCTCCGCCGAGGAGATGGCGGAGCAGTTGACCGGCGTGCTGAGGGAGGTCGTCGCACTCCAGTCCGGCCGACCCAGGCCCGCGCTGTCCACGCTCTTCGGCCCGGAGACCCGGGTGACGGACGCGCAGCTGTTCACCGAACTCACGGACGACGTGTCGCTCCTGGGAGCGCGCCAGATCCTGTCGCGCAGATCCCGGCGGGCCGCCCTCCGCGCGCTGCCCCGGGCGACCGGCGGCCCCGCCGCGGCACCCGCGCCGCTGTCCGCCGCGGCGCCCGGGGCGC
>NZ_JAKGCV010000741.1 GCF_021556455.1 Streptomyces fuscigenes | reverse complement strand
TCCGTGCCGCTTCTCCCGTTTCCGGGCCGTCGCCCCGCGCCGCTCCGGCGGTTCCGTCTCCTCCCGGAGCGGCCGCGGTCGCCCCGGGAGCGGCCCGGTCGCTCGTCCCGCCGGAATCCGTGGCGGAGTCCCCGCCGGACGTTCCGGTGGAGCCCCCGCCGGAATCCGCTCCGGACCCCCCGGCCGGCGCGGGGGCCGTGTCGAGGCGCACGGTGAGGTACTGCCCGGGCCGGGCGGCCGGGAGGGCGGAGCCGTCCTCGGCCGCGAGCCACAGCGACAGGACGCTGCGGCTCTCCCTCTGCTCGCGGACGACCCGGAGGCGCCGGAAGCCCGGCCAGGCGGGTCCCGGGGGCGCCGCGGGCGCGCCGCTCGTCCCGCCCTCCTCCAGCATGGTCCGGAACGACTGCTGCCAGCCGGGGCTCAGCGCGTCGATGCGCAGGGCCCTGCGCAGCCGCTCGCGGGAATGGCCCGGCAGGTAGAGCAGGCCGTCGACCTCGGCCACGGACATCTCGCCGGGACCGGAGTCGATCTTCACGATCTCCTGGCCCGCCTCGACCTCGCCCTCCTCGATGACCCGCAGGTAGAAGCCGGGGCGGCGGTGGGAGACGAGCAGGGCGGGCATGCGCGGCTCGCCGAGGCGGAGGCCGACCCGGTAGCAGGTGACCCGGGGCTGGGAGACCTCGAAGACGGCCCCGCCGATGCGGTAGCGGTCGCCGACGCACACCTCGTCGTCGGGCAGCCCGTCCACCGTGAAGTTCTCGCCGAACCCGCCGGGCCCCAGGTCGTCGCGGCCCAGCTCCTTCGCCCAGTACCGGTAGGAGTCCAGCTGATACACCATCACGGCCCGCATCTCGCCGCCGTGGCCCGCCAGGTCGCCCTGGCCGTCCCCGTCGATGTTCAGGCGGCGCACCATGGCGGGCCCCGCGACGGGACTCTTGTAGATGCCGGTGTGGACGGTCCGGCCGTGCCACGCCACGTCCTTGGGCAGACCCACGTTGACGGACACCAGCGTGGCCATGACGTCACCTCGCGCTCCCGCTCGTGCCTGCACGCCGCGCGTGCTCCGGCCTCCTCGCCGCTCCGGGCGGCCCCGGCGCGAATGCCGGGGAAAGCCCTGCTTCGACCCTAGTCGCGTCACGGCTCGCGCACAGCACGGGCACCGGCCCGGGGCCCGCGGACCCCGGGCCGCCGTGGTGCCTGCCCGGAGACGGCCCGTCCCCCCGCGCGCCGCGGGCCGGCCGTACCTGCCGGGCCCCCTTCGCGGGATCGGATCATGAGTACGGGCACTCACGACGAGCGAGCCCGGCGGCCCGTAGCGTGGGCCCGGCCGGCGGGGCGCGACGCGACCCGGCGGGGCGCGGGGAGACCGGGCCCGAGGGGCGAAGACGGGGAGGCGGGCGGCATGGCAGAGGGCGTGTACGGAGGTACGGGGCGCGGCAGGACCGGTCGGGGCGTCGCGGTGGCGGTGGTGGCGGCCCTCGCGGCCGTCCCGCTCGCGGCCTGCGGCACGCAGCGGCCCGG
>NZ_JAKGCV010000740.1 GCF_021556455.1 Streptomyces fuscigenes | reverse complement strand
CGTCGGCCCGCCGGGCCTCGGCGTGCCGGTGGCCGGGTGCGCCGACCTCTCGCCTGCCCGCCGGGCCTCGCCGTGTCCGCGGCTCCGGCGGACGGATCGGATGCGGCCGGAGGGCCCGAGGTGCGCGGAGACGTTCCCCGTCCGCCCGGGCCCGTCGGCCCGGGCCCTCCGGCCCTCGGGATCGTTCCCCGCGCAGGCCCGTCCTGCCGCCCGGGCCCGTCAGCCCGGTCAGCCCTCGCGGGGCTCCGCCACGGTGGTGCGGTCCTCCGATGCCGGGCCTTCGGGTGCCGAGGCGTCCCGACCGGGCCTGTCCTGCGCCGGGATCTCCCGGGCGGGGGCCTCGGTCGCGGCGGCCCCTCGGACCAGTCCCTCCTGTGCGGGGATCCGCCCGCCCGGCCCGGCGGCAGCGCCACCCGCCGTCCGGCCGGTGTCCGCTCCCCCGCTCCCCGCGGCCTGCTGCTCCTGCGCAGGGGTCCGGCGGAAGACGCGTGTCGCGGTGATCTCGCCGTGCGCCTGGCCGCCCTCGGCGTCCGGGGCGGGCAGGCCGGGCCGCAGGTGCTCCTCCACGCTGATGTACTTGAGGCCGGCGCGCAGGTCCGCGTCGTTGCGCAGCCTGATGACCAGCGGGAACTCGGCCAGCGCCGTGGTGTCGAACAGGCCTGTCGTGTAGAGGAGCTGGACGCCGAGCGCGTCGGACACCGCCCGCTGGAGTTCCAGCAGGTACGTGGCGTTGGCGCGGCCGATCGGGTTGTCGAGGAAGAGCGTGCCCGCGTGGCGGTGCTTGTCGCGGCCCCGGTCGTTGCTGCGCAGGGCCGCCATCGTGCAGTACAGGGCGATCGCGGCGGTCAGCAGCTGGCCGCCGGAGAAGACGTCGCCCATCTGCCCGACGGGCACGCGCTCCGCGCGCAGCACCGCGTCCGGCTTCAGGATCTCGACCGCGACGCCCTTCGGCTGGAGCGCCGCCTGAACCCCCCGCAGCAGCAGCGACATGCCGTCCCGTCGCAGGTCGGAGTTCTTCTTCAGGGCCGCGCGGGTGGCCTCGTCGATCACCTCGCCGAGCCGCTCCGCCAGAGCGGTGCGGTCCGGTTCCTCGAAGCGGATGCGCAGGAACTCCTGTCCTGACCACTCGCCCAGGCCCTCGGGCAGCCGGGACAGCCGCTGTGCCGAGCGCAGCGTCGTCATCGAGGACTCCACGAGACCGCGCATGCGGTCGACGATGGAGTCCCGGTTGCGTTCGAGCTGGGCCAGCTCGTCGGTCAGGACGCGCAGGCGCGGCGCGAACGCCTCCGCCCAGCGCTCGGCGTGCTCCGGCAGCGCGGCCGCGGGCAGTTCGCGGATCTGCTGGCGCGCGGGGGTGCGCACCTGCTCGTAGCGCGTGGCGTTGGCGTGCCGTACGAGGACGTCGCTCGCCTCCCGCAGGGCAGCCTCGGCCGCCGAGAGGTCCTGGGCGCAGCCGCGCACCGAGCGGCGGGCCTCCGCCGCGTCGTGGCGTGCCGCGTCGAGGCCGCCGGGGTAGGGCTCGGGCTGCGCGGGCGGTTCG
>NZ_JAKGCV010000073.1 GCF_021556455.1 Streptomyces fuscigenes | reverse complement strand
ACAGGCGCCCTCGGCCTCGCCGGGGCCCGGCCCGCGGCGGCGGCCCGCACACCCCGGCCCTCCCGTCGCCCCGGCCCGGCGGCTCAGTCCCGCGCGCGGTCCTCAGCGTCCTCGTCCGGCGGCCCCTCCCCGGTGCTCCCGCCGGCGCCCCGCGCGCCCCAGCCCGGCGTGAAGTCGAGGCGGCCGAGGACATCGACCGCGGCCATGATCCGTTCCGGGTCCACGCCGGCGAGACTTTCGGTCAGTTTCGCCTCGGCGGTCTGGACCACGCGCGCCAGGGTGTCCAGCCCGCGCCGGGTGGGCGCGACGAGCTGCACCCGGCGGTCGTCGCCGCTCTCCACCCGCTCCACGAGGCCCTGCTCCGCCAACTGGCTGACCTGGCGCGTGACATGGGGATGCCGCACGTCGAGCCGGCGGGCCAGCTCTCCCACCCGTAACGGTTCGGGCTCCTCCGCCAGCACGCGCAGCAGCGCCAGGCCCGCCCGGTCGATGGGCATGCCGGCCGCGGCGACCATTCGCGCGTGGACCGCGGTCCGCGTCAGGCTGTAGGCCAGCGCGCTCAGCACCGACTGCAGGGCGGTGATGCTCTCCGCGCGTGACGGGGGCGGCCCCGGAGTCGTCTCCACCCCCGCATCATGCCGGGCCGTACGTTTCCGGCCAACCAGCTGCGCGGACGCCCGAGGCCCCATTGCACGGCCCGCCTCCACCGGCGTATCACGTACTTAGGGTACGTAATGAAGGAGAAGCGCATGCACATCGAGATCGACCAGGACCGCTGCTGCGCCGCGGGACAGTGCGTCCTCGCGGCGGACGACATCTTCGACCAGCGGGACGAGGACGGCGTCGTCGTCCTCCTGGACCACGTGCCGGACAACGCGGACGCCCTCGCCCGCGCCCAGGAGGCGGCGGGGCTCTGCCCCGCGGGCGCCATCGACGTCAAGGACTGACGCCCCGGCCCGCACGGCGCTCCGCCGCCCCGCGCGAGGCACCGCGCGCTCCGCACCGTTCACTCGCTGACCCCCCACCGCAGTCAGGAGCACCCCCGCCATGACGGAGACAGCCCTTCCCACCACCGCGCACGGCACGGCGGACAGCACCGCCGCCACCGAGCCCGCGACCTGCCCGCACAGCGCCCCGCGGAACGCGCCGCTCGTCGCGCCGGACACCGCGGGTCCCGCCCCCGAGCACCCCCGCTACCCCCTCGCCCGCGCCGCCGGCTGCCCCTTCGACCCGCCGGCCGAGCTCGCCGGGCTCCGCGAGCACGAGCCCTTCTCCCGCGTACGGGTCTGGGACGGTACGCCGGCCTGGCTGGTCACCCGCTACCAGGACCAGCGCGCGATCCTCACCGACAGCAGGTTCAGTGCCGACGCCACCCGGCCGGGCTTCCCCACCCAGAGCCCCGGCATCGCCGCCCGCCGCAGGAGCGGCAACCCGCTCCCCTTCATCACCATGGACGACCCGGACCACAACCGGGTCCGCCGCATGTTCACGTCGTACTTCTCCGTCAAGCGCGCCAGGGCGCTGGTGCCCCGCCTGAACGAGATCATCGACGGGCTGCTCGACGACATGGAGCGCGCCGGCGCCCCGGTCGACCTGGTCTCGACGTTCGCCCTGCCGCTGCCGTCGCTCGTCATCGCGGAGATCCTCGGGGTGCCGCGCGAGGACCAGCACCTGTTCCAGTCCAGGTCCCGCGTCCTGATCTCCATGAACTCCACCGCCAACGAGACGATGGAGGCGATGGAGGAGCTGGGCTCCTACCTCGGCGACCTCATCGACGCGAAGGTCACCGACCCGCAGGACGACCTGATCAGCCAGGTGGCCGTGGACCACATGCTCACCGGCGGGACCACCCGCGCCCGGCTCGTCCAGGACGCGATGCTGCTGCTGATCGCGGGCCACGAGACCACGACCAACATGATCGCCCTCGGCACGCTCGCGCTCATGCGCAACCCCGCGCAGTTGAAGGCCGTGCGGGACGCCGAGGACCCGGCGGCCGTCGCGGGCGCCGTCGAGGAGCTGCTGCGCTACCTCACCATCGTCCACACCGGACGCCGGCGCCTGGCCACGGAGGACGTCGAGATCTCCGGGCAGCTCATCCGCGCGGGCGAGGGCGTGATCCTGTCGAACGACTCCGCCAACCGCGACGCGACCGTCTTCGACGACCCCGACGAACTCGACATCACCCGCCCCAACGCGCGACGCCACCTCGCCTTCGGCCAGGGCACCCACCAGTGCCTCGGCCAGAACCTCGCCCGGCAGGAACTGCAGCTCGCCTACCCGGCGCTGCTGCGGCGCTTCCCCGGCCTGCGCCCGGCGGTCGAGGAGGAGGCGATCCGCTACAAGCACGACGCGGTGGTCTACGGCGTCTACGAACTGCCCGTCGCCTGGTAGCAGGACCCCGCGCGCCCGGGCCGCCGGCACCGGCGCGCGAGCGACGTTCCGTGCCACCACCCGCGGGCGGGCACGGCCCCGGACGCGTTCGCGCGTCCGGGGCCACCCGTCGCCGGCCCGCGACCGCACGCCCCGCCTCCGCGGGGCACTCCCGTCCGGCCGGAGTGAGCACCCGGACCGCTCCGAAGCGGTACCCGGGCATGCGAAAGGGCCCCGCCCCCCGTCCCGAAGGACGAGGCGCGGGGCCCTCCCGTACTGACCGCTCACGGATCCGGGACGGTCCGGGGACCGCCACCGGATCAGGTCACCGCCCGCGGCGAACCGCGGACGGCCGTGACCGTCGTCCGCTTACTTGTTGATCTTGGTGACCTGGCCGGCGCCCACCGTACGACCACCCTCACGGATGGCGAACTTCAGGCCCTCCTCCATGGCGACCGGCTGGATCAGCGAGACCGACATGGTGGTGTTGTCGCCCGGCATGACCATCTCGGTGCCCTCGGGGAGGGTCACGACGCCGGTCACGTCCGTGGTACGGAAGTAGAACTGCGGGCGGTAGTTGTTGAAGAACGGGGTGTGACGGCCACCCTCGTCCTTCGACAGGATGTAGGCCTGGGCCTCGAACTCGGTGTGCGGCGTGACCGAACCGGGCTTGATGATGACCTGGCCGCGCTCGACGTCCTCGCGCTTGATGCCACGGAGGAGCAGACCGACGTTCTCACCGGCCTGGCCCTCGTCGAGCAGCTTGCGGAACATCTCGATGCCCGTGACCGTGGTCGTGGTCTTGTCCTGCTTGATGCCGATGATGTCAACGGTCTCGTTGACCTTCAGGACACCACGCTCGATACGGCCGGTGACGACCGTACCGCGACCGGTGATCGTGAAGACGTCCTCGATGGGCATGAGGAACGGCTTCTCGACGTCGCGCTCGGGCTGCGGGATCGCCTCGTCGACGGCGGCCATCAGGTCGAGGACCGTCTGGCCCCACTCCTTGTCGCCCTCGAGCGCCTTGAGCGCCGAGACCTTGACGACGGGAACGTCGTCGCCCGGGAATTCGTACTCGGTGAGGAGCTCACGGACCTCGAGCTCGACGAGCTCCAGGATCTCCTCGTCGTCCACCATGTCGGCCTTGTTCAGCGCGACGACGATGTACGGCACGCCGACCTGGCGGGCCAGGAGCACGTGCTCCTTGGTCTGCGGCATCGGGCCGTCGGTGGCGGCGACCACGAGGATGGCGCCGTCCATCTGCGCCGCACCCGTGATCATGTTCTTGATGTAGTCCGCGTGACCGGGGCAGTCGACGTGCGCGTAGTGACGCGACTCCGTCTGGTACTCGACGTGCGCGATGGAGATCGTGATACCGCGCTGGCGCTCCTCAGGAGCCTTGTCGATCTGGTCGAAGGCCGAGGCCTCGTTCAGGTCCGGGTACGCGTCGTGCAGCACCTTGGTAATGGCGGCCGTGAGGGTCGTCTTACCGTGGTCGATGTGACCGATGGTGCCGATGTTGACGTGCGGCTTAGTCCGCTCGAACTTCGCCTTCGCCACTGGGGTCCTCCTGGGGAGTGGTTCTGTACGCCTTACTCATCGGCGCCAGGGTGATCTTTGCTGGGATGCCGGTGCGCCCGGGGCGGTCCCCTCCGGAAACGGCGGATGACGCCGGTCCTTCGGGGAACGCCCCCTGGCGTCCCGGTGACAAGCCTAGAGCGTCTTGTCCGTCGGGCGTTTCGCCCTGTGGATTACTCGCCCTTGGCCTTCGCGATGATCTCCTCGGCGACGTTCCGGGGAACCTCGGCGTAGGAGTCGAACTGCATCGAGTAGCTTGCGCGACCCGAGGTCTTGCTGCGGAGGTCTCCGACGTAGCCGAACATCTCCGAAAGCGGCACGAGGCCCTTCACGACGCGGGCGCCGCTGCGCTCCTCCATGGCCTGGATCTGGCCACGGCGGGAGTTGATGTCGCCGATGACGTCACCCATGTAGTCCTCGGGGGTGGTGACCTCGACGGACATCATCGGCTCCAGGAGAACCGGGGACGCCTTGCGCGCCGCTTCCTTGAAGGCCTGCGAGCCGGCGATCTTGAACGCGAGCTCGGACGAGTCGACCTCGTGGAACGCGCCGTCGAGCAGGATGACACGCACACCCGTCATCTCGTACCCGGCGATGATGCCGAACTGCATGGCCTCCTGGGCACCGGCATCCACCGAAGGGATGTACTCCTTCGGGATGCGGCCACCGGTGACCTTGTTCACGAACTCGTAGGCCGCGTCGCCGCCCTCGATGGGCTCGATCGCGATCTGCACCTTCGCGAACTGACCGGTACCACCGGTCTGCTTCTTGTGGGTGTAGTCCACCCGCTCGACGGCCTTGCGGATCGTCTCACGGTAGGCGACCTGCGGCTTGCCGACGTTCGCCTCGACGCGGAACTCGCGCTTCATGCGGTCGACGAGCACCTCGAGGTGGAGCTCGCCCATGCCACCGATGATGGTCTGGCCGGTCTCCTCCTCGGAGTGGACCTGGAAGGAGGGGTCCTCCTCCGCGAGGCGCTGGATGGCGACACCCAGACGCTCCTGGTCACCCTTGGACTTGGGCTCGATCGCGACCTCGATGACCGGCGCCGGGAAGTCCATGGACTCCAGGATCACCGGGTTCTTCTCGTCGCTCAGCGTCTCACCGGTGGTGGTCTGCTTCAGGCCCATGACGGCGACGATGTCACCGGCGCCCACCGACTCGATCTCCTCACGCTTGTTCGCGTGCATGCGGTAGATCTTGCCGATGCGCTCCTTGCGGCCCTTCACCGAGTTGAGGACGGCGGTGCCGGCCTCGAGACGGCCCGAGTACACCCGGACGAAGGTGAGCTTGCCCAGGTGCGGGTCGCTCGCGATCTTGAAGGCAAGACCGGAGAACGGCTCGTCGTCGGAGGGCTTGCGCGAGACGACCTTCTCCGGGTCCTTGACGTCGTGGCCGTCCACGGCACCGACGTCGAGGGGGGAAGGCAGGTAGCGCACGACCGCGTCGAGCAGGGGCTGGACGCCCTTGTTCTTGAACGCGGTGCCACAGAACACGGGGGTGACCGTGACGGAGTCCGCGGCGCCCTTCGACGCCAGCGTGATCCGGCGGATCGCGTCGTGCATCTGCTCCACGGTGGGCTCCTGGCCCTCCAGGTAGAGCTCCATCATCGCGTCGTCGTGCTCCGCGACGGCCTCGACGAGCTTGCCGTGCCACTCTTCAGCGGCCTCGGTGTGCGTCGCCGGGATGTCGACGACGTCGTACATCTCGCCCTTGGTCGCCTCGGCGGACCACACGAGCGCCTTCATCGACACGAGGTCGACGACGCCCTTGAAGTCGGCCTCGGTGCCGATCGGGAGCTGCATGACCAGCGGCACCGCACCGAGGCGGTCGACGATCATGTCGACGCAGCGGTGGAACTCGGCGCCGGTGCGGTCCAGCTTGTTGACGAAGCAGATGCGGGGCACGCCGTAACGGTCGGCCTGACGCCACACCGTCTCGGACTGCGGCTCCACACCGGCGACACCGTCGAACACGGTGACGGCACCGTCGAGCACGCGCAGCGAACGCTCCACCTCGACGGTGAAGTCGACGTGGCCCGGCGTGTCGATGATGTTGATGGTGTGGTCGACCTCGTTGAGCGGCCAGTGGCAGGTCGTCGCGGCGGACGTGATCGTGATGCCGCGCTCCTGCTCCTGCTCCATCCAGTCCATCGTGGCAGCGCCGTCGTGGACTTCACCGATCTTGTAGGAAACACCGGTGTAGAAGAGGATCCGCTCGGTGGTGGTCGTCTTGCCCGCGTCGATGTGGGCCATGATCCCGATGTTGCGGACCTTGGCCAGGTCAAGCGAAGTGGTGGCCATGAGGCTCAATCTTCTCTCGGTCTCGATGTGGGTTGCGACTACCAGCGGTAGTGCGCGAAGGCCTTGTTGGACTCGGCCATCTTGTGCGTGTCCTCGCGCTTCTTGACCGAAGCGCCGAGGCCGTTGGAGGCGTCGAGCAGTTCGTTCATCAGACGCTCGGTCATGGTCTTCTCACGACGAGCACGCGAGTAACCGACCAGCCAGCGCAGCGCGAGGGTGGAGGCGCGACCGGGCTTGACCTCGATCGGCACCTGGTAGGTGGCACCACCGACACGGCGGGACTTGACCTCGAGAGCGGGCTTGACGTTCTCGAGGGCGCGCTTCAGCGTGATGACCGGGTCGTTGCCGGTCTTGTCACGGAGGCCTTCCATGGCGCCGTACACGATCCGCTCAGCGGTCGAACGCTTGCCGTTCAGCAGGATCTTGTTGATGAGGGAGGTGACAAGAGGAGAACCGTAGACCGGGTCGATGATGACCGGGCGCTTCGGGGCGGGGCCCTTACGAGGCATTCTTACTTCTCCTTCTTGGCGCCGTAACGGCTGCGGGCCTGCTTGCGGTTCTTGACACCCTGGGTGTCGAGCGAACCGCGGATGATCTTGTACCGAACACCCGGCAGGTCCTTCACACGGCCGCCACGCACGAGCACGATCGAGTGCTCCTGCAGGTTGTGTCCCTCACCCGGGATGTAGGCCGTGACCTCGATGCCCGAGGTCAGACGCACACGCGCGACCTTGCGCAGGGCCGAGTTCGGCTTCTTCGGGGTGGTCGTGAACACACGCGTGCAGACCCCGCGGCGCTGAGGGGAGCCCTCAAGTGCGGGGGTCTTGTTCTTCTCGACCTTGTCCTGCCGGCCCTTGCGGACCAGCTGCTGGATCGTAGGCACTACTTCTCCGATTCTGTGTGCCGTTCGTAAAGCTAACCTGGAACATCGCCGACCCACGCGGTCGGGTGTGTCGAATACCGCGGACCCCCGCCGGCAAGCGGGGAAAGCACGGATTGCGGTGGCCGTGTAGATGAGCTCTTCACGCGGCTGAGGACACGCGCGAGAGCCCAGGCACACCCCAGGCACAAGACTTGAGCGTACCCACCTTGTCGACCCAGGTCAAAATACTCAGTCTTACCCGCCCCACGCCCTCGGCGAACACCCGACGCGGCGGCTATCGGAGGCGGTCCGCCGCGACGGAGGGTCGCGGCCCGTCACAGCAGGCACCCGCCCCGCTCCCCCGGCCGGCGGGCCACGCCACGCGTGGCCAAGGCCGACGGCACCCTTGAAAAGCAGAGGGCGGCCACCCCCGAAGGGATGGCCGCCCTCTCAGTGCATCAGGCACTCACGCAGGCTCGACGCCTCACTGGTTGTACGGACCGTAGTCGTAGTCCTCCAGCGGAACGGCCTGGCCGGAGCCCGTGCCGAACGGCGAGTAGTCGATGTCGTCGTAGCCGACGGCCGAGTACATCGCGGCCTTGGCCTCCTCGGTCGGCTCGACCCGGATGTTGCGGTAGCGGGACAGGCCCGTACCGGCCGGGATGAGCTTACCGATGATGACGTTCTCCTTGAGGCCGATCAGGGAGTCCGACTTGGCGTTGATCGCCGCGTCGGTCAGGACCCTGGTCGTCTCCTGGAAGGACGCCGCCGACAGCCACGACTCGGTGGCCAGCGAGGCCTTGGTGATGCCCATCAGCTGCGGACGGCCGGAGGCCGGCTGGCCGCTCTCGCGCACCACGCGACGGTTCTCGGTCTCGAACTTCGAGCGCTCGACCAGCTCGCCGGGCAGCAGCTCCGCGTCGCCCGACTCGATGATCGTGACCCGGCGCAGCATCTGCCGGATGATGATCTCGATGTGCTTGTCGTGGATCGACACACCCTGCGAGTTGTAGACCTTCTGGACTTCGCCGACCAGGTGCACCTGCACCGCGCGCTGGCCGAGGATGCGCAGCACGTCGTGCGGGTTGGTGGCACCCACGGTGAGCTTCTGGCCCACCTCGACGTGGTCGCCCTCGCCCACCAGGAGCCGGGCGCGCTTCGAGATCGGGAACGCCGTCTCGTCGCTGCCGTCGTCCGGGGTGACGATGATCTTCTTGGTCTTCTCGGTCTCCTCGATACGGACGCGGCCTGCCGCCTCCGAGATCGGGGCGACACCCTTGGGCGTACGGGCCTCGAACAGCTCGACGACACGCGGCAGACCCTGCGTGATGTCGTCACCGGCCACACCACCGGTGTGGAAGGTACGCATCGTCAGCTGGGTGCCGGGCTCACCGATGGACTGGGCGGCGATGATGCCGACCGCCTCACCGATGTCGACCAGCTTGCCGGTGGCCAGCGAGCGGCCGTAGCAGAACGCACAGGTGCCGACGGCCGACTCGCAGGTCAGGACCGAACGGGTCTTGACCTCCTCGACACCGGCCGCGACGAGCGCGTCGATGAGCACGTCGCCCAGGTCGACGTTGGCCGGCGCGATGACCTTGCCGTCCACGACGACGTCCTCGGCGAGCATGCGCGCGTACACGGACGTCTCGACGTCCTCGGCCTTGCGCAGCACACCGTCGGTGCCCCGGTCCGCGATCTTCAGCTTGAGGCCGCGGTCGGTGCCGCAGTCCTCCTCGCGGATGATCACGTCCTGCGAGACGTCCACCAGACGACGGGTCAGGTAACCCGAGTCGGCGGTACGCAGAGCGGTGTCGGCCAGACCCTTGCGGGCACCGTGCGTGGAGATGAAGTACTCCAGCACGGACAGGCCTTCACGGAAGGACGCCTTGATGGGACGCGGGATCGTCTCGTTCTTGGCGTTCGACACCAGACCGCGCATACCGGCGATCTGGCGCATCTGCATCATGTTTCCGCGCGCACCCGAGTTCACCATCATGAAGATGGGGTTCGTCTTCGGGAAGTTCTCGTTCATGGCCTCGGCGACCTCGTTCGTCGCCTTGGTCCAGATCGCGATGAGCTCCTGCGTGCGCTCGTCCTTCGTGATCAGGCCACGCTCGTACTGCTTCTGGACCTTCTCGTCCTGCGCCTCGTAGCCCGCGACGATCTCCTTCTTCGCCTCGGGAACGACGACGTCGGAGATGGCCACGGTGACACCGGAGCGGGTGGCCCAGAAGAAGCCGGCCGCCTTCAGGTTGTCGAGCGTCGCCGCCACGATGACCTTCGGGTAGCGCTCGGCGAGGTCGTTGACGATCTCCGAGAGCTGCTTCTTGCCGACCGAGTAGTCCACGAACGGGTAGTCCTCGGGCAGCAGCTCGTTGAAGAGCGCGCGCCCCAGGGTCGTCCGCAGCCGGAACGGGTCGCCGGCCTGCCACTGGGCGTCCGGCTCGCCGTCCTCGTTCAGCGGGGGCGTCCAGCCGCGCGGCGGGATGGTGCCCACCGGGAAGCGGATGTCGACCTTCGCCTGCAGCGACAGCTCGCGGTTGTCGAACGCCATGGTGGCCTCGGCGGTGGAGCCGAAGGACCGGTCCACACCGATGACCTTGCGCTCTTCCTCGTCCGTCGTGAGGAAGAACAGGCCCAGCACCATGTCCTGGGTCGGCATGGTGACGGGACGGCCGTCGGCCGGCTTCAGGATGTTGTTCGAGGACAGCATCAGGATGCGGGCCTCGGCCTGCGCCTCCGCTGACAGCGGCAGGTGCACGGCCATCTGGTCGCCGTCGAAGTCCGCGTTGAACGCGGTGCACACGAGCGGGTGGATCTGGATGGCCTTGCCCTCGACCAGCTGCGGCTCGAAGGCCTGGATGCCGAGGCGGTGCAGGGTCGGCGCGCGGTTGAGCAGCACGGGGTGCTCTGCGATGACCTCTTCGAGGACGTCGTAGACGACCGTGCGGCCGCGCTCGACCATGCGCTTCGCCGACTTGATGTTCTGCGCGTGGTTCAGGTCGACCAGGCGCTTCATCACGAACGGCTTGAACAGCTCCAGCGCCATCGCCTTCGGCAGACCGCACTGGTGCAGCTTGAGCTGCGGACCGACGACGATCACGGAACGCGCCGAGTAGTCGACGCGCTTGCCGAGGAGGTTCTGGCGGAAGCGGCCCTGCTTGCCCTTGAGCATGTCGGACAGCGACTTCAGCGGACGGTTGCCGGGGCCCGTGACCGGGCGGCCGCGGCGGCCGTTGTCGAAGAGCGCGTCCACGGCCTCCTGGAGCATGCGCTTCTCGTTGTTCACGATGATCTCGGGGGCACCGAGGTCGAGAAGGCGCTTCAGGCGGTTGTTGCGGTTGATCACGCGGCGGTACAGGTCGTTGAGGTCGGAGGTCGCGAAGCGGCCACCGTCCAGCTGCACCATCGGACGCAGGTCCGGCGGGATGACCGGCACGCAGTCCAGCACCATGCCCTTGGGGCTGTTGCTGGTCTGCAGGAACGCGGAGACGACCTTGAGGCGCTTGAGCGCACGGGTCTTCTTCTGGCCCTTGCCGGTGCGGATGATCTCGCGGAGGCGCTCGGCCTCCTCGTTGAGGTCGAAGGACTCCAGGCGCTTCTGCAGCGCGGCGGCGCCCATCGAACCGTCGAAGTACGTGCCGAAGCGGTCACGCAGCTCGCGGTAGAGGAGCTCGTCGCCCTCCAGGTCCTGCACCTTGAGGTTCTTGAAGCGGTTCCAGACCTCGTCCAGGCGGTCGATCTCGCGCTGCGCGCGGTCGCGGAGCTGCTTCATCTCGCGCTCGGCGCCCTCGCGCACCTTGCGGCGCACGTCCGCCTTGGCGCCCTCGGCCTCCAGCTCGGCCAGGTCGGTCTCGAGCTTCTTGGCGCGGGCCTCCAGGTCGGAGTCGCGGCGGTTCTCGACCTGCTGGCGCTCGACGGAGACGTGGGCCTCCAGCGAGGGCAGGTCGCGGGTGCGGCGCTCCTCGTCGACGTACGTGATCATGTACGCGGCGAAGTAGATGACCTTCTCGAGGTCCTTCGGCGCGAGGTCGAGCAGGTAGCCGAGGCGGGAGGGAACGCCCTTGAAGTACCAGATGTGGGTGACGGGAGCGGCCAGCTCGATGTGGCCCATCCGCTCGCGGCGCACCTTGGCGCGCGTGACCTCGACGCCACAGCGCTCACAGATGATGCCCTTGAAGCGGACACGCTTGTACTTGCCGCAGTAGCACTCCCAGTCCCGGGTGGGGCCGAAGATCTTCTCGCAGAAGAGTCCGTCCTTCTCGGGCTTGAGGGTGCGGTAGTTGATGGTCTCCGGCTTCTTCACCTCGCCGTGGGACCAGGTACGAATGTCGTCCGCGGTGGCCAGGCCGATCCGCAGCTCGTCGAAGAAGTTGACGTCGAGCACTATGCGTCAATCCCTCTCAGGGTTGTGTCTGAAGGTCTGATGGGGGCCTCCACGCGGGGAGCGTGGAGGAGGGTCCGAGGTGGCCGCCGGGGGCCCGCAGGAGCGGGACCCCGGCAGCCGACCCGTCAGACCTCTTCGACGCTGCTCGGCTCCCGCCGGGACAGGTCGATGCCGAGCTCCTCCGCCGCACGGAACACGTCCTCGTCCGTGTCCCGCATCTCGATGGACATGCCGTCCGAGGACAGCACCTCCACGTTGAGGCAGAGCGACTGCATTTCCTTGATGAGCACCTTGAAGGACTCGGGGATGCCGGGCTCGGGGATGTTCTCGCCCTTGACGATGGCCTCGTAGACCTTCACGCGGCCGGTGACGTCGTCGGACTTGATCGTCAGGAGCTCCTGGAGGGCGTAGGCGGCGCCGTACGCCTCCAGCGCCCACACCTCCATCTCGCCGAAGCGCTGACCACCGAACTGCGCCTTACCACCCAGCGGCTGCTGGGTGATCATCGAGTACGGACCGGTCGAACGGGCGTGGAGCTTGTCGTCGACCAGGTGGTGCAGCTTGAGGATGTACATGTACCCGACCGAGATCGGGTCCGGGAACGGCTCGCCGGAGCGGCCGTCGAACATCCGGGCCTTGCCGGACGGCTGCACCATGCGCTCGCCGTCGCGGTTCGGGATGGTGTGCTCCAGCAGGCCGGCCAGCTCGTCCTCGCGGGCGCCGTCGAAGACCGGGGTCGCCACGTTGGTGCGCGGGGCGACCTGGTCGGCGCCGATGCCCTGGAGGCGCTGGGCCCATTCCTCGCCGAGCGAGGAGACGTCCCAGCCCTGGCTGGCGAGCCAGCCGAGATGGATCTCCAGGACCTGTCCCGGGTTCATGCGGGACGGGACGCCCAGCGGGTTGAGGATGATGTCGACCGGGGTGCCGTCCTCCAGGAACGGCATGTCCTCGATCGGCAGGATCTTCGAGATGACGCCCTTGTTGCCGTGGCGGCCGGCCAGCTTGTCGCCGTCCGTGATCTTGCGCTTCTGCGCCACGTACACGCGGACCAGCTGGTTGACGCCGGGCGGCAGCTCGTCGCCCTCCTCGCGGTCGAAGACGCGCACGCCGATGACCTTGCCGGTCTCGCCGTGCGGCACCTTCAGCGAGGTGTCGCGGACCTCGCGCGCCTTCTCGCCGAAGATCGCGCGCAGCAGCCGCTCCTCGGGCGTCAGCTCGGTCTCGCCCTTGGGCGTGACCTTGCCGACGAGGATGTCGGTGTCGCGGACCTCGGCGCCGATGCGGATGATGCCGCGCTCGTCGAGGTCGGCGAGGACCTCCTCGGAGACGTTCGGGATGTCCCGGGTGATCTCCTCGGGGCCGAGCTTGGTGTCACGGGCGTCGACCTCGTGCTCCTCGATGTGGATCGAGGAGAGGACGTCGTCCTGCACCAGGCGCTGGCTGAGGATGATCGCGTCCTCGTAGTTGTGGCCCTCCCACGGCATGAACGCGACGAGCAGGTTCTTGCCGAGCGCCATCTCGCCGAGCTCCGTGGCCGGACCGTCGGCGAGCACCTGGCCCTCGATGACCCGGTCGCCCTCGGAGACGACGACCTTCTGGTTGACCGAGGTGCCCTGGTTGGAGCGGAAGAACTTCGCGATCCGGTACGTGTTGTACGTGCCGTCGTCGTTGGTGACGGTGATGTAGTCCGCGGAGACCTCCTGGACCACACCCGCCTTCTCCGCCTTGATGACGTCACCGGCGTCGACCGCACAGCGGTACTCCATGCCGGTGCCGACGAGCGGCGCCTCGGACGTGATCAGGGGCACGGCCTGACGCATCATGTTCGCGCCCATGAGGGCGCGGTTGGCGTCGTCGTGCTCCAGGAAGGGGATCATGGCCGTCGCGACGGACACCATCTGGCGCGGCGAGACGTCCATGTAGTCGACGTCGTCGCCCGGCACGTAGTCGACCTCGCCGCCGCGGCGGCGGACGAGCACGCGGGTCTCCTCGAACCGCAGCTCGTCGGTCAGCGGCGCGTTGGCCTGGGCGATGACGAAGCGGTCCTCCTCGTCGGCGGTCAGGTAGTCGACCTCGTCGGTGACGACACCGTCGGTGACCCGGCGGTAGGGCGTCTCGACGAAGCCGAACGCGTTGACCCGGCCGTACGACGCGAGCGAGCCGATCAGGCCGATGTTCGGGCCTTCCGGGGTCTCGATCGGGCACATGCGGCCGTAGTGCGAGGGGTGCACGTCGCGGACCTCGAAGCCGGCCCGCTCACGGGAGAGACCACCGGGGCCGAGCGCCGACAGGCGGCGCTTGTGGGTGAGCCCGGAGAGCGGGTTGTTCTGGTCCATGAACTGCGACAGCTGGCTGGTGCCGAAGAACTCCTTGATGGAGGCGACGACCGGCCGGATGTTGATCAGCGTCTGCGGCGTGATCGCCTCGACGTCCTGCGTCGTCATGCGCTCGCGCACGACGCGCTCCATCCGCGCCAGGCCCGTGCGGACCTGGTTCTGGATGAGCTCGCCGACGTTGCGCAGGCGGCGGTTGCCGAAATGGTCGATGTCGTCGGTCTCGACGACGATCTCCGACCCGCTGGAGCTGACCGTCTCGGTCTCGCCGGCGTGCAGCTTGACCAGGTACTTGATGGTCGCGATGACGTCGTCGGTGGTGAGTACGCCGGCGTCCAGCGGCTCGTCCGCGCCGAGCTTCTTGTTGACCTTGTAGCGGCCGACCTTCGCGAGGTCGTAGCGCTTCGGGTTGAAGTAGAGGTTCTCCAGGAGCGTCTGGGCGGCCTCACGCGTGGGGGGCTCGCCCGGACGCAGCTTGCGGTAGATGTCGAGCAGCGCGTCGTCCTGGCCCTGGGTGTGGTCCTTCTCCAGGGTGGCGCGCATCGACTCGTACTCGCCGAACTCGTCCAGGATCTGCTCGGTGGTCCACCCGAGCGCCTTGAGCAGGACGGTCACGGACTGCTTGCGCTTGCGGTCGATGCGGACACCGACCATGTCGCGCTTGTCGATCTCCATCTCCAGCCAGGCACCCCGGGACGGGATGATCTTCGCGGAGAAGATGTCCTTGTCGGAGGTCTTGTCGATGGAGGAGTCGAAGTAGACACCCGGCGAGCGGACGAGCTGCGACACCACGACACGCTCGGTGCCGTTGATGACGAAGGTGCCCTTGTTGGTCATGAGCGGGAAGTCGCCCATGAAGACCGTCTGCGACTTGATCTCGCCGGTCTCGTTGTTCGTGAACTCGGCCGTGACGAAGAGCGGGGCGGCGAACGTGAAGTCGCGCTCCTTGCACTCGTCGATCGAGTTCTTCGGGGGCTCGAAACGGTGGTCGCGGAACGTCAGCGACATCGACCCGGAGAAGTCCTCGATCGGGGAGATCTCTTCGAAGATCTCCTCGAGACCGGACTTCCTGGGGACGTCCTGTCCGTTGTCCAGAGCCGCCTCGACGCGAGCCTTCCACGCGGCATTGCCGAGCAGCCAGTCGAAGCTCTCGGTCTGGAGCGCGAGCAGGTTCGGAACCTCGAGAGGCTCCTTGATCTTTGCAAAGGAGATGCGCAGCGGGGCGGTGCTTGCGCCGTTGTTCGTATTCGTGGTCGAGGCGTTGCGCGAGGCGGCCAAGAGGGGGTCCTTCCGAGGGCTCGGACTCACTACGCGCGTGCCGGTCCCCCGTAGGGCGCGGAGAGGGAAAGCCCTGCTGAGGGCCTTCGATCGCCGGTGCTCGTACGAGAGGGTGCCCCTGGTGACGGGCAGGGGACAGCTAACAGGCAGCGCAAAGGGACAGTGTAGCCACTTGGCACACTGATGTCCAGAGCGGGTTTTGGGAGACCCTCGTTGTCCTCAACACCCTCGCTGCTACTGCCGTCCATACGACGGCCCTGCCCGGTGGGAACCGCCGCAGAGCCCGGTGCCGAAGCACCACCCCGTTACTTCCCACATCGCCGCCGATCCATGCCTCGGAATCGGATCGACTGCGACGACGCGTCCCTGAGAATTGCGCGCCTCGTGCGGTTCGTCAAGGCCCCCGCCCACCCGGGCCCCGACCCCGGAACCCCGGCCCCGCGCCCGGAACGGACGCGGAGTCGCGGACGATGATCACGATAGCGGCAGGCCGGGGGAACTCAAGCCATCGGCCGCGCGAACGGCGAAGGACGACCACCCGGATGGATGATCGTCCTTCGCGTCAACACGCTGCGCGGCCGTCAGCCGCGCTCAGTGCACTCGGGGCGCCGCGGGGCGCCTCGGGTCACTTGACCTCGACGGAGGCGCCGGCGCCCTTGAGGGACTCGGCGGCCTTGTCAGCGGCCTCCTTGGCGACCTTCTCGAGGACGGGCTTCGGGGCGCCGTCCACGAGGTCCTTGGCCTCCTTCAGGCCGAGCGAGGTGAGCTCGCGCACGACCTTGATGACCTGGATCTTCTTGTCGCCGGCGCCCGTGAGGATGACGTCGAACTCGTCCTGCTCGGCAGCGGCCTCGGCGGCCGGGGCACCCGGGCCCGCGACGGCGGCGGCGGCGACCGGGGCGGCGGCGGTGACGTCGAACTTGTCCTCGAACGCCTTCACGAACTCGGAGAGCTCGATGAGGGTCATCTCTTCGAACTGGGCGAGCAGGTCGTCCTGGCTGAGCTTCGCCATGATGGCGGTCCTTCCACTAATTCGGCTGGTGCCGGGTGTACATGTCGGCGGGCACGGGGCCCGCAGCGGCCTTACGGCCAGAACGCCGAGTTACTCGGCACCGCCCTGCTCGTCGGCTTCCTTCTTGGCACGAAGCGCCTCCGCGGTGCGGACGAACTTCGAGGGGAGCGCCTGGAAGAGCGCGGCAGCCTGGGAGGGCTTCGCCTTCATGGCGCCCGCCAGCTTGGCGAGCAGAACCTCGCGGGACTCGAGGTCCGCAAGCTTCTTGATCTCGTCGGCGGACAGCGCCTTGCCGTCAAGGACACCGCCCTTGATGACGAGGTTCGGGTTGTCCTTGGCGAAGTCACGAAGACCCTTCGCCGACGTCACCGGGTCACCGGTGACGAAGGCCACAGCCGTCGGACCCGCGAACAGGTCGTCCAGCGTGTTGATCCCGGCCTCGTTGGCCGCGATCTTGGTCAGCGTGTTCTTCACCACGGCGTACTGGGCGTTCTCACCGAGCGAACGGCGCAGCTCCTTGAGCTGCGCCACGGTGAGACCCCGGTACTCGGTCAGCACTGCGGCGTTCGAGCTGCGGAACTGCTCCGTCAGCTCGGCCACCGCGGCGGCCTTGTCGGGCCTTGCCATGAGCGTCGGCCTCCTTCCGGGTGATGAGGACCGCTCTCGGAAGGGGCTGAACAAAACGAAACGCCCCGGCACAGGTGCACGGGGCGTTGCTCGACCGGAACGGCACGTCGTGTCGCCGTACGGGAGCTGTCCACTGTCACCTGCGCAGGCCGTCCGCAGCTAGCGGATCCTTCGGACACCGGCCCTCTTGCGAGCGCACGGTGACAACCAGCGGTCTTTGGCTTCATGGGGAGAGTACGGGAGAGCGGCCACGCCAGGCAAATCCGCCCCCGGCCGGCTGCCGGGCTGCCACGGACGGGGTGTCCGCGGCCGTTCGGCAGCCGTGCCGCGAGGCGGCCGGGGTCAGGACGTGGCGCCGCCCTGGATCTGCTTCATCATCTCCTCCAGCGTGAACGTCTGGCCGGCGGGAGGCGTCGGGACCGAGGCCGCCTTCGCGGAGAAGTCCGACAGGTGCTCGCGGATCGTGATCCGGCCGGCGGAGGTGTCCATCGCGATGTCCATCCGCACGGGGAAGCTGTCGCCGCCCACCCACACGTCGAGGTTCTCCGCGGTGACGCCGGCCTGCTTCATGCTGTCGCCCAGCTGCTTGCGGTCGGCGGCCGACAGCCCCTTCACGGCGGAGCTGGACTTCAGCGCCTCGTCGATCGTGAGGTGCCCCTTGTAGTGCTGGGTCTTCACGCCGTCGACGGTCTCGGCGCCGACGCGGGAGATCTGCGGCGCCTGGAGCAGGGAGGCCAGCTGCTGCGCCGGGTTCTGCTGGTTCTGGAAGGAGCTGTTGACGAGGTCGGACGTGGCCTGGCCGCCGCCGGGCGCCTGCTTGGCCATCGCGGCGAGGTCCATCTTCAGCCACCGCTTGCCGCCGAGCGCCTCGCCGAGCTGAGGCTCGCTCTTGATCTCCGACGAGAAGTCCATGTACATGGTCGTGCCGACCATCAGCTCGCGCATCCGCCCCGGCGCGCCCGCGCCCAGCGCGGAGGTGTCCATGGTCATGTCCATCACGGCCGGGGACCAGCCGAGGGTGCCGGACGCCTTCATCGTCGTCGGTCCCGTCGTGCCCGCCGTCCCGGCCGTGGCGGGCATGCCCATCTCCATGGTGAACTTCGCGGACTTGTAGTCCGACAGCTTCTCGTACGCCGCCGTCACCGCCTCGGCCGGCGAGTTCACCGTCCCCTGCGCGGCCTTGGGCTTGGCCGAGCCCGCCGCCTTCGACCCACCGTCGTCCCCCTGGCAGCCCGCCACCGTCACGACCGCCGCCAGCGCCGCCGTCACCGCGAACGCCCCACGCCTGCCGACCGATGCCTTCATGCTTTCCCCCACCCCGAATGTCTTCTGTCGTGCGTCCGGCACCCAACTGGTGGCGGATGCAAGGAGAATACGCCCGGCCGGAGAGCCGTCGGCTGCCTCGTGGGTCACATCCCTGCCACAGCCTGATCAGCGCCGGCGCACAGGAGGGGCACGGGCCGCCGCGCCTCGGGTGCGCGCCCGCGGCGCGGGATCGGAGCGCCGCCGCACGGTCGCGGCGAGCGGCACGCGCCGGT
>NZ_JAKGCV010000739.1 GCF_021556455.1 Streptomyces fuscigenes | reverse complement strand
GAGCTGGGCCCGGTCGCCGAGTGGACCGCCATCGGCCCGTACCGGCTGCTGACCCGGCTGCCGCCGGGTCCCGATCCGGCCGTGGCGCCCCTGCTCGGCGCCGCGCACGCGGACCTGGCGCGCACGGCGGAGGCGTACCTCGACCACGCCGGCCAGGCGGGCCGCACGGCGGCCGCGCTCGGCATCCACCGGCAGACGCTCTACTACCGCCTCTCGCGCATCGAACAGCTCACGGGCCTCGACCTCGCGAGCGGCGAGGACCGGCTGCTGCTGCACATGGCGCTGAAGTCGGCGCGGCTGTAGGGGCGTCCGGGCGGGACGCCCGTCGACGGCGGGTGTCGGCGACGTCCGGCCGGGCTGTCGCGTGAGGCGGGCCGGCAGGCGCGCCCGCGGCCGGCGGCTGTCCCCGGGCCGCTCCCGCAGGCGTCATACTCGGACTGTCCGAACAGGGGCCGGGAGGGTGCGGTGGGGTCGTCGGGGACGAGTCGGCGCAGGGTGACCATCCATGACGTCGCCAGGTCGGCGGGGGTGTCCCGGCAGACCGTGTCCCGGGCGCTCAACGACAAGGGCGAGATCCAGGGGACGACGAAGCAGCGGGTGCTGGACGCGGCCCGCGAACTCGGCTACCGGCCGAGCCGGTTCGCGCGGGGCCTCGTGCGCCAGGACACCGTGACGGTGGGGCTGGTCATCCCCGATCTGCTCAACCCGTTCTTCACCGAGGTGGCCGCCGCAGCGCTGGAGGCGGCGGGCGAGCGGGGCTGGCACGTCGTGGTCCACGACACCTCGGACAGCCCGGAGAAGGAACGGACCGCACTGCGGGTGGTCGGCTCCCAGGTCGACGCGGTGATCGGATACTTCAGCAGCCCGGAGGACGAGATCGACCGGGACACCCGCGGGGTGCCGGTGGTGCTCGTCGGGCGGGAGCACCGCGCGACGCGCTTCGGCTCGATCCGGATCGACGGCGCGGAGGCGATCGACCGCGCGGTCGCCCATCTCGTGGCGCGGGGGCACCGGAGCATCGGCATGCTCGACCACCAGGGCCGGCCCGAACCCTCCGACCGCCACGGCTGGTTCGCCGCCGCCGCGGCCGCGCGCGGTCTGGACGCGAGCGCGGTGGCCGGCGCCCCGCAGTCGGTGGAAGGCGGGGAGGCCGCCCTGCCCCGGCTGCTCGCGGCGTACCCGGACGTGACCGCCGTCCTCACGTTCAACGACGTCATCGCGGTCGGTGCGCTGCGTGCGGCCCGCAGGCTCGGCAGGCGGGTGCCGGAGGATCTCGCGGTGGTCGGCTTCGACGGCCTGCGCCTCGGCGACCTGGTCGAACCCGCCCTCAGCACCGTCTCCCTGGACATCGGGCGGCTCGGCGCGCTCGCGGTCGAGGAGGTGGCCCGGCTGCTCGCCGCGCCGGGGGATCCGGTGGCCGGCGCGAGGCTCGTCGTCCACGGTTCGCTCCTGCTGCGCGACTCGGCCTGACGGAGGGGCGGGCGGGCCCGCCCCTCGCACTCACCTCCGGGCGCCGCGCGCCGGGCCTGTGCGCGCGCCGGGCGCCCCCG
>NZ_JAKGCV010000738.1 GCF_021556455.1 Streptomyces fuscigenes | reverse complement strand
CGTCGGCGGGTCCGCGGTGGTCCCGCCGGTGGCGGGGGGCGTGGGATCGCCGGTGCCGGTGCCGCCCGCTCCCCCGTCGCCCGTGCCCCCGCCGTCGCCCGTCCCGCCCGTGCCGCCGGTCGGGCTCCCCGAGCCGGAGGGGGCGCCGCCGGAATCCGGGTCGCTCGGGCTCCCGGAGCCGCCCGGGCCGGTCGGCGTGCCGCCACCGGAAGCGGAACCTCCGCCGCCCGGGTTGCCGTGTCCGCCGCCCCCGCCGTGGTGGCCGCCGCCGTGCTGGCCGTGACCGCCGCCTCCGCCCTTCCCGCCGTGTCCCCCGGAGTGGCCCGCACCGCCGCCGCCGCGCGTGTACCCGTAGCCGTCCACGAGGACGACCGCGCCCGTCGGGTGCAGCGCGATCCGGGCGCTCCAGGCGCCCGCCGGTTCGCGTGCGTGGTCGACGGTGACGTACAGCGTCACCGACCGGCCCGCGGCGAGCGTTCCCGACGTGCGGCTGAGGGTGATCCAGCTCGCACCGACGCTCGCCGCCCACGTCACCGGGCCCCCGGAGGCCGTCAGCGTGATCGTCGTGCGGCCCGAGGAGGTCTCCGCGGTGACGCCGAGCCCCGCGGTACCCGCCGCCCCGGACCCGCCCCCTGAGCCGGGGCCCGCGGCGCCCGCGGCCCTGCCCGTGCCGTGGCTGACGACCTTGACGGAGACGTCGGAGCCCCCGGCGCCGTGCCCGCCGTCCGCGCGGGCGCTTCCCGGGCGGTCGCTCGCGCTGCCCGCGTTCTCGTAGCGGTCGTACCCCTTCCCGTCGTGCGCGGAGGGGCCGCCGGGCTCGCCGGCGCTGACCGACGGGCCGCCGTGGCCCTCGCCCGTGTCGGGCGCGCCCCGGTACGCGGCCCACATCGCGAGCACCGGCGCCGCGATGACGGTCGCCACGACCGTGGTGGTGACGGCACGGGAGCGCAGCCGGTCGCGCCGGGCGGCCCGGTCCTTGGGGTCGAGCGGGAAGCCGTTGCGCCCGAAGCGCGGGGCGTTGCCCCGGGTCGTCGGTGCGTGCAGCATCGCGGCGTACGCGGCGGCCCGGTCGACCGCCACGAGCGGCAGGACGGCGGGCGCCCGGCGCCCGGCGCGCGGGGTCGCGCCCGGCCAGGGACCGGCCGCCTCCACCCGTTCCGCGGTGCGCCGGCACCGCGGGCAGTCGTCGACGTGCCGGACGAGCTCCCGGCGCAGCGTCGCGGAGAGCAGCACCGCGCTGTCGCCGGTGAGGCGGGCCACGGACGGGCAGGTGCCGGTCTCCACGACGGTGAGCGCGGCGCGGGTCCGCTCCACCTCGACGGCGGCCGTCGACAGCAGGTCCCGCGCGGCGGCGGGCTCCAGCGACAGGACCGCGGCGACACCCTTCGGGCCGAGCTGGTGGCGCACCGCCAGCTCCAGCACCTCGCGCTGCTCGGGCGTGGTGCCCGCCGCCTCCGGCCAGGCCAGCAGCGCCAGTTCGCGCCGCCTGCGTTCGGCGGCGGCGCCGTCCTGCCCCGGGGGGACGGCGCCGGGCGGTGCCTGCGGCGGCGA
>NZ_JAKGCV010000737.1 GCF_021556455.1 Streptomyces fuscigenes | reverse complement strand
CGCGACGCGACGGCGGGGCGGGCGGCGCGTCCGGCCCCGGCGGCGGCCCCGGCCCGGGCCGCCCTCCCGCACGCACCGCGAGACACCCCACGACGAGGAGCCCGCATGTTCATCCAGCCCTGGGACGCCGCCCTGGACGAGGCCGAGTGGCGCGACTGGATCGACCGGGGCCACGACTTCGGCATCCTGAGCGTCAACGGGCCCGCCGGCGCTCCCCCGCTCGCCGTACCGACGCACTTCTGCGGCGAGCCGGGCCACCTGCTGGTCCATCTCGCGCGCCCGAACCCCGTCTGGACGGCGGTGGAGAGCGCGCCGGACGTCCTGTTCACCGTCTTCGGCGACTACGCCTTCGTCCCCGGGCCGTGGCGCGCGAAGCCGGACGTCCCGGCCACCGACGGCGTGCCCACGAGTTACTACACGGCCGTCCAGTTCACCTGCCGCGCAACGATCGTCGACGAGCCGGAGGCCAAGGCGGAACTCCTGCGCCGCCAGATGGCCCACTTCCAGCCCGGGGGCGACCACGCGGCGATCGCCGTCGACCGGCCGCCTTACGGGCGGATGCTCGCCGGCATCCGCGGCCTGCGCCTGCGGGTGACCGACGTGCGGGCGAAGTTCAAGTACGACGACCACAAGCCCGTCGAGCACCGCACGGGCGTGGCCGACCGCCTCGTCTCGCGCGCCGAGGGCCTCGACCTGGAGGCCGCCGCCCAGCAGCGCCGCCGCCTGGACCGCATCGGCCCCTGGAAGCCGTGACGCCCGCCGCACCCGAGAGCCGGACGGCGCCCCTTCCCTTCCGTGTCCTGACGCGGCGCGGCAGCCATCGCCCCGCGCGGCGCGCCGGCCGGGACGACGCCCCCGCAGGCGCCCTCGCGGCCCGCCGCGGCGGGCACAGGCACGTGTGGCGCGCGCGCACATCTCGGACTGCGGCCAATGGGTGCACGCGATGCCGGAGACCACACGGAGGGTGCAGCGGACGCCCCGAATGCCTCTTCTCCGGTGGTGGCACGTGCGTTTGCCCTTGACGGTGTGGTCATACCCACCGCGCTTCCCGGTGTTGTCGCCGGGGAGCGGGGACCACCCCTGGAAGGAACACATCTCCATGCGCACTGTCCGTAACCTCGCCGCTGCGGCGGCCGCGACCGCGGTCATCGTCCTCTCCGCGCCGGCCGCGATGGCCGCCGCACACACCGAGTGGACCCCCGACAACAACTCCTCCTCCGGCCAGCACGACTCCGGCCGCGCCGACCAGGGACGTGGCGACTCGTCCTCCGACCGCGGCCACGACGACGGCTCGTGGAAGAAGGGCGACGACGACGGCGGCCAGAACGGCTGGCACGAGGGCGGCATGCCCCACGGCGGCGTCCACACCGGTGGTGGCGGCCTCGCCCTGAACGGCAGCAGCCTCGCGGCCGGTTCCGTCCTGATGCTGGGCGGCCTCGGTGCCGGCGCGGTCGTCCTGCGCCGCCGCCGTGCCGCCGCCGGCCAGCCCGCCATGGGCTGACCCACCGCACTGCCCCGGCGCGCGGTCACCGCCTCCCCGGCTCCACGGGGCGGTGACG
>NZ_JAKGCV010000736.1 GCF_021556455.1 Streptomyces fuscigenes | reverse complement strand
GCGCCCCGTGCGCTCCGCGGCACGCGCCGCGCGTCACGGGCCCCGCGCCGTGCGCCGAGCGTGCTTCGCCGCGCGGCGCCGCCGTACGCGAGTGAACGGCGGGTGATGTCCGGGCGTCGTACGCTCCCGCCATGGACAGCGCAGAGTACGAACGCAAGATCACCTCCCGGTTCGCGGCCTTCGACCAGGACCACAACGGCTCGATCGACCGTGAGGAGTTCAGCGGGGCCGCTGCTGCGCTGCTCGCGGAGTTCGGCGTCAAGGCCCGCTCGGACAAGGGGCAGGCGCTCTACGGCGGGGCCGAGGCGTTCTGGCAGGGCATGGCCGGCATCGCGGACGTCGACGGCGACCAGCGGGTGACCCGGCAGGAGTTCCTGACGGGCGCGGTCAAGCGCCTGCGCGACAACCCGCGGCGTTTCGCGGAGATCGCCCGGCCCTTCCTGCACGCGGCCATCGCCGTCGCCGACGAGGACGGGCGCGGCGTCACCCCGGCCGCGCTGGCGCGTGCGCTGCGCGTGCTCGGGGTGCCCGGGGAGAGCGGCGCGGAGATCGCCTCGGCGCTCGACGGGGACGGCGACGGCCGGATCGGCGAGGACGAACTCCTGACGGCGTTCGCCTCGTACTACGTCACGCCGGAGCCCTGACGCGCCCGTATCCCGGGCCCTGACGTGACACTGCGTGTCCGCCGAGCGGTCGGTCGGCGCCGATACCGGGTTGTGTCCTGGCGCCGTGTCGTCACGGGCGGGAGTCGCGCCGTCGCTCCGGTACGCTCCGAAGGGTGCGAGACGGTCCGGGCGCAGGAGTCACCACCGTCGCCGGTGAGGCGGCCGGTGCGGCCCGGAAGTGCGCCGCTCGCACGGCCGGAGGGCGCGAACGGCCCTCCAGTTCGACTCCCCGCAGCGTGCGTCGCACAGTATGCGGCACGCGTACTCCTTCGCGCTGGAATATGCCCGAAGCGCTTGTTGCGGTGACTGTACGTCAACCATGCTGTCCCGTAAGGGAATCACGGTCCGTGACCCCGATCCTGCCGCTGTGCGGATCGAGGTTCTTGTCGAGGCGCGAGGCGATGTGTCCGCCGGTTCGGATGGTGTGAGCGGTGCAGGTGCTTCAGGTTCAGATGGAGATCGGCCCCGACCCCGCGGAGGTCGGCAGGGCCAGACGATGGGTCCGCTCCCGGCTGGCGGGCTCGGGGATGGACCGTGACGAGCAGACGGCGGAGGTCCTGGTCCTGATCGTCTCCGAGCTCGTCACCAACGCCGTGGTCCACACGGGCTGCCCCGCCGTGCTGCGGATGCTCTTCGGCCTGGGCGCCGCCGACGCCGGGACCGTGCGCGTCGAGGTGGCGGACGGATGTGCGACCCCGCCCAGCCCCCGCCACGCGGAGGGCGACGACACCGGCGGGCGCGGCCTCGAACTGGTCGACGGGCTCGCCGACCGGTGGGGCTGGCAGCCGGAGGGCGAGGGCAAGCGGATCTGGTGCGAGGTCGACCGCGGCACGCCGTGCGGCGGTGACCCGGCGCCCGTCGCCGCCGTCCTGCCCGCCGCGGTGCCCGACGCGCCCCAGGGCCGCGGGGCCCAGCA
>NZ_JAKGCV010000735.1 GCF_021556455.1 Streptomyces fuscigenes | reverse complement strand
GGCCGCGCGGCACGGCGGGCGGGCACGGCGGGCATCCGACGGACGCGGTCCCTCCGGCCGGGACGCGGTCCTTCCGGCCCGGGCCGGACCCGCCCGCGGCCGGAGCGCCGGGAGCCTCAGCGGGCGGTTCGCTCCAGCGACCTGGCTATCTTGGGCGCGTCCCGGGCCAGTTCGCGCAGCATGCCGCTGAGCGGAGTCGTGTACCCGGTGAAGTACAGGCCCGGCGCGACCGGGTTGCGGCGGCGCGGCCTGCCCTCGGCCGTCAGGACGTCCAGATGGCCGACGAGACCCGTCAGCCCCCGCTCGTAGCCCGTCGCCGCGACGACGGCCCCGGGCGCGAGCCGCGTACCGTCGGCCAGTCGCACCTGCGCGCCGTCGAACGACTCGACGGCGGCGACGGGTTCGACGCGGCCCGCCCGCACCGCCTTCAGCAGGCCCACGTCCTGCACCGGGATCGCGCCCTCGCGGGCCCGCGTCGCGAGGCCCTTCTGCGGGCGGGCGATGCCCGGCACCCGCAGCGCCACGCCGCGCGCCGCCCGGTCGACGAGGAAGCGCGGCAGGCGCCGGCACAGGATGCCGCTCGCCTGGGCGGGCCAGCCGAGGGTCGAGCGGCGCAGGATGTGCGGGGGCGTGCGGATCGCCAGGCGCACCCGGGCCGCGCCGCCCTCGGCGAGGTCCACGGCGATCTCGGCGCCCGTGTTGCCCGCCCCGACCACCAGCACGTCCATGTCCCGGTAGGGCGTCGCGTCCCGGTAGTCGCGGGCGTGCAGGAGGCGGCCCGTGTACGTCTCGCGCCCCGGCCACGCCGGCAATCTGGGCGTGTGGTTGTAGCCGGTGGCCACCACCAGGGCCCGCGCCCGCAGTTCGCGCCCGCCGGAGGCCCGCAGCAGCCACCGTGCGCCGTCGGAGGGGCCGTCCGCCGCGCCCGCGTCCTCCACGGCGGGTTCCGGCAGCGGCTCAACGCGCGTCACCTCGACGCCCGTCACGACCTCGATGCCGTGGAACTGCGCGTACTTCTCCAGGTACTTCACGACCTTCTCGCGGGGCACCCAGCGGCCGAAGGACCTCGGCATGCGCAGACCCGGCAGCGACGACCAGCGGCGCGTCGTGTGCAGGTGGAGCCGGCTGTAGTGGGCGCGCCAGGAGGCCCCGACGGCACCGGACTTCTCCAGCACCACGACCCGCACCCCGCGCTCTCCCAGCGCCGCCGCGACAGCCAACCCGCCGGGCCCGGCACCGATCACGTACACGGGAAGCACAGGAGGAGTGGGTGGAGCGGAAGTTGCGTGGTGGGGCATGACAAAAAAACTCTCATCCTGGTCCAGTCCGGCAGGTCTCGCTTGCGTATCGGTCGCGACCTGAATCGGTTTCGGAAAGATCACGCAGGCGAAACGGCGCCCCGCACAATGGGCCGATGACGACCTTCCCCTCCGGCCCCGAGAACCACACTTCCCCCTCCGGCGGCGCTGATGCGCCCGAGCAGGCCGGCCGTGGCGGTCCCGCCGCCCCGCGTGCCGCGCGGCTGCCCCCGGCGCGGGGCCTCGTCGTGGCGGAGTCCGACTGGTGCGCGCCGCCCGGCGCGGTC
>NZ_JAKGCV010000734.1 GCF_021556455.1 Streptomyces fuscigenes | reverse complement strand
GGACGGTGACGGGCCGCGCCCGGCGCATGAGGCGCCACGAGGGCCGCGCCGGGTGCTTGCGGCATCACGACGCGTCCCGCGCCGGGCGCCTGCGGCATCACGACGCGTCCCGCGCCGACGCGGCGGGGCCCGTGCCGGAACCACTGGTTCCCGGCACGGGCCCCGCCGTGCGCGCGTGCGCCGCGCGAGACGTCCCCACGGCCACCCGGATCAGGGAGCCGGCGACTCCTGCGGCTGCGGGACGACCCCCGTCGCCGCCACGTACCGCGCCAGCACCAGCTTGCCGATGGCGGGGTAGGCGCCGAGCGGCTCCGCGGCGGCGCAGTCCGCCTCCTTGACCGCCGCGTCGAGCAGGCCCTCGGGCAGCTCGGGGCCGACCAGGTAGGGCGCGAGCGCGAGCTGGGCGGAACCCGCCTCGCGCAGCTGCTGGGCCACGGAGGCCACCGAGCCCTCCTCGTCGAGCGCGGCGGCCATCACCGGCACCGCGAGGCGCGCGGCGAGCAGCATGCCGGTGATGCCGGCGGTCTGCGCCGCGTCCTTGCCGCCCACGGAGGCCAGGATGATGCCGTCGGCCGCCGTGGCGACCGTGAACAGGCGCGCGCGGTCGGCGCGTGCCAGGCCCGCCTCGGAGAGGCGCACGTGCAGCGCCTCGGCGAGCAGCGGGTGCGGGCCGAGCACGTCGGTGACCTCGGCCTGGGCGCCGCTTTCCGCGACGGCCTCGCGTATCCGCGCGATCAGGCCGGCGTCGCTCCCCGCGAGCAGCGGCACGACGACGGCGGCCGGGCCCTCGGGCTGCTCGGCCTCCCGGCCGGCGGCCTTGGCCAGCTCGTAGCGTTCCTCGCGCAGCGCGGCCGCCCTGGCCACCGCGCCGCCGACGGTCGGGAACTCCTCGTCGTCGCCGTCGAGGAACGCCGCCGCAGCTTCGAGCCCCGGCAGCTCGGAACGGGTGATGCTCGCGAGCTCGTCGGCCAGCGCGCGGGCGGCGGGGCCCGGCGTGCCGGGCACGGCCAGGACCAGCGTGGGCGCGCCCTGGGGAGCGGCCACGGTGTCCGGGCGTCGGTGGCGCCCCGACTGGCGGGGGCGCGGCATTCGTACGGGCAGGCCGGGTGCGGGCCCAGTGGGGGTGCTCATGGCGCCGAATGCTACTGGTTTTGCCGGTGCGTCTGTTCGGGGAGGGGGAGGCTCCGAGCGAGCCGTCCGCATTTGTCGCTTAGGTGGCTTTCCGATTATGCGCCCGACGGTATCCGCGCACGCGGGGGGCCCGCGCCCCTGCCCGGGCCGGCCCCGGCGTCAGGGGTGCGATACGGACAACAGGCGCGGATCGAGCGGCAGTAGGGGCCCGTCCTGGGCCAGGGCCGCGGCCAGTGCCAGCGCGCCCGCGAGCGGGTCGCCGGCGGCCTCCACGTGCACGGCGTGCGGCAGCCTGGCCGCCAACTCGGCCCGTACCGGCCCCAGCAGGACCTCCCCCATGCCGAACAGCCCGCCCGTGAGGGCCACCCGGCAGTCGCCGGAGGGCGGGCACACCGCCGCCGCCGCGTCCGCGATGTGCCCGGCCGCCGCCGCCAGGACGGCGTCCGCGACGGGGTCGCTC
>NZ_JAKGCV010000733.1 GCF_021556455.1 Streptomyces fuscigenes | reverse complement strand
CGGGTCGAGAAGCCGCGCGCCGGGCGGCGGCGCGTCCGCGCCGGGTCCCCCCGCGCCCGCGCCGTTTGAGTGCCCGCCCGTGCCGAGTCCCTCCGGGTGCCCGTCCTCGACGGTCACCGCGGAGCAGCCGTTGACCACGGCGCCCGCGCCACGCGCGGCGAAGGCGTCGAGGGCGGCGCGCACGGCGGTGTTCCAGCGCCCGGTGTCCGGGATCGCGTCGAAGTCCAGGTCCAGGACGTGGACCCCGGCGAACCAGGGCCCGTACCCGTACTCCTCGACGCGCTCGGCCAGCGCGTCGCCGATGGCGCGGTTGCGGGTCACCGCGCCGAACGGGCGGCCCGTCGCGACGAGATGGGCCGCGGAGAGCCGGAGCATCCCGACGAGGGGCACGGCCCCGCCGTCGGGGACGAGCGGCACGCCCGGGTCGAGCACGCAGTCGGGCATCCGGTACGCGAACCCGCCCTCCGGCGGCGCCGCCAGCGCCCCGGTGACGGACGCCGTCGACGCGTCGATGTCCTCCCGCGTGGCGAACTGGGCGGGCGCCGCGGCCCCGGCCGCCTCGAGCGTGAACTCCACCCCGGGCGGGGCGATCTCGCGATAGCGCGCGCGGCGCCGCGCCAGTTCGTCCGCGTCGACGCGCACCGGCGTGACGGACAGGATCCTCATGCTGTGCCTCCCGATGCTGCTGATGCGACGGCGGCCCCGCCGCGTCCGTGCCCGTCTCCGTGCCCGCGTCCGTCTCCGTGCCCGTGCGCGTCGTCCCGCGACCCGGCGAGGCCCCGCAGCAGCGGCCCCACGTCCTCGGCCTCCTGCAGGTCCCCGGCCAGCCCGCGGAGCCTCTCCACCGGGCCGGCCCCGCCCAGCAGCCGGGTGAGGAACGCCGACAGCGTCGCGTCCGTGAACGGGCGGTGGGCGCTGTCCCCGACCGGATGCGGGGCGCTCAGCGCCACCGGCTCCCGGCCGTCCGTGAAGCGGACGGTGAGGCGGGCCGGACGCTCGTGCGGCAGCCGCGCCGTGAGCGCCGGGTCCTCCCGTACCGTCACCCGGCGTGCCAGCGCGAAGAGTTCGGGACGCCGGCGCTCGGACGCGTCGGCGGTGGCCGGGGCGACCTCGCCGTCCAGCAGCGCGGCGGCCACCGCGTAGGGGACGGAGAACATGGCGCCGAGCCCGTTGTCCCAGTGCGTACGGTCGAGCGGCGCGGCGAGCCGGTGGGTGTCGACGGTCAGGCTGCCGACGGCCGCGGCGATCTCGGCCGGCGCGAGGCCCCGCAGGTGTCCGGCCCGGGCCTCGATGGCGAGGTCGGCGGCGGGGTGCGTGTACGAGCACGACGCGTGCCGCTTGAAGTAGTTGTGGGTGATCTGCCAGTCGGCCGCGCCGCCCCGCCCGGGCGCGGGGGGCCCGTGCGGCCCGGCGGCCCCGGGCGCTTCCCCGGCGGCGCCGGGCACGTCGAGTCCCTCGGTCAGCGCCCCCGGCTCGAAGGTGCCGAGCAGGCTCCCGAGCGAGAGGGCCGCCGTGCCCGCGTTGCGCACGACGCCGGCACGGGCCAGTCGCGCCGCCGAGAGGCCGTTCACCGCGGCCGCGCCCGTCCAGGCG
>NZ_JAKGCV010000732.1 GCF_021556455.1 Streptomyces fuscigenes | reverse complement strand
CCGTCGCATCTCTCCGCCGCGGCCCGTGACACGGCCCCGGGGACGCCTGGCCACCGCAACGCCCACACCCGCGCCCGGCCGGCGGGCGCGTTCCCCGGGTCCGTGGCGCACCGCGCCGGCCCGCCCGGCCCGGCGCCGTACAGTGTGCTGTACCTTCCGGTGCACTGCGCTGCAACCGAGCGCGGTGCATGCCCGTGCGCCCTCCCGTACCCCGTCGAAGACTTGGGACTGAATCGCCGTGGATCTCGACCAGCTCACCCAGGCGCTCGGCCGCAACCTCAGACACTGGCGCACCGAACGGGGGCTGACCCTCGACGCGCTCGCGGAACGGGCCTCGGTGAGCCGTGGCATGATCATCCAGATCGAGCAGGCCCGCACGAACCCCAGCATCGGCACCACCGTCAAGCTCGCCGACGCGCTCGGCGTCAGCATCGCCACGCTCCTCGACCGCGAACACGGCCCGCGGGTGCGGATCGTGGCGGACACCGACGCCGTACGGATGTGGTCCACGCCCGGCGGCAGCCACGGCGACCTGCTCGTGGGGAGCGAGGGGGACGGGCCGAGGGAGCTGTGGTCGTGGAGGCTGATGCCCGGCGACGAGCACGCCTCCGACCCGCACCCCCCGGCCACCACCGAACTCCTCCACGTCACGGCCGGCGCGCTCACCCTGCTCGTGGACGCGACGCCCCACACGGTGCCCGCCGGGAGCTCCGCCGCCTTCGAGGCGAACGTCCCGCACACCTACCGCAACGACGGTGCCGAGCCCGTCGAGATGGTCATGGCGGTGTCCGTGCCTCCGGTGCGCTGAGGGGCACGCGGGCCCGCCCGGCGCGCGCGGCGCGGCTGTTAGCGTGACCGCATGCGCGCACCCGTAGGAGAGTTCGACCAGGCCACCCCCGCACCCGACTGCCTCGACCTGCTGGTGCCGCCCGTCGCGGCCGCCGTCCGGGACTGGCGCGGCGCGCCCCCCGCCGAGCAGATCCTGTTCGTGGACAGCGACCCCGCCCTCGCCGACACCGCGAACTTCGTCGAGCACTACGGGCGCGACCTCGTGGACGCGTCGGCCAACTGCGTCGTCGTGGCGGGCAAGCGCGGCGGCGAGACGACGCTCGCCGCGTGCCTCGTACTGTCCCGCACCCGCGTCGACGTCAACGGGGTGGTGCGCAGGCAGCTGGGTGCCCGCAAGGCGTCCTTCGCGCCGATGGACACGGCCGTCGAGCTGAGCGGCATGGAATACGGCGGCATCACCCCGATCGGGCTGCCGGGTGACTGGCCGCTGCTCGTCGACGCGGCCGTGACGACGACCGAGTGGGTGCTCGTCGGCAGCGGCAGCCGTCGCGGCAAACTCATCGCGCCGGGCGCCCTGTTCGGCGGCCTGCCCGGTGCGGTGGTCGTCGAGGGACTGGGGGCGTGAGCGGGACCGCCCGGCGGCCGGCCCGCGAGACGACCGCCGGTGACGCGACCCCGCACGCCGGCTCGTACGCCGGCAGCGGCACGGCACCCGGCGGCGGCACCCTCCCGGAGGGAGAGGTGCGGCTGCCGCGCCGGGTGGTCGCCCTCGCCGACGACCTGTCCGGCGCGGCCGAGGCCGCC
>NZ_JAKGCV010000731.1 GCF_021556455.1 Streptomyces fuscigenes | reverse complement strand
CCCACGGGTCGTCGGCCGGAGCGCCGCCACCGGAGCCGCCGCCCCAGTTGCCGCCGCCACCGCCGCCGCCCTGCTGGCCGCCGCCACCGCCGCCGCCGTAACCGCCCTGACCGCCCCGGCCCGTGGTCTTGGTGACCTTGGCCGTGGCGTTCTTGAGGCTGGGGCCGACTTCCTCGACGTCCAGCTCGTAGACGGTCCGCTTGACGCCCTCGCGGTCCTCGTAGGACCGCTGCTTCAGCCGGCCCTGGACCACGACGCGCATGCCGCGCTGCAGCGACTCGGCGACGTTCTCCGCAGCCTGACGCCACACCGAGCAGGTCAGGAACAGGCTCTCGCCGTCCTTCCACTCGTTGGTCTGGCGGTCGAACATGCGGGGCGTCGACGCGACGCGGAACTTCGCGACCGCGGCACCCGACGGCGTGAAACGCAGCTCGGGGTCGTCGACAAGGTTGCCGACTACCGTGATGACGGTTTCGCCTGCCATGGATGGAACCTCTCGGCGGGGTTTGCGCGGATTGCTTGGTTGCTACTCGTGTACTGCTCGCTCCCGATGGCCCTTCGAGCCCGGCCGGGGGCCGGATTCAGCGGGCCCGACCTGCCGAGCCGTGGCTCAGTGGGTCTCGGGGCGGAGGACCTTGGTCCGGAGGACCGACTCGTTCAGCTTCATCTGCCGGTCGAGCTCCTTGACGACCGCAGGCTCGGTCTGCAGATCGATGACCGAGTAGATGCCCTCGGGCTTCTTGTTGATCTCGTAGGAGAGACGACGACGGCCCCAGGTGTCGACCTTCTCGACCTTTCCGTTGGCCTCGCGGACCACGGAAAGGAAGCTCTCGATCAGCGGGGAGACAGCACGCTCCTCGAGATCGGGGTCGAGGATGACCATCACCTCGTAGTGACGCATGTGGAACCCACCTCCTTTGGACTCGGCGGCCACGGTCGTTCCGTGGCAGGAGGGTCTTATGCGTGAGCAACGGTATCCGCCGGCACTGACAACCGTCCGGGACTCCGGCTCGGGGACAGACCTGGGCAGACACCGCCGCAGACCGTACAGGCTACCCGTACACCCGCGTCCGGTTGAAATCCGCTCGTCCCCGGGCACAATCTGGGTACATCGGGTACGTGCGGCGCCACGATGCGCCGACCGTCAGCCAGGAGGTACCTCATGGCACAGGCAATGCATCCGAAGACGTCCGGCGGATCCCTCTTCGCCTCCGACGGAAAGAGCCATCCCCTCCAGGACGGCCTGATGATCGCCACCCTGGCGCTGGGGATCTTCGCCTTCGTCACGTGCTGGTTCCACGGCCTGAGCCTGGCGACCTCGTGGGTCGGCCTCATCGGCATCCTCGTCGGCGCGTACGCCCAGTACATCTCGGTGACGACGCGCGAGCGGTTCCTCACCATCCTCGGCCTCGGAGCCTCGGCCGTCGGCTTCTTCCTGGGCATGGCCCACGGCGGCCTCTTCACCACCTGAGGCCGCCCGTGGGCCGGGCCCGGGGCGGTCTCCTCACCGCCTGAGGCCCGCCCCCGGCCCGGGCTCCGGGGCACCGCGCGGAACGCGGCCCGTCCCGGCCGGAGCGCGGCGCGGGCGGCCCGTACCCCCGCCCC
>NZ_JAKGCV010000730.1 GCF_021556455.1 Streptomyces fuscigenes | reverse complement strand
CCGGCCCGGCCGGCGCGCCCGCCGGGGCGGCGGGGCGCGTCCGCCAGCGCGGCGCCATGCGCGCGCAGTCGCCCCGCAGCTCCGCCAGGTCCGCGCCGGGCTCGATGCCGACCCGGCCGGTCCTCGTCGGCCCCGCCTCGTGAATCGTCATGCGCCCACGGTACGTACACCCGCACACGGGGCAAAGCTCTACTTTCGGGTAGTTTCCGTGCCACATCCCGAGGTCCTCTCCGCCGCGCCCCCGGACGGGGGCGGTAGCGTGAAGTGACAACCCTTCGCCTCCCCAGGAGCGTTCACGCCGTGCGAATCGCAGTCTCCGGCTCCATCGCCACCGACCACCTGATGACCTTCCCCGGCCGCTTCTCGGACCAGCTGGTCGCCGACCAGCTGCACACGGTCTCCCTGTCCTTCCTCGTCGACAACCTTGACGTGCGCAGGGGCGGTGTCGCTCCGAACATCTGCTTCGGCATGGGCCAGCTGGGCCTGCGGCCGATCCTGGTCGGCGCCGCGGGGGAGGACTTCGACGAGTACCGCGGCTGGCTGGAGCGCCACGGCGTGGACACGGAATCCGTCCATATCTCCGACCACCTGCACACCGCTCGCTTCGTGTGCACCACGGACCAGGACCACAACCAGATCGGCTCGTTCTACACCGGCGCGATGAGCGAGGCCCGGCTGATCGAGATCCAGCACGTCGCCGAGCGCGTGGGCGGCCTGGACCTGGTGCTGATCGGTGCCGACGACCCGGAGGCGATGCTGCGCCACACCGAGGAGTGCCGGACGCGCGGGATCCCGTTCGCCGCCGACTTCTCGCAGCAGATCGCCCGCATGGACGGCGACGACATCCGCGCCCTCCTCGAAGGCGCCACGTACCTCTTCTCCAACGAGTACGAGAAGGGCCTCATCGAGGCCAAGACCGGCTGGAGCGACGCCGAGATCCTCAGCCGCGTCGGCCACCGCATCACGACCCTCGGCAAGAACGGCGCCCGCGTGGAGCGGGCGGGCCACCCCGCCGTCGAGGTCGGCTGCGCACAGGAGGAGGCCAAGGCCGACCCCACCGGCGTCGGCGACGCCTTCCGCGCGGGCTTCCTCACGGGCCTGTCCTGGGGCGTGTCCATGGAGCGCGCCGCGCAGGTCGGCTGCATGCTGGCGACGCTGGTCATCGAGACGGTCGGCACCCAGGAGTACACGCTGGCGCGCCACCACTTCATGGAGCGCTTCACCAAGGCGTACGGGCACGACGCGGCCGTCGAGGTGCAGAGCCACCTGGCCCTCTGACGCCTCCCGGGCGCGGATCCCGCGCCCGGCGCGTCCCGCTCAGGACAGCCGGCGGACCAGGTACGCGACACCGCGGTCCGCCGGCCGTTCGCCGACGTACTCCTGCCCGCGCATCCCGCACCAGGCGGGGATGTCGAGACGGGCGGCCTCGTCGTCCGACAGCACCGCGACGATCCCGCCGACGGGCACCCGCCCGAACACCTTCGCCAGCTCGATCACCGGGATCGGGCACCGCCTGCCCAGCGCGTCGACGACGGTCCCCGGCTCCTGGCCCGGCGCCCCGGCCGCCGGGCCGCCGGCCTCCGGCGCCACGCGCGCGCCTCCGCCCG
>NZ_JAKGCV010000072.1 GCF_021556455.1 Streptomyces fuscigenes | reverse complement strand
CGCTGCCGCCCCGGACGGGCGGGCCCCCGGCGGGCGGTGCCTGAGCCGGCGGGGGGCCGACGTACGAAAGGCCACAGGCCACGGCGCACGCGGGGCTCCATGCCGGAGCGCCCGGTGCACATGGGGCCCGACGCGCTCGCACCGCGCGGACCGTCCGCGCCGGTGGACCCGCCGGGGCCCGCGGCGGCCGCGACCGCCCGCGACGGCCCCGGCAGGCGGCCGAGGCCCGGGGTTCAGTCGCCGGTGACGGCCGTTTCCTGCTCGGTGGCCGCGCGGGCCCCCGTGGGTCCGTCGGCGCGGACGTCGAGCGTGACCGGCGTGCCCTTCTCGATCGTCCGGCTCACGGTGCACTCGCGCTCCACGGCCGTACGGATCGCCGCCACGACGCGCTCGCGGGCCGCCTCGTCGAGCGCGGACAGGTCCACGTCCAGGCCGACGTGCAGGGCGTCGTACTCGTGGGTGCCGGGGCGCCGGTCGGTGTCCACCGTCGCGGTGAAGGGCGCCTCGGGCCCGGAACGCCGTACGACCAGTTCCTCGACGGTCACCGCCGCGCAGCCGGCCGCCGCGATCTGGAGCAGCTCGCCGGGGGTGAAGGAACCCTCGCCGCCGACCCGTCCGATCGTCACCACGGCGCCGCGGGCGTTGCGTGCCGTGAACTCGTGCCGTGCGGTCCGCTCGATCTCCAGCTCACTCATGACTGTCCCGAACCCATCCCTGCCGTCGTCGCCATCCGGACGCTCGCCAAAACGGCCCCCCGCCCCCGATTGTTCCCCCGCTTCCCTCGCCCTCCCCCGCTTCCCTCGCCCTCCCCCGCCGTCGAGAGCGCCCCGCGCGTTTCTCCGGGGCTTTCCAGGGGCTCCCCAGGGGGCTCTCCAGGGGCTCTCCGGCGCCCCGCGGGGCGCCGGGCGCCCGGGCGTGAGCCGCGCCGGCGGGCCCCTCGCGCGGCGGCGACCCGGCGCACGGGCCGTTTCCCGTCGTCCCGCGCGGGGCATCCGCGCCCTGGACAGCACCACCCCCCGTCCCGGTACGGTGCTTCTCACCACGTATGTAGCCTTTTGAACGACTTCGACCAGCCGCTCAGCGAAGCGGCATGAACACGAGGCCGGCGCGTGTCGCCGATCCCCCGAGGTGCCCGTGCGCGGCACCGGCCGTGGGACGGACACGGCCCACGCTCCGCACCCCCACCAGGAGCATCCCCATGGCAACCGAGGCCCCGACCCGCCTCCGGCGGACCCTGTCCGTGAAGGACCTGATCGTCTACGGCCTGCTGTTCATCGGCCCGACGGCGCCCATGGGCGTCTTCGGGGTGCTCGACGCCAAGAGCGGCGGTGCGACCGGTCTCGTGTTCGTCGTCGCGACCGTGGCGATGGGCTTCACCGCCTGGTCGTACGCGCGCATGTCGGCGGCGGTGCCGCGGGCCGGCTCGGTATCCGCGTACGCGACGGCGGGCATCGGACGCTGGCCCGGGTTCTTCGCCGGCTGGATGGCGAGCCTCGACTACCTCTTCATCCCGGCCGTCGCGGCCCTGTTCACCGGCATCGCGACGCACTCCCTGGTGTCCGGCATCCCGACCTGGCTGGCCACGGGCGTCGCCATCCTCGTCTTCACCGCCCTCAACCTCGCCGGGGTCCGACTCGCGGCCCGGGTCGGCCTGATCATGCTGGTCATCGAGGTCGTCGTGCTGGGCATGTTCATCGTCGGAGCGATCGTCGTCCTGGTGCAGGACGGCCCGAGCAGGGGCTGGCTGACCCCTCTGACCAGCACCTCCGACCTGGCGGTCAGCGGCGTGCTCAGCGCCGTGTCCGTCGCGGTCCTCTCGTTCCTCGGCTTCGACGCGATCGCCAGTTTCGCCGAGGAGAACAGCGGCGGCTCCCGGCAGGTCGGACGTGCCGTGCTGTTCTGCCTGGCGCTGGCCGGCCTGCTGTTCGTGGCACAGACCTACCTCGCGGACCTCATCAGCAACGTGAGCCCCCAGCACCTCGCCGCGCACCCCGACGAGCAGGGCACGGCCTTCTACTCGATCATCCGCTCCGCCATCGGCGGCTGGTTCGGCACGACGGTCAGCGCGACGAAGGCGGTCGGCCCGATCTTCTCCGCGCTGGTCGCCCAGGCTGCCGCGAGCCGCCTGCTGTACGGGATGGCCCGCCAGGGCCACCTGCCCGCGTGGCTCGGCCGGATCAGCCCGGCGAGCCGGACCCCGCGCCCCGCGATCCTGCTGTCCGCGGGCGCGACGCTGGCCCTGTCCGTCTGGGCGGCGACGCAGCCCGACGGCCTGGACACGCTGTCGTCGATGGTCACGGTGGGCGCGCTGAGCGCGTTCGTGCTCCTGCACGCCTCGGTGTTCGGCTACTTCGTGGTGCGCCGGGAGAGCCGGGCGGGCACGCGGGGGTCGCTCCTCGCCGCGGTCGTCGTACCCGTATTGGGCGTGGCGATCATCATCGCGCTGCTCGTGACGGCGAGCCATCTGGCCCTCGTGGTCGCCGCGTGCTGGCTCGCGATCGGCGTCGCCGTGGCCGTCGCCCGCTACCTGACGGGCCACCGCGGCGGCCCGGACGCCACCCCCTCGCAGCCGGGGCGGCCCGTGGACGCGCGCACGACGCCCTGAACGCGCCCCGACCCCGAGGCGCCGGAGCGCGGTGCGGGTCCGCGGCCGGACGCGGACGCAGCACGGCGGTGGCCGGGGCGCTCCCTCGAAAAGGAACCGCCCCGGCCACCGCCCCGGACCGGGTCAGAGCTTCATCGGAACGACTTGTGCGGAGCCGGCAGGACGACGTGCGACGGCGCCCGCCAGGTGCCCGGCGCGGCGGGCAGGTGCCCGAGGGCCCCGGCCCCGCCCACGACGGGCAGCGTGATGCCGCTCCCCGCGAGGTCCACGGTCACCGACGCACCCGTGGCCGTGTCGCTCTGCACGTCCCCGTCCGTGCCCAGCAGCACCAGCGCCAGCCGGTGACCGGCCTTGAACCGGTAGTCCTGCGGGAGCGTGTCCCACCGGACCCGGTAGTACGAGCCGGGGCGCAGCGCGGAGGGGGCGCTCAGCGAGTTCCGGTTCTGGGCGTCGACGTAGCCGCGTGCCACCACGTTCACGTCCGAGGTGATCGTGTCGGTGACGACCTGCCGGTAGCAGGCGTCGTCGACGGCCGTGCTCTCGCCGTGGCAGTCCTCGGTGGTGAGCGTCTTCACGCCCTCGCCGCCGCCCAGGTAGTTCACCCGGGTGTCGGTGCCGTAGTCGACGAGGAGCGCGCCCAGGTTCGCCGTCGGCTTGTCGAGCTTCACGCGCAGGTCCACCTGGGGCGTGCCCGAGACGCGCACGTCGTGCGCGAGCGGCGCCGTGGCGTAGGCGAGGCGGTACGGCGCTCCCGTCGTCGGATCGGCGACGAGCGATGACTCGGACTGCTCGGTGTCCGTGTACGTGCCGGTCCCGGACGACGCCCTCAGGCCGAGCGAGCCGTCCTTCTGCGGCCGCAGCGTGACCGGCGAGGCCGCGGGCGCCGGCCAGTCGGCCTGCGTGGTCCACTGGTCGGGCCCGGTCTCCACGTCGGCGCGGGGCTGCTTCATCACGTCGTTGGGTATGCGCCACAGCCAGTGGTCGAACCACTGGTGCAGGGTGTCCACCCAGACGTCGCGCCGGTAGTCGAACGGGTCGACGTGCCCGTACTGCGACAGCCACACCTTGCGCGGCACGCCCTGCTTGGCGAGCGCCGACCACCAGGTGGAGAACTGGCTGGGCTTGACGTTCAGGTCGTTGAGGCCCTGCGTGGCGAAGACCGCCGCGTGGACCTTGCGCACGTCGGTGACCGTGCCGGAGCGGTAGTCCCGCTCCTTCCAGAACTCGTTGTAGTTCCCGGTGGCGTCGTCCTGCCCGGCGGCCAGTTGGCTGCGCACCGCCGCGCACTTGGCGGACGGGTCGGTGTCGACGGTGTCCGCGAGGCCGTCCTCCTCGTGGCGCGACAGCAGCGTGCCGCCCATGCGGCTGTAGTCGTACCAGGAGCTGATGGCGGAGATCGGGACGATCGTCTCCAGGCCCTTGACGCCGGTGGCGGCGACGCCGTTCGCCAGGGTGCCGTCGTACGACTTGCCGATCATGCCGGTGCGCCCGTTGGTCCAGTCGGCCCTGACCTGCCGGCCCTGCGCGTCGAATGCCTTCGCCCGGCCGTTGAGCCAGTCGACGACGGCCTTCCCGCCGAGGACGTCGGAGGGGCCGCCGGACGTCGGGCAGCCGTCGGACTTCGTGGTGCCGTCCATGTCGACCTCGAGGACGGCGTACCCGCGCGGGACGAAGTAGTTGTCGTAGTAGAGCGGGAACTTCGCCGGGTCGCCCTGGGCGTCGTAGGTCTTGCGCTCGGACTCGTTGCCCCGGCCCAGATTGTCGTAGTAGGGGCTCTCGTCCATGATCACGGGCACCTTGAACCGGGGGCCGCTCTCCTTGGGCCGGACGATGTCGACCCGGATGAGGTCCTTCTTGCCGTCGCCGTCGGAGTCCACGCTCGACTGCACGTCGACGTACTCGCGTACGGCGTCCTGGTAGGAGAAGACGGGTTGCGTTCCGTCGGCGGTGACCCGGATGGAAGGTTTCTGCGCCGCGTGGGCCGCGGGCATGCCCGCCGCGGCGAGGGCGGCTGTGAGAGCGAGGGACGCGAGGCCTCTTCGCCGGAGTGTTTTCCGCACGCACTACCTCCTGGGGTTGGCGCGCGCACTCTCCCGCAGCCACCGCTGCCCCCACAAGACACATTCGCGCCAGCCGTGACGGCAGGGGGACCCGCGGTGACGGACGGCGGCCCGCGGACAGGCCCGGCGGGGCGGGCGGGGAGGTACGGGCGCGGCGCGGCGGACAAGGGCGGCGCGGGGGCGGCACCGGCGGTGGGGAGGCCGGGCGGGGCGGCGCGGGCGGAGTGAAGGGGGCCGCGCCGCGCGGGCGGAACGAACAAGGGAAGGGGCGCGTTCCAGGCCCGCGACGAACAGGCAGGCCGGGGCGGCGCGAGCACACCTGATGCGGCCAAAGCAGGCATACCCCCCACTCGGAGGTGTAAGCAGGGAGCATGCGCTCCCGGTACTCCTTCACCGCCTCGCCGGACGTGGAGCCGGCCGGCGGAAGGTGGCTGCTCATCGCACCGCTGGTGCTGATCGTGCTGGTCCCGGTGGCGGACATATGGCTGCCGCCGGACGTGCACATCGCCCCGCTGCTGACGGTGGCACCCACCTTCACGGCGGCCTTCGCCGGCCCCCGGCTGACCGCGGCCGTCGGAGCGCTCGCCGTGGCGGCGCAGGTCGTCGCGGGACTGGAGCGCCACTCGCTCGACTCGGAGCAGGTCGTGCTCGAGGTGTCGGCACTCGTGCTGGTGTCCGTGCTGCTGGTGCTGTTCTGCCTGCTCAGAGAGCGGCACCGGGCCCAGCTGCGCAGAGCGAGATTCATCTCCGACACGGCGCAGTCCGCCGTGCTGCGCCCGCTGCCCACCGATGTCGGGCCGCTGCGCATCGCCACCGAGTACCAGCCCGCCGAGTCCGACACCCGCCTCGGCGGCGACCTCTTCGCGCTCGCCCGCACCGGGGACTCGACCCGGCTCCTGATCGGGGACGTGCGCGGCAAGGGACTCGACTCGATCTCCGACACGACGATCATGCTCGGGGCGTTCCGGGCGGCCGCGCACCGGCAGGCGTCCCTGTCGGAGCTGGTCGCCTACCTGGAGGGCAGCGTCCGCTGGGGACTCGACGAGGTGTCGGAGGCGGAGAGCGAGTTCGGCGAGCGCTTCGTCACGGCCGCCGTGCTCGACATCCCCGACGACGAACCGGTTCTCCACCTCGTGACCTGCGGCCATCCCCCGCCGATCGTCCTGTCCGACGGCCGCGCCACCTCGCTGCTGGTCCGCCGGCCCGCGCCGCCCCTGGGCCTCGGCGGCCTCCTCGGAGGGCTCGGGGACACGGCGTACACGGCGGAGACCTTCCCGTTCGCCTACGGCGACCAGCTGCTCCTGTACACGGACGGCGTCTCGGAGGCCCGCGACAGCGACGGCGTCTTCTACCCCCTGGCGGAGCGCGGCGCGGAGGCGAGCCGCGCGGCGGTGTGGTCGGCGGGCGGCCCCCGCACCCTCCTCGACCACCTCACGAAGGACCTGCTGGCGTACGCGGGCGGCCGCATCGACGACGACCTGGCCATGATCGCGGTGTGCCGCACGACGAAACCGCAGCCCCCGGCAACGTCGGCGGCCACCGAGCCGGCGACGGAGCCGGAGGCGGGCTGAGGGACGCAGCCGCGACGGGCGGACGGGCGTACGCGGGGCGCGCCTCGGGCCGAGAGAAGCACCCCGCGCCGGAGCAGACGAACGCAGGGCGCGCACCCCGGCCCGAGGAGAACGCCCCGCGGCCGGAACACGCGGACGCGGGGCGCGCCCCGGCCGGAGGGGAACGCCCTCAGCCCGAACGCCGCGCCAGGCCCTCCAGCAGCGTGACCGCCTCGGCGGCGCGCTCGTAGGGCACGAACAGGTGGTCGTGATGGAACCCGGCAACCACGTTGCAGCTCAGGTCCGCGTCCGCCAGCTCCTTCGCGACCGCGGCGGTCAGCCCGACCGCCTCCAGCGCCGAATGCACCCGCAAGGTGATCCACCCGGCCACGTACCCGTACGCCAGCCCCGCCTCGTCGGCCTCCTCCCGCCGCACGACGAGGGTCAGCCCCTCCGCCTCGGCGACCGTCACGACGGGCACGACGCCCGGCGGAACGCCACCGCTCACCGAGGCGAACACGTACTGCCCGGGCTGCGACTCGGGCCGCATGGAACGCAGCAGCGTCCGCAGATCTCTCTCACCACTCACGCCCCCAGGCTACGCAGCCGCCCCGGCCGTTCCCCGAGCAGGCGGCGTGGGCCCGGCCGCGCCGGACACAGGAACGAGAACCCGGCGCGGGCACCCGATTCCATCGGCGGGAAACCAAAGATGCTGTCTGCATTCATACGTCCCCGTTCGAGCACTACAGTCTCCGTACGCGACACGTCACAGTGTGTCGCGATCGAGCGACCGAGGCGCGGCTGTGCGCAGCTGGGGGGCCTCAGTTGGGGGGCATCATGCACGAAATGATCAAGGGTTCGAACGTGGCGCTGGGGGCGCTGAGCGAGAACACCGGCTCGGTGATCGTGAGCCTCGGATGGGGCAGCCAGAGCGGCGAGGGGGACGCCGACGTGTCCGTTCTGCTGCTGGACGGCAACGGCAAAGTCCGCAGCGACGAGGACTTCTGCTTCTACAACAACCCGGTGGCCGACGGCGGGAGCGTACAACTGCTCGGCAAGACCCCCACGGCGGACGGGAACGAGGACCGCATCAGCTTCGACCTGACGGCCGTGCCGGCGAACGTCGCGCGCCTGGTCGTGGCGGCGAGCCGGGACGACGGGGCCCGATTCGGCGAACTGGAGGACGTCCGGCTCTCCTTGGCGGACGGAACCGGCGACGATGTGCTCCGCTTCGACGTCGACGTCGACGACGTCGACTCGTTCAGCGCGATCGTCTTCGGTGAACTGTACCGACGCGGCGACGAGTGGAAGTTCCGCGCCGTGGGCCAGGGTTACGACAGCGGCCTGGCCGGCCTGGCCACGGACTACGGTGTCGACGTCGACGACGAACCGGCCGCCGCGGAGGCAACCGGCACCGGGGCGGACGCCGGCCCGGCCACCGCACCCGTCTTCCCCGCCGACGCACCGCCGGTGGGCAAGACGCTCCGGCCCGTCCCTGCTCCCCGTGAGGCCGAGGACGATACCGGCGCCAAGCAGCGCACGGCGCGGCCACGCACGGCGAAGAAGAAGGTCACGCTGCCCAAGGCGGCGAAGAAGACCCTCGCGGAGAACGATTCCTGGCGGACGGCCCGGCTCTTCCCGGTCTCCGCGCTCAAGAGCGACCGTGACCGGGAGATGCGCGCCACCTCCGTCCTGCTCTCCGTGATGGCGCAGGTACCGGAGTTCGGCCGCCGCCTGACCGCGGCGTTCGGTGCTCCCGCGGGCCGCATGGAAACCTTCACCGAGGTCGCCCTCCCCCACGGCGACACGCCTCGACGCCCCGACGGGGTGATCCGCGTCGAGCGTGCCGGCAAGTTGTGGACGGCGCTGGTCGAGGTCAAGACCAACGGCAACGCCCTCAAGACGGAGCAGGTGCAGGCGTACACCGACATCGCCGGGCGCCGCGCCTACGAGGCCGTGATCACGCTGTCGAACGACGTGGCGCTGGAGGGCAGTCCGCTCGTCGACGTGAAGACCGACGGCCGTCGCAAGCACAAGGTGGCCCTCTGGCACCTGTCATGGGCGGAAGTCGCCCATCAGGCACAGATGCTGATCCGGCACGAGGGCGTAGGGAACGCCTCCCATGCCTGGCTCCTCCAGGAACTGCTGCACTACCTGCAGCACGAGAACTCCGGCTGCCACGGCTTCCAGAACATGGGCCCGTCCTGGGTACCCGTGCGCAACGGCATCGACGACGAGACGCTCTGCCAGGGCGACCCCCGCGCGCTGGAGGTCGTCGAGAGCTGGGAGCGGCTCTTCCGGCAGGTGTGCCTCCGCCTCGGCGGCGAACTCGGGCAGAAAGTCTTGCCGGTGCAGCGCACCAAACGAGGAGCGGACCCGGCTCTGCGGCGCAGTCTCCTCGCCGACCAGCTGTGCGAGGACGGCCGGCTCCAGGCCGAACTGCGCATCGAGGGAGCACCCGGCGTCCTGGCCGTCACCGCGGACCTGCGCACCGGCAGGCTGCGCACGTCCATCGACGTTCCGGCGCCCGAGCAGGGGTACCCGCTCTCCTGGGCGAAGCGACTGATCCGCTCCCTCGCCGAGGCACCGGCCGATCTCCACGTCGAGACCCTCCTCACCGGCGACAAGGGCGGGCCGCGCGGGACCCTGGAGCGCCTGCGGCCCGAACCGGCCGACCTGCTCCCCAAGGACGGCGCCGCCACCATCACCGGCTTCCGCCTCTCCCTGCTGAAGAGCATGGGCAGCAGCCGCGGCAACGCCGAATCGGGCTTCATCCGCAGCGTGGACGACGCGGTGCAGCGCTTCTACGGCACGGTCGTGACCCACCTGGACGCCACATCCACGCGCAGGGCACCACTGAAGTAGCCGCCGCCGACGGACGGGAGGGGCTCCACCGCCCCCGGCCGCGAGCCCCTCCCGCGGCCTGCGGCCGCCTGCTACTGGACGCCTTGGCGGGAGTGGGCCACGGTCGAGACGTTTCCCTATACCTACTCAACGATGGGGCCACCGGGTGGGACCACGGTCGAACACACCCGGGGCCACATCCGCGCGCAGCCGCTTCCCTACGGCCGAGGTCGGCCCTCTCCGCGTCCATTCCTTCGCTCAATGAAAGCGGTAGCCGCCCTGGCGGCGAACACGCTCAGCGTCACCGTCAGCGCGAACGACAGCGAGTCGTCCCACGACTTCCCACGCACCCAGTGCCAGATCACGACCGCGAGCCCGGCGACAGCGAGCGCGTAGGCCGGCACTGCCACCCACCGCACCAACCGACGCCGGCGCCCCGCCGAGGGCGCGTCATCCCCTGACCGCTGCCACCGAGCCATGCCCTGCGCTACCCCCTGAAGGAGGGCCCACGTGCCTGCCGCGTCGCACCGCCTCAGCGTCTGTCCGCGCGCGGCGGTATCAGTACCGACAACGCGGCGGCTGTCACCGGCCGTCGGCCTGCCGGACCGTCGCACTTCAGAGGTGCGCCCGCCGGTGCCGGGCCCGTAGCGTGGGCCGCATGCCGAAACCTCAGCACATCGTGCACATCACCGAGCGCTCTCTGTGGGAGACGGCCCGCGAGGCCGGCACCTTCGAGATGTCCACCCGCGGCCGCACGCTCCAGCAAGAGGGGTTCGTCCATTTCTCCACCCGCGACCAGCTTCCGCGTATCGCGGCCTTCCTCTACGGCGACTACGAGGGCCCCGACGAGTTGGTGGTGCTGGTCGTGGACCCGGCCCGGCTCGATGTCCCGCTGAAATACGAAGCCATGCCGCCGAACGGCGAGGAGTTCCCGCACGTGTACGGACCGGTACCGGTCGAAGCCGTGGTGGACGTCGAGCCTTGGGGCTGAGCGCCCATGTTCGGACTCGTCCCGGCTGCCGCGTTCGGCACAGAAAGCCGACCGCGCCCCGAGCCTTTGACCGCTCACACGCCCCTCACACGCACCGGCAGGTGAGAACGACATAGAGCCGGACCGAGTAACAGGTCGTTTCACAAAGAGGTCCGTGAGGGACGGGATGCTGGAATGCCGGGCTTCGTCCGTAGGATCACTCCGTGCCTGCTGACGAACGCGTAACCCGGTCCACGTTCTCCGGTCGTATCCAGCCCATAGCGGCTCCTCAGCCGATGCCGGAGCTGCCTCAGCGGATTTGGTCCGATGACGACTGGAAGCGGATCCAGCTCGGCTATGCGTCGCGGGACATGGACGAGAAGTGGGACATCTTCACGGAGGGCAAGGTCGTCTTCCTTCACCGAAGCTGGACGGGTAACGGAACCTTCGCGGCGACCTTCGCGCCTGTCGAGGGCGGTGGATGGCGTATCGGCAGTGCCGTAGTTGAACGGGACGCCGAACGCTATCGAGGAGCGGACGACGCCTACGACTGCGTCTTGCTCGAGCTGGTGATCAGCGCCATCGTGCTTGGCGAGCCGGCGACAGACCTCCGTACGAAGTTGGTCGAGTTGACCCGCCGGGAGTCAGGCTCCGATGCTCCAGCCGGCCTCATTCAGCACAGCGCCCTGGGGCTGCGCTCGGACTCCTAACCCATCACCCTGGGAGCGCTGGAAAGACGTCGGATGCAGATCAGGCTGCAGGCCAGTTCGAGCAGGCCCTGGTGGAGATCGGCCCGTCGTTCGTAGCGGGTTCGGAGCCGTTTGAATTGGTGCAGCCAGGAGAAGGTGCGCTCGACCACCCAGCGCACCTTGCCCAGTCCGGAACCGTGAGCGACGCCGCGTCGCGCGATCAACGGCTTGATGCCCCGCTTCCACAGCAGACGGCGGAACTTGTCGAAGTCGTAGCCACGGTCGGCTTACAGGCGCCGGGGCTTGCGGCGAGGGCGTCCCCGCAGACCCGCGGATCGACGGGAGGGCGTCGAGTAGCGGCAGGAGCTGCGTGACATCGTGCCGGTTGCCATCGGTGAGGGAGACCGCGAGTGGAGTTCCTTGTCGGTCGACGATCAGGTGGTGCTTGGAGCCGAGGCGGGCGCGGTCGACGGGTGAGGGGCCGACGTGATCCCCCCTTTGAGGGCCCGGACGTGCGATCCGTCCACGGCGCAGTCGTCCAGGTCCGGTAGACCGGCGCGGCGCAGCTCGGTCAGTAGGGCAGCAGGCAGGCGTGGCCAGACACCGGCCTCGGTCCAGTCCCGCAGCCGGCGCCAGGCCGTCACTCCGGAGCAGCCTATTGTCTCCGCCGGGACGTCCCGCCAGGCGACACCAGTCCGCAGCACGAACAGGACGCCGGCGAGTGCTGTTCGGTCAGGAACACGCAACCGCCCGGGATGCCGGTGGCGTCGTTCGGGAGCGGGTGGCAGCAACGGGGCCACCCGCTCCCAGAGGTCGTGCGGAGCAAGATCAGCATGCACTCGGACACCCCGCCGACCAAGATCGTCGAGCACAAGGTCCGCAGCTCAACTCATTCTGAAACGTTCAGTAAGACTGGGTCCGGCTCTCATCGTCAGGGACCTCTGTCGGATGGCCGATACGTGCAGGTGGGCGTCACCCTGGTCCTGTCTCGCCGCTCAGCTGAGATGGAGAGTGCTTCACGCAAGGGGCCCCACGAAGGCAAAGGTCTCCTACGAAACGCTGCGCGAGTGGCTGGCATCTGGAGAGCTGGCACCCGGCGGCAAGCTCCCCTCGGAACGCACGCTTGTGCGCGGGCGTGAACACACAACCGGGCAGTGCGCCCGTTTGCGCCCTGCCTGACGTGCAAGCGGCAGCCCACGGTGGAGATTCCCCAACGCGAGGAGGACCGGATGGCGTCGTACTGGAGGAAGGGTTACGTGCGGAAGGACGGCACTATCGTCAAGGGTCACCGTGTCCGTGGGAGGAACCCCAAGGAAGGGTGCTCGTTTTGGTTGGTCGGCATGCTCGGGCTCGTCCTGGCTGCCGTGATCGCCATGGTGAGCTGACTGCGGGCGGACCCTCGACAGCTCACTCGTCACTCACTCGCGAACCTGCGAGTGAGTGACAAAGAGCCGGACCCAGTGAGACTGGGTCCGGCTCTTGAAGACTGGCACTTCCGCAGGTCAGCGGGTTGACCACGCTGGTCCGGCTTCTGTGCCCCCGGCAGGATTCGAACCTGCGCACACGGCTCCGGAGGCCGTTGCTCTATCCCCTGAGCTACGGGGGCGCTGCCGCCCCTCGGGGCGACGTCAGGAACCTTACCAGCTTCCGGGGGGTGCGCGTGAACTGGTATTTCGTGGTCAGGCGGAGGCTCGCTTCGTGCGCTTGCGCGGGGTCCGTTTGCGGGGTTGGTCGCGGTCCTTGAGGTGGGTGACGTCGGCATCCTTGTCCCCCGCGGCGTCGCCCGCGGCCTCCTGGGCCGCGCGCACGCTGTTCTCGAGCGCGGACATGAGGTCGATGACCTTGCCGCCGCCCTCGTCCGTGCGGGCCGGCGCCGGGGCCGGGGCGCCTTCGGCCTTGGCGGTGACGAGTTCCTCGACCGCCTCGCGGTAGTCGTCGTGGAGGGAGTCGAGGTCGATCGCGCCGAGGGTGTTCATCAGGGCGTCGGCCAGGTCGAGTTCGGCGTCGCGGACGCTCACGTCGGCCTCGGGGGCGACCCCGTCCGCCGCGCGGATCTCGTCGGGCCACAGCAGGCCGTGCATCGCGATGACGTCGTCGACCACGCGCAGCATGCCGAGGCGCTCGCGCCCGCGGAGGGCGAACTTCGCGACGGCCGCCTTCTCGCTGCGTTTGAGTGCCTCGCGCAGCAGCGTGTACGGCTTGGCGGCGGGGGCGCCGTTGGCCTGGAGGTAGTACGCCGTCTCCATCTGGAGCGGGTCGATGGCGTCGGCGGCCACGAACGCGACGATCTCGATGGTCTTCGTCGTGGGCAGCGGCAGCGCCGCGAGCTCCTCGTCCGTGATCGGGACGAGCGCGCCGTCCGCGTCCTCGTAGGCCTTGCCGATGTCGGCGGTGGCGACCTCCTCGCCGTCGAGGTCGCAGACCTTGCGGTAGCGGATGCGCCCGCCGTCCTCCCGGTGGATCTGGCGGAAGGAGACCGCGTGGTTCTCCGTCGCGTTCATGAGCTTGATCGGGATGCTGACCAGTCCGAAGGAGATGGCGCCGTTCCATATCGATCGCACGGTTGGTCCCTTTCACGAGCTGTGCGCGTCATACATGGGATTGTTATCTTATGACGCCTATCACCGAGGTGGAGGGGCGAAGGCTCAGCCTCAGCAATCTGGACAAGGTGCTGTATCCCGCCACCGGCACCACCAAGGGCGAGCTGCTGCACCACTACGCCAGGACGGGTGCCCCGCTGCTGGCGCATCTCGCGGGCCGCCCGGTCTCCTTCCTGCGCTATCCGGACGGGTCGCAGGGCGAGGCGTTCTTCACGAAGAATCCTCCGCCGGGTACGCCGGAGTGGGTGAAGAGCGTGGACGTGCCGCGTTCCGCGCGGCGGGGCGAGGACCGGGGGCGCCAGGTCGTGGTGGACGGGCTCGCCGCGCTGATGTGGGCGGCGAACCTGGTCGTGGAGTTCCATACGCCGCAGTGGCTCGCCGACTCCCCCGCCGTCGCCGACCGGATCGTCTTCGACCTCGACCCGGGCGACCCGGCGACGATCGAGGACTGCTGCCGCGTCGCGCTGTGGCTGCGCGGGCGCCTGGCCGACGACGGCTTCGAGGCGTACGCCAAGACCTCGGGCGCCAAGGGCCTGCATCTGCTGGTCGGGGTGGCGCCGACGCCGTCGGCCGAGGTGTCCGCGTACGCGAAGCTGCTCGCGCGCGAGGCCGAGGGGGCGATGCCGTCGCTCGTCGTCCACCGCATGCGGCGCGACCTGCGCACGGGCAAGGTCTTCGTCGACCACAGCCAGAACAGCGCCGCCAAGACGACGGCCACGCCGTACACGGTCCGGGCCCGGCCCGAGCCCACCGTCTCCGCGCCGGTCACCTGGGACGAGGTCGCCGCGTGCGCCGAGGGCACCGACGGGCTGCGGTTCCTGCTGGACGACATGCCGGGGCGGCTGGACGCGCACGGGGACCTGATGGCTCCGCTGTTCGGGGAGGGGCATCCGCCACTGCCGTCATAGGACGGTCGCTTCTCGCGCTCCCCTGCCCCGCCGTTCGCCGCAGGCCGTCCGCCGTCCGTCACCCGGCACCCGTCACCCGTCACCCGTCGCCCGGCGTCCGTCGCCCGTAGTCCGGCGTCCAGCGTCCGGCGCCCGGGCTTCGCCGCACCTCGCGCGTCTCCCGTACGCCCTGCCGCCGGCCCTCGTCCGCCCGTCCGCGCCTTCCGCGCCTTCCGCGCCTTCCGCGCCGACGAGGGGCAGCAGCCCGGCACGGGGGAGAGCGCGCTCAGGCGTGGGTCCAGGTGTTCCTGTTGCGGGCCGCCGCGTACACCGCTTCGACCTCGGCCGGTTTGAGTACGCCGCCGAGCCGGGCGAGCGTGTGCAGCATGTCGTCCTTGAGGATCCGTACGTCGGTGCCGCCGGGCGGCGACGGCAGCGTCTCCAGCCGTGTCGCGCCCGTCACGACCAGCGCGGGCGCCACCGCCAGCGCGAGGGCGAGCGACGCACGCTCCGCGGCGCGCCGGGCCCAGCGCAGGTGCGGTACGGGCGCGGAGCGGCCCAGCCGGACCATCGGGTCGGCGATGCGCACGCGCCGTTTGCGGGCCGGCAGCGTGCGTACGGCGAGGACGCCCGCGGGTCCGATGGCCAGGTGGTCGATGAACGCGGAGCCCGGGAGCGGCACGGCGTGCAGCACCCGCCAGCCGGCGCCGTCCAGGGCGTCCAGTGCGTCTCCGACGAGGCACTGGGCGCTCAGCGCGTCCTCACGTGCGTCGCGACGCAGGAAACGGGCGGGCGTGGGGACCGGAAGGGCGTCGAGGGCCGCGTACAGCGCCTCGCCGGGGCGGTTCGGCGCGAGGTCGTCGTCCGGGTGCAGCGTCAGCCGGTCGAGGTCCGCGGGGGTCGGCACGGGCGGCGGCCCCACGGTCACCTCACCGGTCGCGTAGGGCGCGAGCGCCGCCATGACGTCGGCCTCGCGGTCGGCTCTGACCAGGCTGATCCTGTTGATGTCCCGGTCGTACCAGGCGAGGCTGGTGCCGTCCGGAAGCGTGACGTAGAGCCGCTCGTGGCCTTGGTGCTGCGCCGGTGTGACGCGGAGACGGGCCATCGTTCATCACCCCCCGACCATGGGACCAGCAGGGTGGGCACCCGTGCAACCAGAAGGGTGACACTGCGCGCCGCTTCACCGGGTTTCCCCGTGGCCGGTTCCGGGGACGCACGAGCCCCACGCGCCGTACAAGCCCCGTGTATCCCGCAAACCGCACCGACCACACAGACCACACAGACCGTTTCGGGCCCCATGCGCCCCATGCGCCCCACACGCTCCACGAACGGCGCCGGCCGCACGCCGTGCGCCGCACGATCCGCACGCGCCGTCCCCGCTGTCAGAAGGGTGCGGCACACTTCCGGCGAGGACGCCGACGGCGTCCCGTTCCGAAGGAGCCCCCGCGGTGATCATTCTGTTCGGCACCAGAACGTACTTCTTCCAACTCGCGATCCTCACACTCGTGTGCGGCCGCTGCGGCAACCCCGCCACCCACGCCCTGCGCAAGCGGGTCCTCAAGTTCACCCTGTTCTTCGTGCCGCTGTTCCCGATATCTACCAAGTACTGGACCCAGTGCGGCCATTGCGGCGCCGAGAAGCAGGTCCCCAAGGAGCAGGCGGAGGGCCTCGTCGCGACGGTGAACCAGGGGCAGGCCCCCCTTGCCGGCCAGGCCGGGTAGCAGGCTCCCGGGCAGCAGGTTCCCGGGCAGCAGGCGGGTCGGCAGTCGGGACCGACGGGCTGAGCCGGCGGCGTGGCGATGTCGCCGGCCGGGGCGTCGGGCGAATGGCCCAGTGGCCCACCGTGATGTTTTGCGGACTCTCCGTGGCGAACCTAGCGTGAATCGGGCGCACCCCCGCCGGCGCCGCCCGGCTCCCCCCTCCAGGTCACCAGGAGTAACGATGGCCCTGCGTTCCCTCGGCCTCCGCGCCACCACCCTCGCCGCCACGCTCACCGCCGCCGCGGTCCTGACCGCCCTCCCGGCCGCGGCCGACCAGCCCCCGACGGGCCACACCGCGCAGGGGCAGCAGGAACAGCCGGGCCAGCAGGGCCAGGCGGGCCGGCCGGACCCGCAGGCGCCCCAGGCCCCGCAGCAGACGCAGAGTCAGGCACAGAAGGACCAGGCCGCCCAGAGTGCCGCCCAGAGTGCCGCGCAGAGCCAGCAGCTCGCCGGCACGGACCAGTCCGCGCAGCACGCGCAGGCGGCCCACGACGCCCAGGCGCACAGCGGCCAGGCCGTGCCCGACGCCGGCGCCTACAGGGGCCGCGTGACCGCGCGGGGCGGGCTGTACCTGCGCGACAAGCCGACCCGCGGCAGCCGCGTCGTCGGCCTCGCGCGCTACGGCACGATCGTGCACATCTTCTGCAAGACGCGCGGCGACAACGTCGCGGGCAACGACCGCTGGTACCTGCTGACGGACGGCACGTGGGCCTGGGGCTCGGCGAAGTACATCAGCAACATCGGGCCGTCCCCGCGCTGGTGCTGACGCCTCCGCAGGCGCCGGCGCACCGCCCCGGCGCCCTCGGCGGCCGGCCCGGACCACGTCTCCCGCCGACATGCCCCGAAGTCATTAGATAAACGGACATATAGCTTGTCGGCTTGCTACGTTGCCGACATGCCCGCACCGACGCAGCCCGCCTCCGCGCCCCGTGCCCCCACCGGCCGGGGCGTGGAGTTGCTGCTCCTCGTCTGTGCCGTCCTCGTCTCGGTGGCCGGGTACGCGGCGGTCGGCCTCGGCAGGGACGGCGCGGTGCCGCCCGACCTGTCCGGCTACGCGCTGGGGATCGGCGCGCTGTCGCTGCTCGCCCACCTGGCGGTGCGTCTGCGCGCGCCCCACGGGGACCCGTTGCTGCTGCCCATCGCCGTCCTCCTCAACGGCCTCGGCCTCGTCCTCATCCACCGGCTGGACCTGGAGACGCCGGGCGAGCAGGCGGCGCCGACGCAGCTGGTGTGGTCCGCGCTCGGGATCGCGCTGTTCGTGGTGGTGATCCTGGTGCTGCGCGACCACCGGGTGCTGCAGCGGTACACGTACGTGTCGGTCGTCGGCGCGCTCGCGCTGCTGATGGTCCCGATCCTGTTCCCCGCCGTCAACGGCGCGAAGATCTGGATCCGGATCGGTGACCTCTCCTTCCAGCCGGGCGAGTTCGCCAAGGTGCTGCTCGCCCTCTTCTTCGCCGCGTACCTGGCGTCCAACCACCGGGCTCTGGCGTCCACGGGCCGGCGGATCTGGCGGTTCCAGATGCCCAGCGGGCGGGTGCTGGGCCCGCTGGTGACGGTGTGGCTCCTGAGCGTCGCGGTCCTGGTCTTCGAGCGGGACCTCGGGACGTCGCTGCTGTTCTTCGGCGTCTTCGTGATCCTGCTGTACGTGGCGACCGGGCGGACCGGGTGGATCGTGGCGGGCCTGGTGCTGGCGGGGGCGGGGGCGTACGCGGTCGGCTCGTTCGAACCGCACGTGCACGGCCGGGTGGTGGACTGGCTGCACCCGTTCGCGTCGATCGACGCGGGCATCGGGCCGAGCCAGCTCGCGCAGTCCCTCTTCGCGTTCGCCGCGGGCGGCGTCACGGGGACGGGCCTGGGCCTCGGCCACTCGATCCTGATCGGGTTCGCGGCGAAGTCGGACTTCATCCTGGCCACGGCCGGGGAGGAGCTGGGGCTGCTCGGCCTCAGCGCCATCTTCCTGCTGTACGCGCTGATCGTGGCGCGCGGCCTCGGGACGGGGATGGTCCTGCGGGACCCGTTCGGGCGGCTGCTCGCGGTGGGGCTCGCGTCGCTGCTGGCGCTCCAGGTCTTCGTGATCGCGGGCGGGGTGATGGGGCTGATCCCGCTGACGGGGATGGCGATGCCGTTCCTGGCGCAGGGCGGTTCGTCCGTCGTGACGAACTGGGTGATCGTCGCGCTGCTCCTGCGCATCAGCGACTCGGCGCGCAGGCCGCGGCCGGCCGACGCCGCCGACGGGGTCCCCGGCACCGACGACGACCCCTCGCCGCGTACGCCGCTGCTGCGCCTGAGCCTGGCCGAACTCGCCGCGCCCGCCGCGGGAGCCGCGCGCGCC
>NZ_JAKGCV010000729.1 GCF_021556455.1 Streptomyces fuscigenes | reverse complement strand
CCGGGATGGCGCGCGCCCTGGCGGCCGGTGCGCGCGCCGTCGTGGTCACGGACCGCGCGCACAACCCCACCGGCGCGGCACTGAGCGCCGAGCGCGCCGCCGCGTTGCGCGCCCTCCTCGGTGGGCACCGCGAGGTGCTGCTCGTGGAGGACGACCACGGCCACGCCATCGTCGACGTGCCGCTGCACCCGCTCGCGGGAGCGACCACGCACTGGGCGCTCGTGCGGTCCGTCGCCAAGGCCTACGGCCCGGACCTGCGGCTCGCGGTGTTCACCGGGGACCCCCTGACGGTCGACCGGGTGAGCGGGCGGCAGCGGCTCGGCCCCGGCTGGGTCAGCAGCCTGCTGCAGGGAGCCGTCGTCGAGTTGTGGGAGTCGGGGGCCGTGGACGTGCCGGCGGTCGCGGCGGCGTACGGGGCGCGCCGCGACGCCCTCGTGGCCGCGCTCGGGGACCGCGGTGTCGCGGCGCACGGCCGCAGCGGGATGAACGTGTGGGTGCCGGTGGCCGACGAGACGCGCGCGGTGGCACGCCTCCTCCAGGACGGCTACGCGGTCGCGCCCGGCGCCCGCTTCCGCATCGCCGCCCCGCAGGGACTGCGCATCACGGTGTCGGCGCTCGCCGCGGACACGATCGCCCCCCTCGCCGAGGCGGTGGCACGGGCGGCCGGACCGGCGGCCCCGCACAGGTACGGCTGAGCGCGCGGGGTGTCGAGGGCCGTTCTACGGTCCCCATGGCGAGGAGGGCGACGTTCCCGGCCGCCGCGCGCACCGGCCCTCGTGCCGTGCGGTCCGACCAGGGGCGGGGGCGGGGGGAGCGGACGCCCGGCGCGCCCGCGCACGGCCCCGGGCCGCTCGCGCGGCGATCGTCCGGCAGCGCCTTTCCCCTATGCCTCCGGCCCCGTCCGTGAGCACACGGGGCGGGGCCGGGGGTGACGGTCGGCGGGCTGCTGCCGTCCGCGTCAGGCGAGCGAGATCGAGTCGCCCGACACCTTGATCTGCTCGGGCGGCAGCGGCTTCGGAGCGGGCCCGCCCTTCACGCTGCCGTCCACGATGCTGTAGCGGCTGCCGTGGCAGGGGCACTGGATCGTGCCGTCGCTGATCGAGGCGACGGTGCACCCCTGGTGCGTGCAGACGGCCGAGAACGCCTTGAACTCGTCGGCCTTCGGCTGCGTCACCACGACCTTCTGGTCGGCGAAGATCTTGCCGCCGCCCTCGGGGATGTCCGACTTCTTCGCGAGGACGCCGCCGGACTCCTTGGCCGAGCCCGCGGTGGCGCCGTCGGAACCCGACGGGCCGTCCGACCCGGACGCGCTGTCGGAGCCGTTGCCGCAGGCGACGAGCGCGGCCGACAGGCCCGCCGCCCCCGCCGCGGCGACCACGGTCCTGCGCGTCACGATCCGCGCGGCTCCCTGCGTACCGGTCATGGCTTGCTCCCCTTGTTGCGATGTGGTGGTGCGAACGTCTCGCGGACGGCCGCCAGGCGCGGCCGGGTCACCCCAAGATACGGAGCGGGGACGTCCGGCGTTCAGCGCGGCCGGGGAGGAGATCGCGCGGGCCGCGCCCCCGCCCCCGGGATCGCGGGCGATCGCCGCCGCGGCGCGGGCGGCGGCGGCCGG
>NZ_JAKGCV010000728.1 GCF_021556455.1 Streptomyces fuscigenes | reverse complement strand
CGGACCCAGCCGGGTCGCACCGGCCGGTCCCGGCGGGTCCCGGCGGGTCCGGGCCCACCCGCCCGGCACCGGGATCACAGGGCCGGGAACGCCCCGCGTCGCGGCCGTGGTTCGCGACGCCGCACCGCCGGGTACGCCCTTCGTCCGGGCCCCGGTCGTGACATCGCAGGCCCCCCTCGGCCTGCGGCCGGGCGGTCGGCTGCCCGGCCGTGCGCGGGATCACGCGGCCCGGCTCGTCACAGCGCTCCCATGCGCCGTACGGACTCCTCCAACAGGGCCGCGCTCGTACCGAAGTTGAGCCTGGCCCAGCCGGGCGCGCCGTACTCCTCGCCGTCCGAGAGCCGCACCCGTGCGCGTTCCTCCACGTACGCGGCCGCCGGGACACCCTCCGGGGCCACGCCGCGCAGGTCGACCCAGGCCAGGTACGTGGCGTCCGGCGGTACGTGGCCGGCGCCCGGCACGTGCTCGGCCAGCAGCCGCGTGAGCAGATCGCGGTTCGCGCGCAGGTGGGCGCGCAGGTCCCCCAGCCACGCGTCGCCCTCCGCGAAGGCCGCCTGGCCCGCGAGCACTCCGAGCAGCGCTATGCGGAACGGGAGCAGCTCCGGCAGCCCGCGCAGCGCCGCCGCGGCCGCCTCCGTGGCCGGCAGCATCAGCGCGCACTTGAGCCCGGGGATGTTGTACGCCTTGGACGCCGAGGTCATCACCACGGTGCGGACCCCGTCCCCCTGGGGGACGGTCGCGTACGGGACGAACGGCGACCGGCCGCCGGCGTCGCCCGGGGCGTCCCCCGCCGCGGGCGCGGCGCCGTCGAGGACCAGCGGCGCCCAGATCTCGTCCGCGATCACCGCCACGCCGTACTCCGCCGCGAGGGCCGCCACCGCGGTCAGCTCCGTACGATCGCCGAGGTACCCGGTGGGGTTGTGCGGGTGGCACAGCAGCATGGCCGTGGCGCCCCCGGCGAAGGCCCTGCGCAGCCCCTCCAGGTCCCTGCGCGGGCCCTCGGGGGTGGCGAGGAGCGGTACGGGGGCGATCGCCCGGCCCGTCTCGCGCAGGACGCGGAAGTAGGGCCCGTACGCGGGGGTCTCGACGACCACCCGGTCGCCGGGGGCGGTGAGCAGCCGCAGCGCCTCCACGACCCCGACCATGACCTCGGAGACGGGGACGAAGGCGGCCGGGTCCGGATGCCAGTCCCAGTGCCGGCCCGCGAACGCGGCGAACGCGGCGGGCAGGCCGAGGGCGTCCGGCGGTGCGTAGCCGAGGTCGCCGTCGGCGAGCGCGCGCTCCAGGGCGGCCGTCACGGGCGGGGCGGTCGCGAAGTCCGTCTCGGCGACGGACAGCGACAGGACGTCGTGCGGGACACCGCCCCACTTGGTGTTGTGGCGGCGGCGGAGCTGGGCGAGGTCGACGGTGTCGAACGGGGAGGGGCGGTCGGACGTGTGCGGCACGGTCACTCATTCCTGGCGGTCGCGGGCGGACGGGACGCGGTGCGCACCCGGCCGGGCGCGCTCGGGCCCGGCCGGGCCCGGGACGGACCGGGTGGGGTCCGGCTCGGGCGGCCGGTCCGGGCGGCCGACAACGGCAGGCTATGCGTCCGCCGCGGGCGGCGGTACGGGCGGG
>NZ_JAKGCV010000727.1 GCF_021556455.1 Streptomyces fuscigenes | reverse complement strand
CGGCCCGCCGGGCGGGGCCCCGGCGCCGTGGGCGCCCCGGTGGCGCGGGCCGCGCCGGCAAGCGCCTGCCCGCCGATGGCTGCCGATCGTGTACCGATCAGCCCGGGTCGCGAGTCGACCACGTACCGGCCGGGCTTCGATCGAATCAGGTGTTTGATCCGATCCGCCCCCGTCGTGGATCCGGTGGATACCGGTCCGAGGAAGCGTCCTTGCGGTCAGACCCGGTCGCGCGCCCGGGCGTGGAGCGACCCCGCGAGCCGGGGGCCGAGCCACCGCTTGAGCCGGCGCAGGGACTCCAGGCGCCCCGCCGCGTGGTCGAGGCGGTAGTAGAGCTGCGGCGGAACGTAGGGCAGCAGGGGCGAGTGGCGCTGGCCGAGCAGCGCGAACATCTGCTCCGGCGGCAGCCGGAGGTAGCGCGGCAGGTCCTCGTACCAGCGGGCGCTGTAGCGCGCCGCGCTCTGCACCGACAGCAGTTCGGCCCGCCGCACGTCCTCGTAGCGGCTCAGCGCGGCCTCCAGCGCGGCCTCGTCCGGCACGGCGTCCCCCGGCGCGGCCGCGGCCGGGCCCGACTGGCCGGCGTGCAGGGAGCCGGCGAGCGCCAGGGCGTCCTCCAGGGCGAGGGAGGTGCCGGCCCCGATGGAGTAATGGGTGGTGTGGGCGGCGTCGCCGAGCAGGACCACGTTGCCCCGGTGCCAGGTCCGGTTCGTCAGGGTGCGGAAGGTCAGCCACTGCGCCGGGGCGTCGCCCGCCCCGCCGCGGCCGGTCAGCGGATGCCCGTCGAGCACGTCGGCGAAGAGGTCGCCGAGCAGCGCGAGGCCCTCCGCCTCCGTGCCCCGGTCGAGACCGAGGCCCCGCCACGTCTCGGGCGCGCACTCGACGACGAGGGTGCTCCCGCGGTCGTCGTAGCGGTAGGCGTAGCACCAGATCCAGCCGTGCGGACTCTCCACGAAGGAGAAGGTGAAGGCGTCGAAGACCTTGCTGGTGCCGAGCCAGATGTAAGGGTTGCGGCCGACGGTGACCTCCGTGCCGAAGTGGTCGGCCCACCGGCCGCGCAGCGCGCTGCGCACGCCGTCGGCCGCCACCACGAGACCTGCGCCCGCCGCCCCGTCCGCCACCTCGTCCGGCTCGGCCTCGTGCTCGTGGACGAGGCGCACCCCGAGGTCGCGGGCGCGGTCGGCGAGGAGTTCCAGCAGCCGGTGCCGGCCGATGCCGAAGCCCTCGTCGCCGCTGTGCCGCGTCGTCGTGCCCCGTACGTGCGCGACGCCGTCGCGCCACCGTACGGAGGCCTCCTCGACGGCCCGCGCCGAGACGGGGTCGCCGGCGTGCAGCTTCTCCAGCAGGGTGCCCCAGTACGTGACGCCCCATCCGTACGTGGAGCCGGCGGGGTCGCGCTCGTACACCGTGACGTCGTGCCCCTGGTCCCGCAGTTTCATGAGGATCGAGAAGTAGAGGCCGGCGGGCCCGCCGCCGACGCAGACGACCTTCACGCACGCTCCCGATGACATCGTGTGGCAATCCGGTGACGCACCGTAGCAGCGCGGGCGGGGTGAGCGTCGGCGCCCCGCTGGAGCGCCCGGACGGGTCGGGGCGCGCCGCGCGGACGCGCGCCCGTGGCACGCCGGGGGC
>NZ_JAKGCV010000726.1 GCF_021556455.1 Streptomyces fuscigenes | reverse complement strand
CGCCGCGCCCTGCCCGTGCGCCGTCCGTGCCGCGCCCTGCCCGCACATCGTCAGCGCAGCGTCCTGCTCGCACATCGTCAGCACCGCGCCCTGCTCGCCCCGCCGAGGTGCGCGTCCGGGCCGGGGCCGGTGGTCGTCCGTCCGGAGGCCGGGCGCGCGCGTCGCGCGACGGCGGGTCCGGACGGGGCTCAGGGACGGTCGCTGGACGGGGAGCGGGGCGCGCTCACCGTCGTGCGCGGCGGGCGGCGCTGCGAGGACGTCCGGACGATCAGCTCCGTCGGTATCACCCGCTCCAGGGGCCCGTCCGTCTCGACTCCCTCGATCGCGTCGATGAGCAGTTGCACGACGGCGGTGCCGATGCGCCGCGGTTTGAGGGAGAGCGTGGTGATCGGCGGTTCCGTGGCCGCGTAGACCATGGACTCGCTGCAGCACACCAGCAGCAGGTCGTCCGGCACCCGCAGGCCGTAGCGGCGCGCGGCCGCCAGCAGGTCGGTGCCGTTCGGGTCGAACAGCCCGTAGACGGCGTCGGGCCGGTCGGGTCGGGCGAGCAGGCGGTCGGCGGCGACGGCGCCGGCGCAGGGGTCGTGCGCGGGGTACGACTCGTAGACGGGGTCCTGGCCGACCCTCTCGCACCACCGCAGGTAGGCGGTGGTGGACAGGCGCGTGTACGTGTCGGTCGTCGTCCCGGTCAGCAGGCCGATCCGGCGCGCGCCGGCCTCCGCCATGTGGTCGAGCAGGTCGAGCACGGCGGCCTCGTGGTCGTTGTCCACCCATGCCGTGACCGGCAGCGTGCCGGCCGGCCGCCCGTCCGAGACGACGGGCAGGCCCTGGCGGACGAGTTCCGTGACGACGGGGTCGTGGTCGGACGGGTCGACGACGACGGTGCCGTCCAGCGCGACGTTGGACCAGACGTCGTGCTGCGAGGTGGCCGGGAGGATCACCAGCGCGTAGCCGCGGGCCAGGGCCGCCGAGGTCGCCGCACGCGCCATCTCGGCGAAGTAGGCGAACTCGGTGAAGGTGAAAGGTTCATCCCCGTACGTGGTGACGGTCAGGCCGATCAGCCCGGACTTGCCCGTACGGAGGGTTCTCGCGGCCGCGGACGGCCGGTAGCCGAGGCGCTCCGCGACCTCGCGGACATGGCGTCGGGTGGCGTCGGGTAACCGGCCCTTGCCGTTGAGCGCGTCCGAGACGGTCGTGATGGAGACACCGGCCGCGGCGGCCACGTCCCGGATACCGGCCCGCCCGCCCTGCCGGCCTCCCCTGCGCGTCGTGTCCGTCCGGCTCACCTGGTGTTTCCCTGCTGCTGTCATGGCGAGCCGATAGTAGGGCGCGGGCAGGTGGTTCAGCGTGTCGCAAATGCACCACTTGGCAGGCACGTTTCTGCATGATCATTAAGGGGGAAAACCTTGATATGCCAAGGGAGTTGCCGTTCCGCACGGTGATCTTCCATGCGAGGAGCGGCATACGCCTGGGGCAGGGGCCATGTCTCGAAGAGGTCTCAACTCACCACTACGAGGGACGCGCGCCACGGCGCGAGCCACCCGCGCGCGCCAGGGGGAAGTGCGCCCCCTCGGGTCGGCGGCCCGGCCACCGCGGCCCGGGACCGCCCGGCCCCGGCGCGAGTGGG
>NZ_JAKGCV010000725.1 GCF_021556455.1 Streptomyces fuscigenes | reverse complement strand
AACTCGCCGTCGACGTGGGCATCTCGCGGATCACGGCCCGGCGCTACCTGGAACACCTGGTCACGGGCGGCCGGGCCGAGCGCAGCCCCCGGTACGGCCAGGTCGGCCGCCCGGAGCTGCAGTACCGCTGGTCCGCCGAGCGGCGCTGAGCGGGCCGGGAGGGCAGGGCGACGGCAGGCGCACGCCGTCGTCCGGGCGCCGTCGTCCGGGCGCTGTCGTCCGGGCCCCGGGCCTCCGCGAACTGCCATGCCCGCGCGACGGGCGCCCGGCGTCGCGGCGTCCCGGCCTGCGCATGCCGTGGTGCCCGGCAACGGGGGCCTCTCCCGCGCCGGAGCGCGCCCCTCGCACACGTCCTCGCGGACGCGTCCCGCCGCGCAGACGAGCGGTCCGCCCCGCGGGGACGGGCGCGGTCAGAAGACCGACTCGGCCTCGACCATCCGGCTCTCCGGCACGGTCTTGAGGCGGGTGACCGCCTCGGCGAGCGGCACCATCTCGATCGCCGTGCCGCGCAGCGCGGTCATCCGGCCGAACTCGCCCCGGTGCGCCGCCTCGACGGCGTGCCAGCCGAAGCGGGTGGCGAGGACGCGGTCGTAGGCCGTGGGGGTGCCGCCGCGCTGGACGTGGCCCAGGATGACGGGCTTGGCCTCGGTGCCGAGGCGGTGTTCGAGTTCCGCGGCCAGGCGGTTGCCGATGCCCTGGAAGCGCTCGTGGCCGAACTGGTCGATCTCGCCGCGGCGGTAGTCCATGCTGCCCGCCGCCGGGTGGGCTCCCTCGGCGACGCAGATCACGGCGAACTTCTTGCCGCGTTCGAAGCGCTCCCGGACCATCTTGACCAGCTTGTCGACCTCGAAGGGCCGCTCGGGCAGGCAGATGCCGTGCGCGCCGCCGGCCATGCCGGACTCCAGGGCGATCCAGCCCGCGTGCCGGCCCATGACCTCCACGACCATCACCCGCTGGTGCGACTCGGCCGTGGTCTTGAGGCGGTCTATGGCCTCGGTGGCGACGCCGACGGCCGTGTCGAAGCCGAAGGTGCGGTCCGTGGAGTGGATGTCGTTGTCGATGGTCTTCGGCACTCCGACGACGGGCATGCCCGCGTCGGACAGCAGCCGGGCCGCGGTGAGCGTGCCCTCGCCGCCGATCGGGATGAGGACGTCGATGCCGTAGCGGGTGGCGAGCTCCCGGCAGTTCTCCGCGGCCTCGCGCAGCCGGTCCCGTTCGAGCCGGGCCGAGCCGAGGATCGTGCCGCCCCGGGCGAGGATGCCGCTGACGGCGTTCAGGTCGAGCGGGCGGAAGTGGCCGTCCAGCAGCCCCTTGAAGCCGTCCTCGAAGCCGATGACCTCGTCACCGTGCTCGGCCATCGCGCGGTGCACGACGGACCGGATGACGGCGTTCAGTCCCGGGCAGTCCCCGCCCGCGGTGAGAATTCCGATACGCATCGTCGCTGTCGTCTCCTGCTCCTGCTGCGGGGCGGCCGGGGCGGCGGCCGCACCGGCCCGTTCGGTGGCCGTGTACCGATCCTGCCACGCGCGCCCGCCGGGTCGCGCACCCGTCCGTGCGAGCGTGCGGAGGCGTCACGGGCGCACATGCCCGCGCCCGTCGCCGCGGGCACGCCCGCCACCGTCCGGCCGCCGGGTCCTTCCGG
>NZ_JAKGCV010000724.1 GCF_021556455.1 Streptomyces fuscigenes | reverse complement strand
GGGCCGGGCGGGGAGGGCCGCCGCGCGGGCGGTACCGGCGGGTGCCGCCCTGTCCGTCCGCCGGCGGCCGGCGCCCGCGCCGTCAGGTGTCGGGTCCGGACTCGTCGTCCGTGAGGACGGTGGAGCGGCGCGGCGCGAGGAAGACCATCACGAGCAGGGACAGCGCGGCGGCGCAGGCCGCGAACAGGAACACGTCCCCGGTGGCCGCGTCCACGGCGTGCCGCAGGTAGTCGGCGCCGGCGGCGGTCAGCGCCCCGGGGTCGTCGAGGGCCCGTGCGACGGAGTTGAGGTCGTCGGGCAGGCCGGTGACGGGTGCGTGCAGGAGGCGCCCGGCGAGCACGCTGTTGGCGACGGCGCCGAAGAACGCGGCGCCCACGCTCTGGCCGATCTGCCGGCAGAAGAGGATCGACGCGGTGGCCGTGCCGCGTTCGGCCCAGCTGACGGACGACTGGACGCTGATGATCTGCGGCAACTGGAACAGGCCGAGGCCGGTGCCGAGCAGCAGCAGGACGAGTACGGGCTGCCAGGGCGCGCCGGGGAACGGCAGGAACGGGAACGCGAGCAGCGCGGCCAGCGCCAGGGACATGCCGATCAGGCCGCTGCCCCGGAAGCCGACGCGGCCGTAGACGCGGTTGGAGAGGGCGCCGGCGACGGGCCACGCGAGGCTCATCGCGGACAGCACGAACCCGGCGGCGATGGGGCCGAGTCCGAGGACCGACTGCGCGTACGTGGGGACGAAGACGGTCGGCGCGACCATCAGCAGCCCCATCGCGCCGAGCGCGAGGTTGACGGAGACGATCGGGCGGCGCCGCCAGACCCAGCCGGGGATGATCGGCTCGGCCGCGTGCCGCTCGATCGCGAACGTGGCGGCGCCGAGGGCCAGCGCCCCGGCGAAGAGGCCGAGGCTCGGCGGGGACAGCCAGGGCCAGGCGACGCCGCCCTGCACGAGCGCGCCGAGCAGCACGCTGCCGGTGGCGAAGATGCCGATCGCGCCGGCCCAGTCGATGCGGGCGAGGGCGCGGCGGGTGCCCGCGGCGCGGGCCGCGGTCCTCTCGTGCAGGTGCCGGACGATCAGGACGAGCGCGAGCGCGCCGATCGGCAGGTTGACGAGGAAGATCCAGCGCCAGTCGACGTAGCCGGCGAACAGGCCGCCGACGGTGGGCCCGGCGACGGACGAGGTCGCCCAGACCGTGGACAGCTTGGCTTGGATCTTGGGCCGGTCCTTGAGCGAGTACACGTCGGCGGCCACGGTCTGCACGGTGCCGGTGAGCGCGCCGCCGCCGAGGCCCTGGACCACGCGGAACGCGATGAGGGACGGCATGTTCCACGCGGTGGCGCACAGCAGTGAGCCGAGGAGGAACAGGGCGATGCCGGCGAGCAGGACCGGCTTGCGGCCGAAGGTGTCGCAGAGCTTGCCGTAGACGGGGAGGGTGACGGTGACGGCGAGCAGGTAGCCGGAGAACAGCCAGGAGAACAGCGGGAATCCGCCGAGGTCGCCGACGATCTGCGGCACGGCGGTGGAGACGATGGTGCTGTCGAGGGCGGCGAGCGCCGTCGAGACCATCAGTGCCGCGACGAGCCAGCCGCGGCCCCGTGGCGCGGCCCGCCCGTCGGGTGCCGGCGGCGCGGCCGGCCCGGCGGGTGCGGCCCGCCCCGCG
>NZ_JAKGCV010000723.1 GCF_021556455.1 Streptomyces fuscigenes | reverse complement strand
CAGGGCGGCCCCGCCGGCGCGGGGCGCGGCAGGTCCCGCTCGGGCGGGCGAACGGCACGGGGGGCGGGCGCGAGGCCCCGCACCGGCTTCGGGCTGATCGGGCCGCGCAGGGAGCGCCACGCGCTCTCCCTCGACGAGTTGGAGTCGCTGGCGCTGCCCGTCGGGGACGACGGCGTCGTCGTCGGCATCGACGCGAACGGCAAGCCCGCCGTCCTGGGCATCAACCGGGCCACGCCCTACGACATCACGCTCATCGGCGGGCTGTGGACCGCGCAGGTGCTGGCGCTGCGGGCGGCCGCCACCGGCGCGCGGGTCGCCGTCGAGACGGGACGGACCCAGGTGTGGACGGCCCTCGCGCAGGCCGCGGGCGGCGGCCAGCCGTGCATCACGCTGCACGACGTGGGGCGCGTGCCGCCGCAGGGCGCTTCGGCGGGCAGCCCCGTCGTGGTCGTGCGCGACTGCGGGATGCGGCCGCCCCGGGGGCGTGTGGTGTCGGGACCCTGGCAGTCGGTGGTCACCCTGCTGCCCTACCTCAGTCCCGTCGCGCCGCGCCTGATGCGCAAGTCGGGGCTGGTCGGCGTGCAGCGGGTGTCGCCCGACGAGGGCACGAAGATCGGCCGCATCATGGGGCTCCCGAGCGCCGAGACGGCCGCGCTGAGCACCTTGGCGGACGGCGTGACGCTGTGGTGCACCGAGCGCGACCGGCAGTTCGTGATGACGCAGGCGACGGACGCGGAGGGCGGGCTGCTCGGCACGGCCCGCCGGATGGACTGACCGGAGGCCCGGGCATCCGGCGTCCGGGAGCCTCCGCCCGGAAGCGCACCGGACGTCCGCACGAGGCGCCCGGGGCGCCCGGTTGCGTGTCCGGTTGCGTGTCCGGTTGCGTGTCCGGTTGCGTGTCCGGGCGCAAGGGCCGTCCGGCGCAGGGGCCTTGGCGGGCGCGGGCGCGGCCCCGGTGACGGCTGGGCCGTCGGGATGCCTGCCGTGCGGCGGCGGCGCTGTCGTTCCCGGAGCACGGGGCCCTCCGGCGCCGGCTCCCGGCCGGGGCGCGACGGCCCGGCCCCTGGCGTTCACGGAGCTGAATACGTGTGTCTTTTCTGTGGAGCCCGGACGCGCGGATCGGCGTCCTGGACTCTCCGGCGGGCGATCGGCCCGCGTAATGAATGGGTGCATATACGCATTTGGCTTCCCTCCGTGCCCACCCGCCGCCGCAGGGAGTCCACTTGGGCACACACCGTGACGTAACGGGTCGGTGCCCGGCTGGAGGTCTGCCCTGACACGAAGACGCCGTCGATGATTAGGGTGTATGGGGGTGCCGGCACGAACCGGTGGGCAAGGTCGGCCGCGTCACAGGGGGAGAGCCGGGCGAACCGGACACAGGGCAGGACATCCGTCGCCCCCACCCACCACGGCACAAGGGTGCTCGACCACAGCAGGAGGCAAAGTGAACGGCGATCGGGACGAGTTCCGCGGCGGCTGGACGCCTGCGGACGATCAGTCCGACGCGGAGCCCGAGCTGACGGGTGAGTTCACCATCGACTACACCCCGCCGGCCTGGTACACGCAGAGCGCCTCGGACGACGCGCCGGCAGGCGGTGCGGCCCCCGGCGCACCGGCCGGGGGCGCCACTCCCCCGCCGCCGGCCGGCGCCCCCGGCGGCCGGTTCC
>NZ_JAKGCV010000722.1 GCF_021556455.1 Streptomyces fuscigenes | reverse complement strand
CCTCGCGGCGGTCGGCTTCGCCGTCGGCACGATCGCCGCCCTGCGCGAGCGCGCACGGGAGTTCGCGGTCCTGCGCGCCCTCGGCGCGCCCCGCCGCCGGCTGGCCAGGCTGCTCGCCGTCGAACACGCCCTGCTGCTCGGCATCGCGCTCGCCGTGGGCCTGGTGCTGGGCGTGGTGCTGACGCGTGCCGTCGTCCCGCTGATCGTCCTGACGGGCGCCGCGACCCAGCCGGTCCCGGCGGTGCACGTCGAGCTGCCGGCCGGCCAAGTCGCGCTGCTGCTGGCCGGGGTGGCGCTCGTGCCGGTCCTGATCGTGGCGGCGCTGGCGTTGCGCCGCGGCGACCCCGCGGCGTCGCTGCGCACCCAGGGAGGCGAGTGACGTGGCACACGACGGAGGGGGCGCCGGCCGCGCGGAAGCGCGGACGGGGCACGGCGCGGACACCGCCCGCACGAAGGCGCGGACGGGGCACGGCGCGAACACCGCAGGCGCGCGGCGCCCGCGGCGATCGTCCGTGCCCGCCGCCGCCCCCTGGGTGCGCACCAGGCTGCGGGCCGCACCGGGGCTCCCGCTCGGGATCGCGGTGCTCGTCCTCCTGACCGCGTTCCTCGCCGCCGCGTTCCCGCGCGCCCTCGCCACGTACGAGGGCGCGGCGTTGCGGCACGCGCTGGACATCGCGTCGCCGGACAAGACGAACCTGTCGCTCTCCGTCCCGACCGTCGACACGGGCGACGGGCAGCCGGCCGGGGACGCCGCGCTCCGGCCCCCCTACCTCGCGCACCGCCTGCGTACCGCGGTCGGCCTGCTGCCCGCCCCGCTGCGGGTGCGCGCCGGCCAGTCCGCCTACGGGGTGCGCACCACCAAGCAGATCCCCCTGGCCGACACCTGGCTGGCGGCCCCCGGGGGCAAACCGCCCGTCGCCACTCTGACCACGCAGAGCGGCGCGGGCACCCACTCCCGCCTGGTCGCCGGCAGACTGCCGCGGGCCTCGGCGGGCTCCGTGACCTCGGCGACCCGGACCGTCGAGGGCGCGGTCACCGAGGCCACCGCCACCACACTGCACATCAAGGTGGGTTCGGTCGTCCACGTGCCCTCGGGGGTGCGGGCCGGCGCCGTCCTCGCGGTGCGCGTCACCGGCGTCCTCCGGCCCGATCACCCCTCGCTCCCGTACTGGGCGACGGAACCCGACCTGGTGACACCCGAACTCTTCCGGGACGACCCCCTCAGCCCCGTGTACTGGCACGCGGTGGTCCTCCTCCCGCCCGAGGCTGGCCCGGCGATCGCCGGGACGACCCCGGCGGCCGAGCAGTTCTGGCGGCTGTCGCCCGACCCCTCCGGCCTCACGTCCGCCGACCTGCCGAAGCTGGAGGAGGTCGTCGGCTCGGCCGAGCACGGCCCCGTCCTCACCGCGCTGACGACGGCGATGTCCCCGCGGCTGACCGTCGAGACGGGTCTCGACGGCGTACTGGAGGACGTCCAGGCGCTGTTCGGGTCCGTCGTCCCCGTCGTGTCCGTGGGTGCCTTCGGCGTCGGCACGGTCGCGGCGGTCGTCCTCGTGATGGCGGGCGGCCTGGCGGCCGGGCGCCGGCGCGAGGAACTCGCCCTGCTGCGGGCGCGGGGCGCGTCGGTGCGGGGGATCGCGGGCCGGCTCCTGGCGGAGACGGCGGTGCCCGCGGTGCCGGCCG
>NZ_JAKGCV010000721.1 GCF_021556455.1 Streptomyces fuscigenes | reverse complement strand
GACGCCGGATCGGGCACCGGCCGGCGACCGCGCCCCCTCCCTGCCGTGACGGCGGCTCCGCGACCGGGACGCCGCGACGACGGGTCCCCCGGCGGCGCCCCGCGCGGGCGGCACCGTGACGGCGCGTTCGAGGCCACGGCTCCCCGACGCATATGCGACGGACTCCCGACGAATCCCTGAAGCACCCCCGAAGCACCCCCGACGAATCCCTGAGACGACACACACAGAGCGGAACCCCCATGTACGACCTCGTAGTTGTGGGCGCAGGGCCCTACGGCCTGTCCGTCGCGGCCCACGCGGCCCGCGCCGGTCTCGACGTCAAGGTCTTCGGCCGGCCGATGGCGTCCTGGCTTCGGCACATGCCGCCGGGCATGTTCCTCAAGTCGGAGCCGTGGGCGTCGAACCTCTCCGACCCGGACGGCGCGCACACCCTCGCCGCCTACTCCGCCGCGCAGGGCACGCCCGCGCGGCACGGAGTCCCCGTACCCGTCCGGTTCTTCGCCGCGTACGGGCTGTGGTTCGCGCGGCAGGCGGCGCCGCCCGCCGACGAGCGGGAGGTCGTGTCGGTGCGGCCCGGTCCGGGCGGCTTCCTGGTGACCACGGCGGACGGCGAGCCCGTCCTCACCCGTACCGTCGCCCTCGCCGTCGGCGTCATGCCCTTCGTGGAGGTGCCGGAGGTGCTGCGCGGCCTGCCGCCGGAGCTGGCCTCGCACAGCAGCCACCACGCCGGCCTCGGCCACTTCGAGGGCCGGGACGTGACCGTCGTCGGGGCGGGGCAGGCCGCGCTGGAGACGGCCGCGCTCCTCGCCGAACAGGGCACGCGCGTGCGCGTGGTGGCGCGCTCCCCGGCGCTGGACTGGAACACCCCGCCGCCCCCGCTGGCGCGCCCGCTCGCCCAGCGCGTGCGCGGCCCGCACACCGGACTCGGCTGCGGGTGGCGCAACTGGCTGTACGCCGAGACCCCGGGGGCGTTTCGCCGGCTGCCCGCCGCGACCCGGGCCCGGGTGTTCGCCTCGGCGCTCGGCCCTGCGGGGGCCTGGTGGCTGCGGGAGCGCTTCGAGGGCGCCGTCGAGGTGCGGCTCGGCGAGCAGATCGTCGCCGCGGCGCCCGCCGGCGGCCGGCTCCGGCTGCGCCTCGCGGACGCCGACGGCGGCACGGCCCGCCTGGAGACGGACCACGTCGTCGCGGCCACCGGTTTCACGCCGGCCCTCGACCGGCTCGCCCTGCTCGCCCCCGAACTGCGCGACGGCCTCGCCACCGTGGCCGACGGCGGGGGGCCCGAGGCGAGCGGCTGCTTCGAGTCGTCGTACCCGGGCCTGTTCCTCGCGGGGCTGCTGAGCGCGCCGTCGTTCGGCCCGTCGATGCGGTTCGTCCACGGCGCCACGTACACCGCAGAGCGCCTGGTGCGCGGGGTGCGGCGGCGCCTGCGCCCGGCCGGCGGCTCGCCGGGCCTGGTCGCGCCGCGGGCCGCGGAGAAGCTGCCGGCGCGGGGGAGGGCGGCCGGGGTCATGCCGTGAACCGCCCGGCCGGGCGTACCCCGTGAGGCCCGGGGGCCGGGGCCGCCCGGCCCCTCACCCCCGTCACGTCCGGGGGCGCGGAAGCGGGGCGCGGCACGGACCGAGGCCGGGAGGGCCTGAGGCCCTCCCGGCCTCGGGGGACGGGTGGTGCGGGTGCGGCGGGACGGGCCGCGGG
>NZ_JAKGCV010000720.1 GCF_021556455.1 Streptomyces fuscigenes | reverse complement strand
CCGGGTGGGCGGCGAGCATCAGCGAGGTCTCGAACCAGCCGGCGTGCCCGGGGGTGACCTCCGGGCGCTCGGCGGAGTCCGACGCCGCCGCGCCGGACGCGGCACCGGCCGCCCCGGCTCCGGAGTCCGACGCCGCCGCGTCCGCGCCGGGCCCGGCGCCCTCCTCGTCCCGGACGGCGAGCGACCAGTACGAGCAGGCCGCGAGCGTGACGCCGTCGGCCTCCGGCCGCAGCGCGAACCGCTTGACGGCCAGCCGCATGATCTCGTCGTTGCCGCCGTGGCCGTTGACGATCATGATGCGGCGGCAGCCGCTCGTGACGAGCGAACCGAGGAGGTCCTCCAGGACGGCCGCCAGCGTCGGCGCGGACAGCGAGAGGGCGGCGGCGAAGAGGTGGTGCGGGGAGTGCCCGTAGGGCAGGGCGGGCAGCCGCAGCACGTCGCAGGGCTCGGCCCCGGCCCGCTCCTCTTCGGCGAGGATCGCGAGGGCCCGGTCCACGACCGCCCCCACCAGCAGGGTGTCGGTGCCGAGCGGCAGGTGGGCGGCGTGCTGCTCCTGCGACCCGATGGGCAGGAGGGTGATGTCCCGCGCCCCCGCGGCGCGGGCCTCGCGCCAGGGCAGCTCGGACATATTTCGTTGACTCACAGTGCTGTCTCCAGGAAACGCTGACGTGGCAGAGTTCGCCGCATGGCGCAGAGAACTACGCGGTTGCGGTTGGTCGAGCCCCGGGTCGAGGCGCCGGCGGCGGCGCCGGCACGGACCCTGGGCGCCGTGGAGCTGGTGCCCGGCCGGGTGCGCGCGGCGGTGCTGAGCATGTCGGGCCGGGTGCTGGAACGGTCCGAGGCGGTGTACGCGCCGGGCGCGCCCGGCCGTGACGAGGTGGACGCGGCGCTCGCCGAGGCGGCGCGGGTCTTCGAGGCCCGCCCGCCGGCCGGGATCGGGGTGGCGGCGGCCGGCATCGTCGATCCCGCCTCCGGGCTGATCGTCGAGGTCAACGACGTGCCGGCGCTGCACGGGTATCCGGTCAAGGACCGGCTCGCGGCACTGACGGGCGTCCCGGTGCGCGTCGAGCACCGCGCCCGCCTGCAGGTGCTCGGCGACCGGTGGTTCGGCCCGGGCCGAGGCCGCCGCACGTTCGCCTCGGTCTCCACGGGCGAGGTGCTGGGCGTGGGCATCCTGTACGAGGGCGAGGTCCTGGCGCCCCAGGGCGGGCGCAGCGGCGCGCACATGGCGGTGACGGCCGGGGACGAGCGGTGCACCTGCGGGAACACCGGCTGCTGGAAGACCGTCGCGACGACGCGCTGGCTCAGGTCGCGGGCCGCTGCCCTCGGCCTGGGCGCGGACGCCGGTCTGCGCTCGCTCGTGTCGCGGGACGACGAGCGGGCCCGGGCGCTGGTGGCGGAGTACGCCGAGAACCTGCTGCTGGGGCTCGTGAACGTGCAGCAGCTGTTCGCGCCGGGCCTGTTCGTCCTGCACGGGGAGGCCAGGGAGGGCGGCGAGCACTTCCGCTCGCTGCTGGAGACGCGGCTGCGCCGGGACGTGGCGGCGTCGGGCGTGGAGCGGCCGACGGTCGTGGTGGCCGGCGCGGCGGTGGACGACATCGCCCTGCTGGGCGGGGCGGGCCTGGTGCTGTCCCACCTGTAGCGGCTGCCGGCCGGCGGCGCGGGCCGGAGCCGGGCGCCGCCGTGCCCGCCCGGG
>NZ_JAKGCV010000071.1 GCF_021556455.1 Streptomyces fuscigenes | reverse complement strand
CCCGGCGGCCCGTCCGCCCCGCCGCCCGCACGCCGGCGAGCGCCGCACCCGCCCGCGGGCGGCGCGGCAGACGGCGGACGTCGGTGGCACGGACGCACAACCTGTCCATAGAGTGGAAAAATGCGCACAGAGGATGTTCTGTCGGCGACCGCGACGGGCACGTGGCGCTGGGACATCGAATCTCGCGCGGTTTCCCTCGACGCCGAAGCGGCCAGGATGCTGGGGCTCGGCACGAGCCCCGCCGTCGTGCACGTGCCCGACCTCAGGTCCCGCGTGCACCCCGTCGACTGGAACGAGGTCGGCTCCATCATCGGCCTCGCGGCCACCGAGCGGAGCGTCGCCGAGGGCCGGGTGCGCATCGTGGACGCGACGGGCCAGGTGCTGCGCACCCTGCGCCTGCGCTGCAAGCCCTACCTGCGCGAGAGCGGGCAGCCGCAGGAGTCGGCGAGCGGGATCGGCCTGCTGCGCAAGCTCGTCGGCACGACGCAGGAGGTCGCCGAGCCCGCCCCCGGCACCGTCGTCGCCGGCTCACCCGTCACCGGCGACTGGCGCCGCTCCCGCGAGGCGTTCCTGCTGGACGCGGGCCGGGAGCTGGCCGAGGCCCACAGCACGCAGGACGTGCTGCGGATCGCCGCCTCCCTGTCCATGCCGGGCTTCTCGCCGGACGGCCTGGCCGTGTTCCAGGCGGCCGGGGAGCGGATCGAGCTCATCGGCATCCACGGGGACATGCAGACCTCCGAGGCCTTCGACGAGCACCTCACCCTCGACGCGGACTACGCGGCGGCCGAAGTGATGCGCACCGGCCGCGCCGTCTACCTCTCCTCCCCGCAGGAGTACGAGACCCGCTACCCGGAGATGTGGCCGTACGTGGAGCCCATGGGCCGGCTGTCCTGGGCGTACGTGCCGCTGGTCTTCCAGGGGCGCACGATCGGCGCGTGGATGGCGGCCTTCGCGTACCCGGTGGCCTTCTCCCCCGACGAGCGGGCCGTCCTGACGAACGTCGCCCGCATGCTGGCGCAGGCCCTGGCCCGCACGGGCGAGGCGGAGACGCAGCGCGCCCTCTCGCAGGGCCTGCAGCGGGCAATGATGCCGCGCCTCGCGCCCGACCTGCCCGGCATGGCGGTCGCCGCGCGCTACGTGCCGACCGGCGGCGGCCTGGCCATCGGCGGCGACTGGTACGACATGATCCCGCTGCCCGGCGGCTCGGCCGGCGAGGGCCGCTTCGCCCTGGTGATCGGCGACGTGCAGGGGCACGACGTGCGGGCCGCCAGTCTGATGGGGCAGCTGCGCATCGCGCTGCGCGCCTACGCCTCCGAGGGCCACCGGCCGGACGCCGTCCTCTCCCGCGCGTCCCGCTTCTTCTCCGGGCTCCAGCAGCACCCGATCGTCGGCAGCGACGGCCTCCCGTACGAGGAGGAGGACGAGGAGGCCGGGCCGCGCTTCGCGACCTGCCTCTACCTGGAGGTCGACCCCGTCACCGGCACCCTCGACATCGCCCGCGCGGGCCACCCCGACCCGGTGGTCCGCATGGCCGACGGCACGGCGATCATCCGCAAGACGGACGGCGGCCTGCCGCTGGGCATCGAGACCGACTCCGACTACCCGACGACGCGGCTCGTGCTCGGGCACGGCGAAGTGATCATGCTCTGCACGGACGGGCTGATCGAGACCGGCGGGCACGACATGTTCACCGGCTGGGACCGCCTGCGGCCGATCATCGAGACGCACACCGACAGCGCGCTGGAGAAGGAGTCCCTGGAGAAGCTCGCGGACGCCCTGATCCAGTCCGTCCACGGGCCGATCTCCCACTACACGACGGGTCCGCTCGCGGAGCGGCGGGAGGACGACATCGCCCTGCTGCTGCTCTCCCGCGACCCCACGCGCGCGGGCGGCGGCTTCCTGGCCCCGCGCCGGGCGTCCCTGACGATCGCCCAGGCCGACCCGGAGCGCATCTCGGACGCCCGCCACCAGCTGCAGGCCCTGCTGCACGACTGGGCCGACGAGGACCAGGTCGACTCGGCGGTCCTCATGGTCTCCGAGATCATCACGAACGTGCTGGTGCACACCGACGGCGACGCCCTCGTCTGCGCTCAAACGGCCGGTGAGTCCGGCAGCCGCACGCTGCGCGTCGAGGTCGCGGACACCAGCGACCAACTGCCGCACCGCCGCAAGCCGGGCGAGATGGCGTCGAGCGGCCGGGGCCTGGTGCTGATGGAGGTCCTCGCCGACGAGTGGGGGGTCGACCCGCGCGGCGACGGCAAGATGATCTGGTTCGAGCTGCGGGAGCGGGCGCCCGCCCCGGCCGGGACGGGCCCGGACGAGGCCTGAGCCGGGTCGCCGCACCGGCGTCCCGTGTCCCGCCCGGCCCGCCGCGGGGCAGGGACCGGCCCCTGGCGGCGGGCCCGTGCCGCCGGAAGAGAACGGGCCGTGGGGGCCCGGCCGCCGGAAGGGCACGCGGAAACGTACGCGCGGCTCGGGCAGGTTCCGCGCGGCCGGTGTCCGGACGCCCGGGCGTCACGCCGGCGGCGGCGCGGGCAGGTCCACGCCGGCGCGGTGGCCGCCCGGGCCGACCACGTAGGGATCGAGGCCCGGCAGGTCGACCTCCGCCGTGGTGCCGACCGGGACGGTGAACTCCACGTCGAGGCGCCGTCCCCGGTGCAGCCGCCAGCGGACCTCGGCCGTCCCGTACGGCGTGTCGTGGCGGGCGCGTGCCCAGGTCAGCCCGCCGCCGGGGCGCGGGGCCACGCGGATCCTGCGCCAGCCGGGGGCCGCCGGCGCGAGGCCCGCGACCCGGCCGTGCAGCCAGTCGGCCACGGCACCCAGGGCGTAGTGGTTGAACGACGTCATCTCGCCCGGGTTGACCGTGCCGTCCGGCAGGAGGCTGTCCCACCGCTCCCACACCGTGGTCGCGCCGCGCGTCACCGGGTACAGCCAGGACGGGCACTCCCGCTGCAGCAGCAGCCGGTACGCGTCCTCCGTCGCGCCGGCCCGCGTCAGCGCCTCGCAGATCACCGGGGTGCCCGCGAAGCCCGTGGCGATGTGGTGGCCGTCGGCCGCGACGAGTTCGGCGAGGCGCCGGCCCGCCGCCCGGGCCTCCGCGGGCGGCAGCAGGTCGAAGACGAGCGCCAGCGCGTACGCCGTCTGGCTGTCGCTGGTCAGCCGCCCCTCGGCGGTGACGTGGGCGGCCCTGAAGCGCTCACGCGCCCCGGCCGCGGCCGTCCGGTAGCGCTCGGCGTCGGCGTCCTCGCCGAGGACCCCGGCGATCCGGGCGAGCACCTCGGAGGAACGGGCCGCGTACGCCGCGGCGACCAGGCCCGCGTCGGTACGGGCCGCCCAGGGGTCGTCGGGCGGCGCCGCCGGGTCCAGCCAGTCCCCGAGCTGGCGGCCCGTCGAGCCGTCGGTCCCGCCCGCGAGGACGCGGTCGACCCAGGCCCGCGCGCTGCCGTAGCGGTCGCGCAGCAGTCCCTCGTCGCCGTACGCCCGGTACAGCTCCCAGGGCATCAGCACGGCCGCGTCGCCCCAGACGGCCATGGGCCAGGCGGGCAGCCACTCGGGCGTCGGGACCTCGGGGACGATCAGCGGCACCGTGCCGTCCGCGTACTGGTCCGCCGCCAGGTCCCCCAGCCAGGAGGCGAGCATGCCGGCGCAGTCGTGCAGGAACGCGGCGGTCGGCGTGAAGACCTGGATGTCACCGGTCCAGCCGAGGCGCTCGTCGCGCTGGGGGCAGTCCGTCGGGACGTCGACGAAGTTGCCGCGCATGCTCCACACGACGTTCTCGTGCAGCCGGTCGACGTCCTCGTCCGAGCAGGCGAACCAGCCCGTGCGCCGCAGGTCGGTGCCGATCACCCGGGCCGTCACGTCCGCCGGGTCCAGCTCGCCGGGCCAGCCCTCGATCTCCGCGTAGCGGAAGCCGTGGAAGGTGAACCGGGGCTCCCACACCTCTTCCGGGTGCCCGGCCAGGGCGTAGCGGTCGGTGGCCTCGGCCCGCCGCAGCGGGCGCACGCACAGCTCACCGTCCTGGAGCACCTCCGCGTGCCGCAGGGTGACCTCGGTGCCGCGGGCCTCCCACCCGGCCCGCAGCCGAAGCCGCAGCCGGCCGACGAGGTTCTGCCCGAAGTCGAGGATCGTACGGCCGGAAGGCGAGAGGGTCACGGCGACCGGCTCGACGTCCTGCGTGTGCCGCACCGGGGGGCCGGTGGGCGCGCGCAGCGTCCTCGGGTCGAAGTCACCCGCGCCCCGCACGGGCCGCCACGCGCCGCCGCCGGTGCCCGGCCACGCGCCGCCGGCCGGTCCGGCGCCGGCCGGCGGCCGCGACCAGCCCGCCGGTTCGAGGCGGGCGTCGTGGTGCTCGCCGTCGTACAGGCTCGCCCGCAGGGCCGGGCCGGGCGCGAACTGCCAGCCGGGCCCGGTGCCGAAGCGGACGGTGGTGCCGTCCCCGCACACCACCTCCAACTGGGCGAGCAGCCCGGTGCGCTCCCCGTACACGTCCCGCGTGCCGCCGCCGTAGCCGATGCGGCCCCGGAACCAGCCGTCGGCGAGATGCGCGCCGAGCACGTTGGGGCCCGCGTGCAGCAGGTCCGTCACGTCGTACGTGCTGTAGCGCAGCCTGCGGCGGTAGCTGGTCCAGCCCGGGCTGAGGACCTCGTCGCCGACGCGGTCGCCGTTCAGCTCCAGCTCGTACAGGCCGCGGGCCGTCGCGTAGAGCCGGGCGTACGCGGGCGGCGCGGGCAGCTCGAAGCCGCCGCGCAGCAGCGCCGTGCGCTCCCAGGCGCCCGGGTCCCGCTCCCCGTCGGGCCCGACCATCACGGCCGTCCAGTCGCCCGGGGCGAGCAGCCCGGCCTCCACGGTCAGCGGCGGGCTCCACGGCGACGGCCCCTCGTCCCCGCCGCCCGTGCCCCACACCCGCACGCGCACCGCGCGGCGGTCCCGGGACGCGAGGGGCGGCGCGGGCCAGGGCACGAGCACCGAGTCGCCGCCGTCGATGCGGCCGCTCTCCCACGGCGGCAGGGCGCCGCCCCGCGCCTCCTGGACCACCTGTACCTCGTAGCCCTCCTGCACCCAGCCGTGCGGCGCCTCGGCGACCGTCCACGACAGCCGGGGCCGCCGCTCGCCGATGCCGATCCGGTCCCGGGGGTGGTGCTCCGCCCGCGGTGCGTCGAGAACGATGGGTGCCACCGGGCCCTCCTCCTGGTCGTGGCGCCGTGCGGGCCCGGGCGGGCCCCCGCTAGATCGTGCCGAGATCGGTCCCCCCGGGGAAGGGCGCCACGGCTTTGACCACCCGTGTGAAGGGATGCCCGTGGCGGTGGCGGTGCCGAACGCCCGGTGCGCTGCCCGCGCCGTGTCGCCGCGGGCGCGAGTGCCGCTCTCGGGGGCGCTCCAGGGGCTTCGCCGCAGAGCGGGCGCCACCCTCCGTTTTCGCGTAAACCGTATTCACAGGAATGTTTCCTCGGATTCTGGAGAGGGGCCGGTCATCGACGTTCGGAAGGCAACCAGATGACGACAGCTGCACACGACCCCCGCGAGGTGGCTCAGGCGAGTCCCGGAACCCGGCGTTTCCTGCGCCGCCTGACGGTCGCCACCGGCGGCGGCATGTTCATCGACGGATTCGTCTTCGCGTCCGTCGCCGCCGCGCTGGCCGGCACCGCGATGGCCCGTGACATCGGTGTCACCTCGACCTGGAACTCGCTGATCTCGTCCTCGACGCTGATCGGCACGTTCTTCGGCGGGCTCTGCCTCGGCTACCTCACGGACAAGCTCGGGCGCCGGCCGATGTTCACCATCGACCTCTCGGTCTTCCTCGCCTGCGCGGTGCTGATGTTCTTCGTCACGGCCGCCTGGCAGGTCTTCGCACTCGGCCTGATCATGGGTCTCGCCGTCGGCGCCGACTACTCCATCGGCTCACCGCTGCTCGCCGAGTTCGCGCCCACCAAGAAACGCGGCAACTATCTCGGCATCCTCGAGATCCTGTGGAACGTCGGCTACGTCGTCGCGTACCTCGTCGGCTACCTCGTCAACACCAACTGGCCGGGCGCCTGGCACTACACGCTCGCCGCGAGCGCCATCCCCGCCGTCGCCTGCCTGCTGATCCGCCACGGCCTGCCGGAGTCGCCGCGCTGGCTGATCTCCAAGGGCCGCCAGGAGGAGGCCGCGCGGATCGTCGAGGAGGACCTCGGCGTCTCCATGGACAGCGAGGACTGGCGCGCCGAGCGCCAGGAGCAGACCCGCTACCGGGACCTGTTCTCCCCCGACTACCTGCGCCGCACCGTCTTCACCTGCGTCTTCTGGATCTGCATCGTCCTGCCGTACTTCGCGCTGACCTTCTTCCAGCCGACGGTCCTGCGGGCCATCGGCCTCGGCGGGTCCGCGCTCGCGGGCGCCCTGCTCGGTACGGTCATCGCGCTGGCGGGCGCGGCGACGGGCTGGTGGCTGGTGGACCGCGTCGGGCGGCGCACGATCCTGATCTGGCCCATGTTCGTCTGCGCGCTGATGCTCTTCGTCGTCGCGCTCGGCTCGATCCTGCCCGTGTGGCTCGCCACGGTGTGCTTCTTCGGCTACCTCTTCAGCTACGGGATCATGAGCATCCTGCCCGGCATCTACCCGGACGAGGTCTTCCCGACGTCGATCCGCACCTCGGGCGTCGGCCTGTCGTCGGCGGCGAGCCGCATCGGCGCCGCGATGGGCACCTTCCTGCTGCCGCTGTCCCTCGACCACCTCGGGCTGAGCTGGTCGATGGTGTTCATGGGGGTCGTGTCGCTGATCGGCGGCGTGACCGGACTGATGTGGGCACCGGAGACCAACAACCTGCTGCTGACGCAGACCGGCCACCGGGAGGCCGACGGCGGCAAGGGCTGGTTCGTCAAGGAGGCGCTGGTCTCGCCCCGGTGAGGGCGAGGGGCGACGCAGGGGCCCGGCCCGGCCCCGCCCCGCCCCGCCGCCGAGCGTCCGAACGCCGCAGGCCCCCGGTCCCCGCGAGGGGCCGGGGGCCTGGCCCGTCCCACGGGTCCTGGGCCGTCCTACTCCTCGCCGGCCAGGGTCAGCGTCCGCAGCCGCCGGCCCGCGTACCAGGTCGCGCCGCCCGTGACCACCACCAGCAGGATCACCGCGGCCGGCAGGCCGACGTCCGAGGACACGGCGCCCTCACCGGCGATCCGCTGGGCCAGCGCCAGCGCCCACTGCTGCACGCTCAGCGTCCGCGCGCCGGGGACCATGCTGCCGAACAGCGCCTCCCACACCAGCGCGTACACGAGGCCGATGACGACCGCGTGCCGGCTGACGGTGCCGAGCAGCAGGAACAGCGCGCTGTACGCGATCGACGCGACGAGCGCGGCGACGGTGTAGGCGATCGCGATCTGCCCGCCGTTGCCGTTGAGGATGAACCCGGCGATCAGTGTCGGGATCGCGGAGAAGGCCATCGTCACGGCGATCGCGACGAAGAGCTTCGTGATGATGACGGTCGGCCGCTTCACCGGCTTCGACAGCAGGTAGACGATCGATCCGTCGTCGATCTCGGGGCCGATCGCGCCGGTGCCGGCGATCACGCCGATCAGCGGGACCATGGTCGCGATGGCGAAGCCGCCGAGCAGGTCGGAGGCGGTGCCGTCGTCCGCGCCCCGGACGAGCCGCACGGCCAGCGAGATCACGATCAGCAGGGCCGGCAGGACGAAGAGGATCGCGGCCCGGCGCCTGCCCAGCAGGGCGCGGTAGGTGAGCCGCGCGACGGTGGGGTTGTACATGGTGGCGTGCACTCTCCTTTCTGGGTGTGTGGGCCGCGGTCAGGCGGTGACGAGGTAGGAGAAGACCGATTCGAGGGACTCGTCGGACGGCGAGACCGTCAGGAGCCGGATCGAGTGGGCGCGGGCGACCTGCGGCAGCAGCGTCGTGAACCGCCCGAAGTCGACGGCCTGCACGCGCAGCGCGCCCTCGGCGAGGTCCACCTCGATGCCGGCCGTCGACGGGTCCGCGATGAGCGCGGCGGCGAGCGCCCGGTCGTCGCTGGAGCGCACGAGGTAGCGGTGCGGCCGGTCCGTCATCAGCCGGCGGATGCGGCGGAAGTCGCCGCTCGCGGCGTGCCGCCCGGCGACGATCACCTCGATGTGCGAGGCGAGTTGCTCGACCTCTTCGAGGATGTGCGACGAGAACAGCACCGTGCGGCCCTGCGCACCCATCTGCCGCAGCAGATCCATGAGTTGCATGCGCTGGCGCGGGTCCATGCCGTTGAACGGCTCGTCCAGCAGGAGCACGGACGGGTTGTGGACGAGCGCCGACGCCATCTTGACGCGCTGGCGCATGCCCTTGCTGTACGTGGAGATCGCGCGGTCCTGCGCGTACTCCATCTCGACGGTGGCGAGCGCCGCGTGCGCCTCGCGCGTGCCGAGCCCGTGCAACTCGGCGTTCGCGACGACGAATTCCAGGCCCGTCAGGAAGTCGTACATCGCCTCGCGCTCGGGCACGATGCCGATCTCGCGGTACACGTCCTCGTTGCGCCAGATCGGCCGGCCGTCGAGCATGACGGTGCCGGTCGAGGGCGCGAGGAAGCCGCCCATCATGTTGATGAGGGTGGACTTGCCGGCGCCGTTGGGGCCGAGGAGGCCCGTCACGCCCGGGCCGATCGTCATGGTGACGTCGTTGACGGCGACGACGTTGCCGAACCAGCGGGAGGCGTGGTCGATCTCGATCGTGGTCACAGCCCGACCTTCCGGTAGCGGCGCATGAGGACTCCGTACGAGCCGGCGACGAGGCCGGCGATGACGAGCAGGTAGACGACGCCCGCGCCGGCACCGGGGCCCACGCCCCCGGGGAACGCCGAGTGCGCGCCGAGGAAGGCCGTCTGGAGGCCGTCGATCAGGGTGATCGGCGAGAACAGCCCGATCCAGGTGATGGCCGAACTCGGCTCGCCCGCCCAGATGATGGCCTGGAGCGTGGAGACGGCGCCGTAGGAGATGACGAGGGTGGCGATCACCGCGGCGACGCCGAACCCGCGGCGCGGGGTGAACGCCGCAAGGACCAGCCCGATCCCGCCGAACAGCAGCGACAGCACCGCCACCGACACGAGCCCCTGGCCGAAGCCCTTCGTCTGGTCCCCGAAGTCCATCTTCGCCAGCAGCGCGCCGATGTAGAGGATGACGACGGGCGCGACGGTCAGGACGAACAGGGCGCTGCTCATGGCGCCGAACTTCGCGAGGACGTAGTCGCGGCGCTCGATGGGCCGCGAGAAGTAGAGCGGCACCGTACGAAAGCGCAGGTCGCGCGAGACGGACTGCGGCGCCTGCGCCGCCAGGAACAGGCCGATGACGGCCTGCAGCAGGATCGCGTAGCGGGTGTAGCCGACGCCGAGGTTCTTCGCGTGGGTCACGACGGCCACCGCCACGACCAGCGCCGCGGGCAGGCACATCACCGCGAACAGGATCATCGGCAGCACCTTCGACTTCGCCGACCTGCCGAGGCCGAACGCCCCGCGCAGCGACTGCGTGTAGAGGGACCGCATGGCGTACGAGCGGCCGAGGCGGGGCCCGTCGTACTTGCGGTAGCCGATGTTGTGGATCTGCGTGGCGCCGGCGGCCGGGACGCCCGGCCCCACGCCGCCGGGGTTCGCCGGGCCGCCGGGCGGCGGGACGGTTCCGCTGGGGGTGCTCATGCGGAGACTTCCTCCTTCTCCTGCCGGAAGACCTCGGCGATGTGGTGGCGCCGCTGCTCCATGCGGACGAGACCGAGACCGAGTTGTGCGACGGTGTCGCGCACGGTGTCGTGGACGTCCTCGCCGCGCGCTTCCACGAGGAGCACGTGGCCCGCGCCGGGCAGGCCCGGCTCGCTGCTCTCGAGGAGCGTCACGCCGGCCGCGGCGAGCGCGTCGCGCAGCGCGCCGGTGCCGTCGGGGTGCTCGTCGGAGTCGGTGACCTCGACGGCGAGTGTCGTCGTCATCTGCGTGAAGTCGCTCGTGGAGCTGGAGCGCAGGAGCCGCCCGCCGTCGATGACGACGACGTGGTCGCAGGTGCGCTCCAGCTCGCCCAGCAGGTGCGAGGTGACGAGCACGGAGATGCCGAAGTCGGTGTGCACGCGGCGGATCAGCCCGAGCATCTCGTCCCGGCCGACCGGGTCTAGCCCGTTCGTCGGCTCGTCGAGCAGCACCAACTGCGGGTCGTGCACGAGGGCCTGGGCGAGCTTCACCCGCTGCTTCATGCCCGTCGAGTAGCCGCCGATCGGGCGGTAGCGCTCCTCGTACAGGCCGACGTGGCGCAGCGTGTCCGCCGTCCGCTCCCGCGCCGCGGTGGGCGGCAGCCCCGACATCCGCGCCATGTGGACGACGAACTCGGTGGCCGAGACGTCCGGCGGCAGGCAGTCGTGCTCCGGCATGTAGCCGACGCGCTCCCTGATCTCCGCCCCGCTGGTCGACACGTCGAGGCCCAGCACGGCGGCCCGGCCCTCCGTCGCGGGCGAGAGACCAAGAAGAATCTTGATCATCGTGGACTTGCCGGCGCCGTTCGCGCCGACGAGTCCGGTCACACCGGCCCCGATGTCCAGGGAGAGCCGGTCGAGCGCGGTCACCCGGGGGAACCGCTTGCTCAGGCCTTCGGTCGCAATCACAGCAGTCACGTCCTTGACGCTAACGGTGCCGCGTGCGCCGGTCGTCAGCCCTGCTGCCTGTCTCGCGTCAGCCTCGGGTCGTACACGGCCCGCCCGGGCGCCGCCCGCAAGGCGGAGGCGGGGGACGGTCCGGACGGGGAGCCGGACGGAGGGCCGGACGGACGGTACAGCCGGGGAGCCGGGGGACGGTACGACCGGAGAGCCGAGGGGACGGTACGACCGGCAGCTGCGGGGACGGTCCGGCGACCGGACCGGGCGCGGACGTTGGTGTGAGACGGCGGTGTGGGACGTCGGTGTGGACGTGAAGGTGGACGTGAAGGCGAACGTGAAGCTGGACGAGGAGGGGGACGTGCGGAGGGACAGGGAGGCGGACGCGTGCCGCCGGGGGCGTCGGCCTTGACGTGTCCCGTGCCGACGCGTGACGCTACCAGCGCGTAGCGCGATCCTGGAGGCGACGCCACACCATGACCAGCAGCCGTCCGGCCGCCCCGCGGCCCACCCCTCGCACGGTCCACGCCGGCCGTCTCACGCTCGACGTGGCGGAGTTCGGCGCGCCGGGGCCCGACCGCCCCACGGTCGTCCTCGTGCACGGCTATCCGGACAGCAAGGAGGTCTGGCTGCCCGTGGCCCGGCGTCTCGCGCCGCGCTTCCACGTCGTCCTGTACGACGTGCGCGGCCACGGCCGCTCGGCCGCGCCGCACCCGCTGCGCGGGGGGTTCACGCTGGAGAGGCTCACGGACGACTTCCTCGCCGTGGCGGACGCCGTCAGCCCCGGCCGTCCGGTGCATCTCGTGGGCCACGACTGGGGCTCCGTCCAGGGCTGGGAGTTCGCCACGAGCCCGCGCACCCGGGGCCGGCTCGCGTCGTTCACGTCCCTGTCGGGGCCCTCCCTCGACCACCTGGGCCACTGGCTGCGCGACCGCGCCGCCGCGCGCTCGCCCCGGGCCGTCGCGCAACTCCTCTCGCAGGGCGCGCGGTCCTGGTACGTGTACGCGCTGCACACGCCCGCGCTGCCCGAACTCGCCTGGCGCGGCCCGCTCGGACGGCGCTGGCCCGTCCTGCTGCGCAAGTCCGAGAAGCTGCCGGAGGCGGCCGGCGAGGACGCGTACCCCGCGCCGACCCTGTCCGAGGACGCCGCCAACGGCGCCTGGCTCTACCGCGACAACGTCCGCGCGCGGATGCGGCGCCCCCGTGCCGACGCCTTCGCCCACGTGCCCGTCCAGCTCATCGTGCCGACCGGCGATCCCTTCCTCTCGGAGCGGCTCTACGACGGCCTCGACCACTGGGTCCCACGCCTGACCCGCCGCACGGTACGGGCCGGGCACTGGGTCCCGCGCACCCGTCCGGACCAGCTGGCCACCTGGATCGGCGACTTCGTCACCGACCGCGAGAGGGATGCGGCGGGCGTCGAGGACCCGCTCGGCCCCGCGGCCCTCGATGCCCCCTCCCGGCGCGACACCGCCCTCCCGCGGCAGGACACGGCGGGCGGCGGGGAGCTTCTGACGGGAGGCGGGCGTCCGTCGGCGGAGGCGGTGCGCAGCGCGGACCGCTCGCGCGCGGAGACGGCGCGCTTCGCCGGGCGGCTCGTCCTGGTGACGGGTGCGGCGAGCGGCATCGGCCGGGCCACCGCCCTCGCCTTCGCACGGGCGGGCGCCCGGGTCCTCGCCGTGGACATCGACGGCGAGGGGGCGGCACTCACCGCGGGCGAGGCGAGCGTCGCGGGGGCCCGCCAGGCCTGGGCGGAGCAGGCGGACGTCGGGGACGAGCGGTCCATGGAGAGTCTGGCGGCCCGGGTCGAGAAGGCGTACGGAGTGCCCGAGGTCCTCGTCAACAACGCGGGCATCGGGATGTCGGGCCCCTTCCTCGACACCAGCGCCGAGGACTGGCGGAAGGTGCTCGACGCCAACCTGTGGGGAGTCATCCACGGCTGCCGCCTCTTCGGCCGCCTGATGGCCGAGCGGGGGCAGGGCGGGCACATCGTCAACACCGCGTCCGCCGCCGCCTTCCAGCCCTCGCGCGCGCTCCCCGCCTACTGCACCTCGAAGGCGGCGGTGCTCATGCTCAGCGAGTGCCTGCGCGCGGAGCTCGGCGACCGGGGCATCGGCGTCTCCGCCGTGTGCCCCGGATTCGTCGCGACGGGCATCACGGCGACCGCCCGCTTCACGGGCGTGAGCGCCGAGGAGCAGGACCGTCTGCGGCGCCGTACGACCAGCCTCTACGGGATGCGGGACTTCCCGCCGGAGCGCGTCGCGGACGCGGTGCTGCGCGCGGTCGTGCGCAACGACGCGATCGTCCCGGTGACGCCCGAGGCCCACGGCCTACGGGCCCTGGACCGGCTGTCGCGCGGGGCGCGTTCGGCGCTGGCGAGGATGCAACCGAGGCTCTGAGGAAGGCGGCCGGTGCGGCGCCCGGGGGCGGCCGGGATTTTCGGGACCGTTACCCGGAGTCGTCCGGGGACTCCCCGGGGCCGGGTTCCAACGTCGGTCGCCTGTGACGTGAGTGACGTCGCGTCAGACCACATCTGTGGCATGCCACTTGGGCAGCTCCGGTCACAGCACGGGCCAGTTGTCCGCCGGGGCATCACCAGCCCTTCCTCACACGGCACTTGCCCCAAGCCGGTTGCCGCAGGGGCCCGTTGTCCACAACTTGCTCAACACGCCTGTGGATAACCGGGGTTACCTGTGGATCAAACATCGCCTCGATGAACAGCCGAAAATCACTGGCGGTCCAGCGCGCCACAGGAACATTCTGACGATATGGACCATATGAATGACCATAAAAGAGGAGGATCCGATGAGCAGCGCGCGGTGAAGGTGTCGCGCTACCTGTCCCTGCACCTGCGCCATCGCCCCGACCGCATCGGCCTCGCCCTCGACGCGCGAGGCTCCGTACCGGTCGAGGAACTGCTCGCGGCCGCCGCCGCGGACGGCTTCCCGATCGGCCGCGAGGAGCTGGAGCACGTGGTGGCCGTCAACGACAAGCGCCGGTTCACCGTCGAGGACGGGCGCATCCGGGCCCTGCAGGGACACTCCGTACCCGTCGACCTGGGGCTTCCGGCCGTCGAACCGCCCGCGTACCTGTACCACGGCACGGTCGCCCGCAGTCTCCCCGCCATCCGGGCCCAGGGCCTGCGATCGATGAGCCGCCATCACGTCCACCTGTCCCCCGACCGGGACACGGCGACGCGGGTCGGCGCCCGCCGTGGCAGGCCCCTCGTGCTCACCGTGGACGCCGGCGCGATGCACGGCGCCGGGCTGATGTTCCACCGCACCGCGAACGGCGTCTGGCTGACGGCCGCGGTGCCACCGCGGTACCTCGTCCTGGCGCAGCCCCACGCGCCCCGGAGCCCCTCGCGCTGAACGGCGGCGGTCCACGCCGCGCGGCCCGTTCGCGCCCACCCGCCGGGCCCGTCCTTCGTGGGCCGCCCCTGCGCCCCGGGCCGCGGTCGTCGGCGCCGTCTCCGGGGTGGCCGGGCCGGTCGGTGGTCGCGCGGCCGGACCTCAGGCCGCCTGTCCGATCGGCGCGATCATCGCGAACAGAGCGCCCTGCGGGTCCTCCACGACGGACAGCCTGCCGACCTTCTCCAGGTCGAACGCCGGCACCCGCAGCGACCCGCCCGCCCGGACCACGGCGTCGACCGAGCTGTCCACGTCGTCCACGGCGAAGTGCACGAGCCAGTGCGGGGTCACGCGCTCCTTCATGTTGTGCATGTCCTGGACGCCTGCGACCGTCTGGCCCTGCACCCTGAAGCCCGTGAAGCCCGGCATGCCCGGCAGCGGCAGGCACTCCATCCCCAGCGCCCGGTAGAACTCGCCCGCACCCCGGATCTCCGATGTGATCAGCTGGTTCCACATCAGCGCGCCGTGCTCGTTGACGATCCCCGCACCGGGGAAGTCCTTCGCCTGCCACAGGCCGAACACCGCCCCCTGCGGATCCGCGCCGATCATCATCCAGCCGAGTTCGCCCACCTGCATCGGCGGCACCAGCAGCGCCCCGCCCTCGTCCACGACCCGGCTCTCCGTGCTGCCGATGTCCGCGCTCGCGAAGTACGTCGTCCAACTGGGCGGGGGAGGCGGTCCGCCGTCGGCGGACGCGGTCGACATGATCCCGGCGACCGGCCGGCCGCGCTGGGTGCACACCGCGTAGCCCCCGTACTCCTCCGGCCCCACCTCGCCCTGCCAGCCGAACAGGTCCCGGTAGAAGTCGAGCGCGGCCTGCTGGTCCGGCACCATCAGGTCGATCCAGCAGGGCGTCCCCGGCGCGTACGGGTCGGTGACTTCAGGCATCTCTCGCCTCCAAGCGGGAGTTCCGCCCGGCCGGGGCCGGGGCGGCGGCTACCTCGTGCGCCCCGCGCGGTACCGGCGGCCGCACCGCCGCGGGCAGGGACGTCCAGCTGTCCCGGCCACCGTGCGGCGGTACGTCCGCACGTCCGCGAGGTACGCGCAAACCTCGTACGGCACGCCGCTCCGCGCACCGCGCTACCAGCGTCCCCCGGCCCCGCGACCCCCGCAACCAGTGCCGGTCCCCTCGGGGGCACCGCCCTCCCGCAGCCCGCGCAGCCGTCGCACGTCTCCGAAGGGTTAAACGTTCCGCGGCGTCAACAGCTACGGCGGCACGCCGCCGCAAAGGGTGGCAGTTCATGGCAGATCGTGGGCGGGATATCCGGTTTGTGCCCAAACTCTGTGTGCGCGCGGCGTGACAGCGGGTACGTTCTTGCCCCGCACGACAGGAAGGGCTCGGCCATGGCGACGTCACCGGCAGTTCCCAACGCCGCCTTCCGCACCTTGCGGGGCTCGCGCTCCGCGGGCGAGTTCGCGGCGGCGGTGCGCAGGGCGGCGCGGGAGATCGGCGAACAGGTCGCCTGCGACGCGCGCTACGTGGGACGGGTGGAATCGGGCGAGATCCGCTGCCCCAACTACGCGTACGAACGGGTCTTCCTGCACATGTTCCCGGGCAAGTCCCTGGCGGACCTGGGCTTCTTCGCACGGGAGGCGGTGCGGGGACGGGGGGTGCGGGCCCGGGCGGCCCGTCCCGGGGACCCGGACCGGGCCGCGCCGCCGGCGGCCCCGGGCACGGCGTCCGGCGGGCAGCACCCCGTGTTCGTGCCCCTGTACGAAGGCTCCGGCCGTCGCGACCGCCCGGAGCGCCACGGCGGCGGCTCCGGTGCTCCCGACGGCCGGGCGGACCCCGACCACCCCGACCACCCCGACGACCCCCACGACCCCCACGATCCGGACGAGGAGAGCGACATGCTGCGTCGTGCCTTCATGGCGAGCGGCAGCGCCGGTGCGGCGTTCGCACCCCTGTCGGTACCGGCCCCGCGCAACGGCAGCCCCGGACGCGTCCGCCTCGGCGAACCCGAGGTGCGTGCCGTGGAGGACGAGGTGCGGCGCATCCGCCTGCTGGACGACCGGCACGGCGCGGACGGCCTGTTCCGCCGGGCGACCGGGCCGCTGCAGGCCGCGTACGCGCTCCTCGACTCCGGGCATGTCGCGGGCCGGTCGCTGTCGGACCGGCTGCACGCGGGCGCTGGCGAACTGGCCCTCAGCGTCGGCTGGCTCGCGCACGACTCCGGCCGCTTCGAACAGGCCAGGTCGCACTACGCGGAGGCACTGGCCACGGCCCGGGTCTCGGACGACGCGGCGCTGGAGGCCCACGCGTTCTGCAACACGGCCTTCCTCGCCGACGACGCCGGCCGGCACCGGGAGGCGGTACGCGCCGCACAGGCCGGCCGGCGCGCGGCGGCCCGGCTGGCGTCCCCGCGTCTGATGTCGCTGCTCGCCCTGCGGGAGGCGGCCGGCTGGGCGGGGCTGGGCGACCGCAGCGCGACGACCGCGAACCTGACCCGGGCGCACGCCCTGTTCGAGCGCGGCCCCTCGGACGGCGACCCGGAGTGGATGTCCTTCTTCGGCGAGCCGGAGCTGGCCTGGCTCGACGCGCGCTGCCACGCCGCACTCGGCGACTGGCCGCGCGCCGCCCGCCACGCCTACCGGGCGACCGCCCTGCAGGACGAGCGCTTCGCCCGCAATCTCGCGCTGTACCGCGTCGAACTGGCCACCGCGCTGGCCCGCTCGGGCTCCCCCGACGAGGCCGCGGCCGCCGGGCAGGCGGCGCTCGACCTGTTGCAGGACGTCACGTCGTCCCGGATCCGGGGGATGCTGGCGACGACCGTCCGCGTCCTGCTGCCGCAGCGCCGCGCCCAGGGCGTGGACGCGTTCCTGGCCCGCTCCGGCGCGGGCCCCGCCAGGCCGCTCTGACCGTACGGAGCCCTCCGGAGCATCCGCCCGCGCCGTTCGGGCCGCCCACGGGCCGCGCCCGCCCCCTGGCCGCCGGCTCCGGGCGCCCCCGCCCGGTCGCGGACTCCCGGCTCCTCCGCTCGGGCCGCGGGCTCCCCGCGCCTCACCCCCGCCACGCCACCCGGTGCTCGGCGAGATGTGCCAGCACCGCGTGGTTGGCCTCCCAGCCGTCCGGGAACTTGACGCTGACGCCGAGCTGGACGGGCTCCGTGGAGGGATGGTCGTCCAGCAAGTCCGCCACTCCGGCCCGGCAGACCACCACGCAGGCGTGCCGGTGCCGGGAGGCGAGCACGCACAGGCGGCCGGTCTCCAGGTGGAAGGCGGTGGCGTCGGGCCGGCCGGAGAGGGGGTGCAGCACGACCGTCACGTCGAACTCGCGCCCCTGGAGCCGGTTTGCGGTGTCCACCGCGACCCCGTGGACGCCCAGTTCGGCGAGTGCCGCACGGACGACGGCGGCCTGGTCGCGGTGGGCCGTGCCCACGGCGACGCGGTCGGCCGTCACCGGCACCGGACCCTCCGCGCGCTCGCTCGTCGCGACGCAGCCGCGATCCAGCAGCCTGCGCACGACGTGCGCGAGCGCGTGCACCGCCTCCGGGTCGGTGCGGGGCGTGCGCCGCGCGGGCAGTTCGAGCAGCCCCCAGCCGGACTCCGCGGCCTCGTCCAGCACCCGGTCGGTGCCGGTGCCGTCCGACGCGACGCCGAACGAGAGGCTCCGGTCCCCGTGGTCCGTGCCGCTGCGGAAGGGCGTGTACGGGTAGAAGGCGCGTGAGACCAGCGGCGCCGCCGACGCGGGCAGCCGCCAGGACACCGGCAGGCGGTGCTGCGGCAGTTCGGGATTGTGCGCGAGGAGGGTGGAGACGGCGCTCGCCGACGGGTCGTAGGAGAGCCCCGCCCACTGCTCGGCGCCCACCATGCTGAACGGGTCGAGCTGCCCGGGGTCGCCGACGAACAGCGCCCGTTCGAACAGCCCGGCCACCGCGAGCAGCGCGTCCGACCGCATCTGGTACGCCTCGTCCACGATGGCGTGCCCCCACGGCTCGACGCCCTGGACGTGCGCCCACTTCGCGGCCGTCGAGACGACGACGTCGAGGCCGGCTAGATCTCCCGCCCTGGACGACTTGCGGACGTTGTCCAGCGCGTCGAGCGCCCGGTCGTAGGGGTCGGCGTCGCTGCTGTGCAGCCGTCCTACGGGCAGCTCCGGGTCCTTCTCGGCGAGGCGGAGGACCAGGTCGTCCACCTGTGCGTTGGTCTGCGCGACCACCATGAGCGGCCGCCCCGCCGCGGCCAGTTCGCGGGCCGCGCGCACGACGAGAGTCGACTTGCCGGCGCCCGGCGGCGAGTCCACCACCACGCCGCGGTGGCTGCCGTGCAGCGTGTCGCGCAGGATGGCGGCGGTGGCCCGGGCGGCCGCCGCCCCCGGGTCGAAGCCCTGGGACGTCTCCGCTCCGGGTGCCGTGTCCGCCTCCGGCCCGGTCCCGGTGCTCAGGATTCCGGTCATCGCGCGCCTCCTCGGCGAAGCGGGTGGCCCGGCACGGCGTGCCGCGCCCGTGCCGTTCGGGCCGGGGTGCGCGTCGGCCGCCCGTCGTGGCTCACAGGAAGTCCTCCTCCGTGACGGGGTCGGGCTCCGGCCAGGCCGGCCCGCCCGTGCGGTCCTCCGCGTCCCCGCGGCCCCCGGCGTCCGCGTGCGCCGGGCCGCCGG
>NZ_JAKGCV010000719.1 GCF_021556455.1 Streptomyces fuscigenes | reverse complement strand
CGCGGCGACGGGCGGCACGGCGGCGGCCGACCTGCGACGGCGCGGTCGCGCGTCGACGGCGCCGTCGCGCGAAGGCGGCGCGCCGGGGATTCGCCGCGCCCCGGCGGAGCCGAATGCGCCCTCTTGTGCGCCCTCGGACCGCCGCCTTCGCCCCAAAGACTCGCAAAGCCGGGTGTCCTGGGTGACGGCCAGTGTTGACGCGATGCCGTCCAGTGACTGACTATCACACGGTGCACGGCAGGGCCGGGGCTGCGCACAGGAGGATCGACAGATCGGAAGGCTGTGCCGCCGCGCTATCCCACCGTCGGTGAACTGACCGCGCGAGCCGGAGCGCTGGCCGCCGCGTACCCCGAGCGGGCCTCGCTGCGGCGCGTCGGACGCTCGCGCGGCGGTGAGCCGCTGACGCTGCTCACCGTCGGCCGCGGGCCTAGGGACGTCCTCGTGGTCGCGGGACCGCACGCGAACGAGCCGGTCGGCGGCGCCACCGCCCTCCGCCTCGCGGAGCACCTCGTCGCCTCCGCCCCGGACGACGGCCCCGCCGCCGCGACCTGGCACCTGCTGATCTGCCTCGACCCCGACGGCGCCCGGCGCAACGAGCGGTGGCTGGAAGGCCCGATGAGCTTCGGGCGCCACTTCCGCCGCATGTTCCGCCCGAACTTCTACGAGCAGCCCGAGTGGCTGCACGCGCGTTCCGAGGCCGAACTGCTGCCGGAGACGCGGGCGCTGGTCGACCTGCAGGACGAGATCCGGCCGTTCCTCCAGTTCTCCCTGCACGGCGTCGACATCGGCGGCAGCTTCGTCCAGCTGACCAGACCGCTGCCCGCCATCGCGGAGCCGCTCGCCCGATCCGCCGCCGACCTCGGCATACCCGTCGAGCTCTGCCCCTTCGACGCGTTCTTCTGGCCCAGCGCGGGCACCGGCGTCTTCGACATGCCCCCGCCCAGCCGGCGCGACCAGTTCACCGCCGCGCTCTCCTCGAGCCACGCGTCCACCTGGTACCACCCCTACCGCTACGGGACCACCACCGCGATCGTCGAGGCGCCCATGTGGGCCGCCGACGAGATATCCGACGCGTCGCCGCACCCCGACCCGCAGGGCGCCATGACGGGGGTGGCCCGGCTCACCGAGCGCGACGCGGAGTTCCTCGCCGAGATGGCCGACCGGGTCAGGCCCCGGGTCCCGGCCCACGTGGCACCCCTCCTGCGCACCGTGGACGAGTTCCAGCGCAGCTGCCCCTCGCTGGTGGCCGAGTGGGGACCCGAGTCCTTCGCGGGCTTCCCCGGCGGGCTCGGCGGCTTCAACCGGGCGCAGGTCCTCGCGCTGACCATCGCCGCGCGCCGCCTCGTCCTGCGCACCGCGGGCATGCTCTTCCAGACCGTCGAGGCGTGCGGGCCCGCGGCGCAGGACGTGCGCGACCGGCTCGACCGGTTCCTGACCGCCCGGTGCGCGGTGTTCGAACAGCGCTGCGACCCCCGCTGGATCCCGGTGGAGAACCAGGTGGAGCACCAGTTCCGGGTCGTGCGCGCCGCCTTCGAGCTGGCCCTGCCCCAGGCCGGCGAGGGGAAGGCGGCACCGAGCGGCCGCAAAACGGCACCGGTACGGGCCTGACGCGGCCCGCCCCGAGCGGCGCGGCCGCCTCGCCGCACCTGCGTCGGCACCCGCCTGCGTGTGCGTCCCGCGGCGCCCGCCTCCGTGTGCGTCCTGCG
>NZ_JAKGCV010000718.1 GCF_021556455.1 Streptomyces fuscigenes | reverse complement strand
CGACAGCAGGCGGCAGCCGGCAGGCGGCTCAGCCGGCCGCCGGGCCGCCGAGGCGCTCGCCCGCGGCGATGCGCACGCCGCGCGCCCAGTCCGCGGCGGCCATCGGCTTCTTGCCCTGCGGCTGGACCCACTGGAGCTCGACGGCGCTCGACCCGGTGCCCGCGTACACGTTGTTCTTGCCCGCGTCGAGGGTGCCCGGCGCGAGGTCGGTGCGCTCCGGGACGGGGGTGACGTGCAGGAGCTTGAGCCGCTCTCCCCGAAAGAGCGTCCAGGCCCCGGGCGCGGGCGTGCAGGCGCGCACGACGCGGTCCACCCGCAGCGCGGGCGCGGCCCAGTCCACCCTGGCGTCCTCCACCTGGATCTTGGGCGCAAGGGTGACGCCGTCCGCGGGCTGCGGCACGGGCTTGAGCGTGCCGTCCTCGATGCCGTCCATCGTGGCGGCGAGCAGCCCGGCACCCGCGAGGGCGAGCCGGGTGAGCAGGTCGCCGCTCGTGTCCGTGTGCCGCACGGCCTCGGTGAGCACGCCGTAGACGGGACCGGAGTCGAGGCCCTCCTCGATCTGGAAGGTGCTGGCGCCGGTCACCTCGTCGCCGGCGAGCAGGGCGTGCTGGACGGGCGCCGCGCCCCGCCAGGCGGGCAGCAGCGAGAAGTGCAGGTTCACCCAGCCGTGCGCCGGCACGTCGAGGGCGACGCGGGGCAGCAGGGCGCCGTAGGCGACGACCGGGCAGCAGTCGGGGGCGATCTCCCGCAGCCGGGCGAGGAAGTCCTCGTCGCGCGGCCGGGCGGGCCGCAGGATCTCGATGCCCTCCTCCTCCGCGCGCTCGGCGACGGGGCTGGCGACGAGCCGTCGGCCCCGCCCGGCGGGCGCGTCGGGCCGGGTCACCACGGCGGCCACCTCGTGGCGTTCCGAGGCGATGAGTGCGTCAAGGGCGGGAACGGCGACCTCGGGGGTGCCGGCGAAGACGAGCTTCATCGGTGGCGTGCTGCCTCTCGGAAGGGGGCGGGGCTGGGTGCCGCCGGGCGGCCGCACCACGGGTCTTGGGGGCGTATCAGTTTATGGCGCCGCGGGCGGCCGCGTTCCGCGGGGCGGACCGGCCGGGTCGCCGGCGGGGCGGCCCGGACGCCGGCCCGGACGGGCGCCCCATGGGGCGCGTGGCGTCCCACGCGCCCCGCGCATATGCCCATACGCCCCCGCAGCGTGACCACATGCCAGGTGTCGCGTTGTCAAGGGAGATTGACCAACACGGGCCGCACCGGTACGGCCCGGATCCTGTTCCCCCGCCGGTTCGAGAGGCTCGTCCATGGCCGACCACGCAACCCACGACGCACAAGCCCGTGCAAGTCTGCACATGTTGGTGCGGGACATCGAGCGCGTCCGCCGACAGGTGGACGCCCTGCGCACCCTCACCGCCCAGTTGGGCAATGTCTACCGGCCGCGACGGACGGGCCCCTCCACGGGCTTCGTCGTCTACGGGCGCGCCCCCGCGCCGACCGTGCGACTCGCCCAGGAGTTGAGAGACAGCGTCGAGACGCTGGTGACCGCGGCCGTCGACTTCGACCGCTCGCTCGGCTTCTCCTGGGACGCGGTCGGCTCCGCGCTCGGGGTCACCAAGCAGGCCGTGCACCGCCGCTACGGGGCGCGCCGGACGGCCCCCCGCCCGGGCGCCGTGGAGACGGCGGAGCCGACGGCGGCCGGCGCGCGCCGGCCGTTGCCGCCCACGGGGGCCCTGCCCTCCGTCCCC
>NZ_JAKGCV010000717.1 GCF_021556455.1 Streptomyces fuscigenes | reverse complement strand
GCGTTGGGCTCCAGGTTGTCGATCGCGTCGAGGACCTCGCGGCCGCCGATCTTCCCGATGAACGGGTAGAGCGAGAACGGGATGTAGTACGGGTACTTGCCCGCGTACGTCCAGCCGGCGACGCCCTCGGACACGCCGGGCCCGCGGCCATGTCGACGAAGGCCGCGTCGCGCGTGCCCAGGGCGGCCGCCGTGATCGCGAGGAGGCGGCTCACAGCGGCCGCGAACAGGGGCGACGCGTGCACCGAGGTACGGAAGTGGGCCGCCGGGCGGGAGCGGACGTAGAAGCCGTCCGGCCCGTAGAGGGCGTCCTCCGTCGCCGCGCGCCAGCCGCGCGCCCGGTCCCGCTCCCGGTTTGCCGCTTCCCTCGTCACGCGCCCAGTCTCCACCTTGGGGAGTACGCTTCCGCCGACCGGATCGACCCTCCGGTTGACCCCTCCGCCTTGTCCGCCTCTTTACGCTGGGTCACGTGCAGCGCCTCTACGATTTCCTCCGCAGACACCCCATGGGCGTCGACGGCTTCTGGGCCGTCGTCCTCCTCGGGGTGTCGTCGCTGTGGGCGGTGGAGGAGCAGTCCGGGGTCGCGCACCGGCTCGCCGCCGTGCTGCTCGCGGTGCTCTACAGCCTCGCGGTGGCGCTGCGCCGGCGGGCGGCCGACGAGATGGTGGTCCTGGTCGCGGCGCTCGGCATCGGGCAGCTGGCCCTCGACGTACGGCCCGGCGTCGCGAACTTCGCCATGCTCGTCGTCATCTACACGGTCGCGGCCCAGGGCGGGCGCCGGTGGGCCTCGCGCCTGGCGCTCGTCGGGGGCGTCGTCGCCGCCCCCGTCTCGCAGGTGCGATGGCCGATGCACGACGTGAGCCTGCCGGGCCGGGTGTTCTTCACGCTCGTGCTGACCGTCCCGTTCGTGCTGGCCTGGGTCCTCGGCGACTCGATGCGCACCCGCCGCGCCTACTTCGACCAGCTGGTGGAGCGCGCGACCCGGTTGGAGAAGGAGCGGGAGGCGCAGGCCAAGGTGGCGGTCGCGGCGGAACGCGCCCGCATCGCACGGGAGCTGCACGACGTCGTCGCGCACAACGTCTCCGTCATGGTGGTGCAGGCGGACGGCGCCGCGTACGTGCTGGACGGTGCTCCGGAGCAGGCCAAGCAGGCCCTGGAGACGATCTCGGGCACGGGCAGGCAGGCCCTGGCGGAGATGCGCCGCCTGCTCGGCGTGCTGCGCACCGGTGACGGCCAGGAGAGCGGCGAGTACGTGCCGCAGCCGGACGTGGAGCAGATCGAGGTCCTGGTGGAGCAGGTGCGGCAGGCGGGGATCACGGTCGACTTCAAGGTCGAGGGGACCCCGCGCCCGCTGCCCAGCGGCGTCGAGCTCACCGCGTACCGCATCGTGCAGGAGGCGCTCACCAACAGCCGCAAGCACGGCGGGCCCGACGTCGGCGCGAGCGTCCGGCTCGTCTACTTCGACGACGGCCTCGGGCTGCTCGTCGAGGACGACGGCCGGGGCGCCGCGCACGCGATGCAGGAGGACCGGGGCGCCGACGGACACGGGCAGGGGCTGATCGGCATGCGGGAGCGGGTCGGCATGGTCGGCGGCACGCTGGACGCCGGACCGAGACCCGGCGGCGGGTTCCGCATCAGCGCGCTGCTGCCGCTCAAGCCGGCGGGATGAGGGGCGTGGGCGCGGGGGCCGGCCCGGCGCTCGTGCCCGCCCCTCGCGCACGGCACGCACCGGCCCCGGCGGCGCGAC
>NZ_JAKGCV010000716.1 GCF_021556455.1 Streptomyces fuscigenes | reverse complement strand
TGGCCAGCCAGGGGCCGCCGCCCGCACCGCCGGGGCGCGGCAGCCGCGCCCGGCCGCGCCGCACGCGGCGGCTCCCCCGCGACACTCCCGGGCCCGCGGCTCCCCGCCCGCCGGGTGCGGGCCGCGCGCCCCGCCTCTCGCACCCCTCCCGTACCCTCGACCCCATGTCGCTCTACGCCGCGTACGCCGGCAACCTCGATGCGCGGCTGATGACGCGCCGCGCCCCGCACTCCCCCCTGCGCGGCACGGGGTGGCTCAACGGATGGCGGCTCACGTTCGGCGGCGAGCAGATGGGCTGGGAGGGCGCGCTGGCGACGATCGTCGAGGCGCCCCGCGAGCAGGTCTTCGTCGCGCTGTACGACATCGCCCCCATGGACGAGGACTCGATGGACCGCTGGGAGGGTGTCGGGCTCGACATCTACCGGCGCATGCGGGTCCGCGTCGACACGCTGGAGGGCGCCGAGCCGTCGTGGATCTACGTGCTCAACGGCTACGAGGGCGGCCTGCCGTCCGCGCGCTACCTGGGCGAGATCGCGGACGCGGCCGAATCGGCGGGCGCGCCCCACGACTACGTGATGGAACTGCGCAAGCGCCCCTGCTGAGGCGCCGGGCGCGGGGCGCGCGCACAAGCGCCCGCCGCGCGAAGGCGGGCCGGGCCGGCCCCCGGGCCGTGCGGACGGGCGCGCACGACCGCTCTCCGCGCCGCCGTCCGGGCCCCGGCAGGCGTTCACCCGGTGTTCGCCCGGTGTTCGCCGGAAACGACAACGCAACAATCACGAGACCGTGCACCCCTTCATCTACGCGCGTAGGGCAGGAGCGGATAGGCTCACGGCGTGAACGCAACTGTTGATCCGGCCGCCTCCGAAGGCCCCGCGGGCCACGGCCACGCCGGCCCCGCCGACCCCTATGCCGCCGCCGACCTCGCCGCGGCGCGCCTGCGCGAGCTGTCCGGCGCCGAGAGCCACGACGTCCTGGTCGTGATGGGGTCGGGCTGGGCGCCCGCCGTCGAAGCGCTGGGCGCCCCCGACGCCGAGTTCCCCATGGCCGACCTGCCGGGCTTCCCGCCGCCGGTCGTCGAGGGCCAGGGCGGCACGGTCCGCTCGTACCGCGTGGACGGCTCCGGCAAGCGCGTGCTGGTCTTCCTCGGCCGCACCCACCACTACGAGGGCCACGGTGTCTCCACCGTCGCGCACGGGGTGCGCACCGCGATCGCCGCGGGCTGCAAGACCGTCGTCCTGACCAACGGCTGCGGCGGGCTGCGCGAGGGCATGCGCCCGGGTCAGCCCGTGCTGATCAGCGACCACCTCAACCTGACGGGCGTCTCCCCCATCGTCGGGCCGCGCTTCGTGGACCTGACGGACCTCTACTCGCCGCGCCTGCGCGCGCTGTGCAAGGAGATCGAGCCGTCGCTCGAAGAGGGCGTGTACGCGATGTTCCCCGGCCCGCACTACGAGACGCCCGCCGAGATCAACATGGTCCGCGTGCTGGGCGGCGACCTGGTCGGCATGTCCACGGTGCTGGAGGCCATCGCCGCGCGCGAGGCCGGCGCCGAGGTGCTGGGCATCTCGCTGGTGACGAACCTCGCGGCCGGGCTGAGCGGGCAGCCACTCAACCACGAGGAGGTCATCCGGGCCGGGCGCGACTCGGCGAAGCAGGCCGGTCACCTGAGACCTGAACACGGATGGGGACGGTATGCGCAGCATCAGCCGGAGAGATCTCCTCGGGGCCGGAATGGGCGCGGCGGCGGCGGTCGG
>NZ_JAKGCV010000715.1 GCF_021556455.1 Streptomyces fuscigenes | reverse complement strand
GCCCGCGCCGCATGTCCCGCGGCCGCACCGCGCGACGCGCGCGGGCTCCGGTCGGCCCCGCGGTCAGGCGCGCGGGTGACGCGGCCAGCGGCGGTTGACGACGTACCCGCCCGCGGCGAGGACGACCAGCACTCCGCCGATGATCGCCAGCGCCGTGGCGCCCACGTGCGACGAGTCCTGCGAGGCCGTGGCCACCGCGGGCCGGGCCGAGCGGTCGCCGGCCGAGGGGCTCTTGGAGGCGCCGGCCTGCTTGGTGTCGGTCGCGGCGGACTTGGGCGGCACGAGCTTGCCGACCGGCGTCACCTTGCCGTCCGCGGCGAAGCCCCAGTTCAGCAGCGAGGCGGCCTCCTTGTAGACCGCGTTGGCCTCCTTGGAGGACGGGTTCATCACGGTGACGAGGACGACGCGGCCCTTCGCGTCCTCGGCGACGCCCGTGTACGTGTTGCCGGCGTTCGTGGTGTAGCCGTTCTTCACGCCGGCGAGACCCGGGTAGGGAGTCATGCCGTTGGCCCCGGTCAGCAGGCGGTCCGTGTTCTGGATCTGGAACGTCGCCCGCTTCTTGCCCTTCTTCTGGTCACCGGGGAACTGTGCCGTGGCCGTCGAGCAGTACTGCCGGAAGTCCTTCTTCTGGAGGCCGGAGCGCGCGAAGAGGCTCAGGTCGTACGCGCTGGAGACCTGGCCCGGCATGTCGTAGCCGTCCGGACTGACGACGTGCGTGTCGAGCGCCTGGAGATCGTCCGCGTGCCGCTGCATGTCCCGGACGGTCCCCGCCACCCCGCCGTTCATCGCCGCCAGCACGTGCACGGCGTCGTTGCCCGAGCGCAGGAAGACGCCCAGCCACAGGTCGCGGACGGAGTACGTCTCGTTCTCCTTGACCCCGACGAGGCTGCTGCCCGCGCCCATGCCCTGAAGGTCCGCGGCGGCGACCCGGTGCTGCTCCGTGCTGGGCAGCTTCGGCAGCAGGGTGTCCGCGAAGAGCATCTTCAGCGTCGAGGCGGGCGGGAGGCGCCAGTGCGCGTTGTGGGCGGCGAGCACGTCGCCCGTCTGGGCGTCGGAGACGATCCAGGACCGCCCGGTCAGCTCCTTCGGGAGCGCGGGCACGCCCGTACCGGTGCCGACCTGGGTGCCGGCCAGGCCCAGCCGTGCCCCGCCGACGTCGGACATGTGGGCGGGCGGCTGCGGGGGCTTGGCGTTCGCCGCGTCGGCCCGGGGACCCGCCCAGGAGGGCGCGGCCGCCAGGAGGGGCAGCAGGGCGGCCGAAAGGACTGTCACCGCGGTCTTCTTCACACCAGACACGACGGAGAACGTACAGGGCCCCGGCCCGGGTTTCGACCGGGGAGGTGACGAGGAACACGCGCCGCGCCCCGGCCGCGGCGCAGATGCGCCGGGCGGCGATACTGGTTCCATGAAGCTCAGCCGTCCGGTGTCCTGGTTCCTGCTCGCCTTCGGGGTCTGGAGCTGGTTCATCTGGATCACTTTCGCTAAGAACCTGTGGCAGGACGGAAGCGGCCTCGCATTCGACGACGCAGGCCACCCGACCGCCTACTTCTGGGTCCACCTTCTGCTGGCCGTCGCTTCCTTTCTCCTGGGGACGGCGATCGGAGTAATCGGGTTCCGGGGGCTGCGCGCCCTCAGGGGCGGGGCCGCCCGCCCGGCGGAGGCCACCGCCTCCGGCGCCCCCGATGGCGACTCCGCGGCAGCGGACCGCGCCGCCGTCCCCGGCGAGCGCCGGGCCGGCAGCCGCAACTGACCCCGGCC
>NZ_JAKGCV010000714.1 GCF_021556455.1 Streptomyces fuscigenes | reverse complement strand
CCCGGGCCGGTGCGCGCGCTCAGATCAGCGCGGCCGCCTCCGGCAGCGACAGCTTCGCGCCCTCGGCGCGGGCCGCCTCCCGAGCCGCCGTGTCCCCGGACAGGGCGGCCAGCGCGTCGCGTTCGGCCGCCTCGTACTGCTCCTGCTCGAAGGGGCTGCGGATGTGGCCCTCGGGGAGGGCCGCCTCGTACGCGCCGAGCAGCCGCGCCGCGTCCCGGGCCGGTGCCGGGCCGCCGCCGAGGGCCAGGCCCGCCAGCGCGCGGGACGCCGTCAGCAGCTGCACCGCGACCATCTCCGGGGCCATCAGCTGCGACAGCGGCGTCAGCGCCTGGGGCAGGGCCTCGCGCATCCCCGCGCGGGCCGCCTCGAACAGCCCGTCCTCGACGTCGAGCCAGGACACGGTCGCGCCGATGTATCCGCGGAAGAAACCCGGCGCGTCCTCGCTGAACGCCTCCCCCGCCAGGCGCAGTTGCTCGCGGGCCTCGGCCCGGCGCGCTGTCCGGCCGAGCCAGAGCGCGAGGAACAGGCGGGCCGCGGGGACCAGTTCGTGGTGCACCCCGCCGCCGGCGTCCTTCTCGTGGGCCCTCAGCACCTCGTGCAGGATCTGCTCGCCCTCGCTGCCCCGGTCCAGTTCCAGAAGGTTCTGCGCGAGCCGCATCCGCAGCAGCGCCACGTGGTGGCGCGCGCCCAGCCCCTCCGCGTGCCGCACGGCCGCCGCGTAGTCGGCAGCGGCGTCGGCGAAGCGCCCCACCCGCTCGTGCGCCTCGCCCCGCGCGGACAGCGATTCCGCGGTGCCCCAGGCGTCGCCGAGCCGCTCGAAGATCGCGAGGGCCCGCTCCGCGTCGCGGGCCGCGGCGGTCGCGGTGGAGCCGCGGTTGGCGTAGAGGTTCGCCCGCATCTGCAGGACGCTCGCCAGGTCCCACTCGTAGCCGAACTCCTCGCAGGCGCGGATGGTCTCGTCCATCGCCGCCGTCAGCCGGTCCGCCTGTCCGGTGAACATCAGCGCGAGCAGCCAGCCGACGCCGGGGAAGCGGCAGGTCTGCGGCAGCCCGGCGCTGTAGACCCGGGTGACCGCGCGCAGCCACTCCTCACGCTCGTCGTTCCAGTCGCCGCTGGTGAGGTCGGCCGTGAACATCTTCAGCAGCGACACCTCGCGCCGCGCCTCCTGCAGCACGTCCTCGGCCATCGGGGGCGGGCTGTCGGTGCAGCGCACGGGGATCGGCGGCGCGGGCTCCTCGGGCGGCGCGAACGGGTCGGGCGCCATCGCGCCGGCCGCCTCGGTCCAGTGCCGGGCCTCGGAGCGCTGGTCGAGCATCTGCCAGCACCAGGTCAGCGAGAGCACCAGGCACAGCACCTCGTGCTCGTCGCCCGCGGCGTGCGCCCTGCGCAGGGCCGTGCGCAGGTTCTCGTACTCCCGCCGGAACGTGCCGAGGGCCGCCCCCTGCCCCGCGCCGCGCAGCAACGGGTCGGTGGTGCGGGCGAGTTCGCGGTAGTGGACGAGGTGCCTGCGCTCGGTGGCCGGCCGGTCGTCCGCCTCGTCGAGCCGTTCCGAGGCGTATTCGGCGACGGTCTCCAGCAGCCGGTAGCGCATGCCGCCGTCCGTGCCCGCCGCCGGCTCGGCGACCACGAGGGACTTGTCGACGAGCGAGGCGAGGAGGGAGGCGATGTCGTCCGGGGCGGGGCCGGTGGCCCGCTCCGACGCCGGCGCGGCGGTGTCCGCGTCCCCCGGGCGGCCGTCCGCCGCGGGCTCGGGCGCCTGCGCGCGGGGGCCCGT
>NZ_JAKGCV010000713.1 GCF_021556455.1 Streptomyces fuscigenes | reverse complement strand
CCGGCTCGTGCCGGCTCCCCGGCGGGCGCCGCGCACGCGCCCGCGGTGCTCCCGGTGCGGGCGATCCCCGCGCCGGGACCGGTGCCCCGGTGTGTCCCCGCCCGCCGAAAGCCCCTGGCGTACTCTGAAGCGGTTGTTGTACCCCGTGTGGAAGGACCCGTTCCGGTGACCGAGAAGGCCGACCCTACGTCCGTTGACATCGCCGGAGCCCTGGACCGCGCCGCCGCCGGGGGCCGCCTCACGCCCGCGGAGGCCCTCGTCCTGTACCGCGACGCGCCCCTGCACGCGCTGGGCGCCGCGGCCGACGCGGTGCGCCGCCGCCGCTACGCGGGCACCGAGCACATCGCCACGTACATCATCGAGCGGAACATCAACTACACCAACGTCTGCGTGACGGCGTGCAAGTTCTGCGCCTTCTACGCGGCCCCCAAGGACACGGCCAAGGGCTGGAGCCGTGATCTCGACGACATCCTGCGCCGCTGCGCGGAGACCGTCGAACTGGGCGGCACGCAGATCATGTTCCAGGGCGGCCACCACCCGGACTACGGCGTGGAGTACTACGAGACGGCCTTCGCCGCCATCAAGAAGGAGTTCCCCCAGCTGGTCATCCACTCGCTCGGCGCGTCCGAGATCGAGCACATGGCCCGCATCTCCGGCGTCTCCGCCGAGGAGGCAATCCGCCGTATCCACGCGGCGGGCCTGGACTCGTTCGCCGGCGCCGGCGCCGAACTCCTGCCGGAGCGCCCGCGCAAGGCGATCGCCCCGCTGAAGGAGTCGGGCGAACGCTGGCTGGAGATCATGGAGACCGCCCACAACCTGGGCGTCGAATCCACTACGACCATGCTGATGGGCACCGGCGAGACCAACGCCGAGCGGATCGAGCACCTGCGGATGATCCGCGACGTGCAGGACCGCACGGGCGGCTTCCGGGCCTTCATCCCGTACACGTACCAGCCCGAGAACAACCACCTGAAGGGCCGCACGCAGGCCACGCTCTTCGAGTACCTGCGGATGATCTCCATCGCGCGCCTGTTCCTCGACAACATCGCCCACATCCAGGGCTCCTGGCTGACGACCGGCAAGGAGGTCGGCCAGCTGTCGCTGCACTACGGAGCCGACGACCTGGGCTCGATCATGCTGGAGGAGAACGTCGTCTCCTCGGCCGGGGCCAAGCACCGGTCCAACCGCATGGAGATCATCGACCTGATCCGCAAGGCGGGCCGCGTCCCGGCGCAGCGCGCCACCACGTACGAGCACCTCGTCGTGCACGACGACCCGGCGAACGACCCCGTGGACGACCGCGTCGTGTCGCACATCTCCTCCACCGCCATCGAGGGCGGCACCGCGCACCCCGAGCTGAAGCTGCTCAGCACCAACTGAGGACGGCCGCCGTGCTGACGATCCACCACCCCGCCGGCGGGGTGCGCACCGGACGGAACGGACCTGTCACCCCGGGACTCGCGGTCGTCACCGACGGCGGACGGATCGCGGAGATCGGGCCGTACGGGAAGCTCGTCGAGGTCTACGGGGGCGAGGGCAGCGGCGCCCGCGTGCGGGCCTGGGACGGCGTTCTCGAACCCGGCCGGTACGCGGCCGACGGCGCCCTGCTGCTGGAGGGCTTCTACTGGCCCGACCCGCGCGAGGCCGGGGAGTTCGGCACCGGGCCCGTCCCGGTCGCCGGGGTCGCCATGACGGACACCCGCTGGGGAGCCGGCGCCCGCCGGGGCGTGCAGCGGCTGCTCGCGCGCGGGGTCACGGCCGTGGCCGGCCCCTTCACGCGCCCGCAGGTCGCGGC
>NZ_JAKGCV010000712.1 GCF_021556455.1 Streptomyces fuscigenes | reverse complement strand
CCGATGCCCGACGCGGGGCGCCCGGCGCGCGGACCGGGGTCCACCGCGGGGCCGGCGTGAGGGCCCTGGCCGCCCGCGTCCTCCCGGCGCTGCGCGGGCTGCGCTTCCGGCTGGTCGTCGGCTTCGCGCTGGTCGCCGTGGCCGGCGCCCTGAGCACCGGTGCCCTGGCCTTCCGGGAGGCGCGGACCGCGGTGCTCCAGCAGGGCCAGGACACCGTGATCCGGCAGTTCCGCGACCAGGTCGACGCCCTCGCACCCGAGTTGTCCGTACCGCGGGACCAGTCCCAGCTGCAGGCCACCGTCGACCGCCTGGCCCGTGACAACGTGCTCCAGGGCTGGCGCGTCCTCGCCACGTACGGCGGCCTGCGGGCGAGTTCGCAGCCGGACGGGCCCTTCGGGCTGATCTCGCCGCAGCTGACGCGCTCCGTGCGCTCCCGGCCGAGCGCCGTCTTCCAGCGCGTCGACGACCGGGGCAGACCGGTGCTGGTGGTGGGCATGCCGGTGACCTTCCGCGAGCAGACCGGGCTGCCGCCCGCGCTCTCGGGGCTCGTGCTGTACCTGGTGGCCCCGCAGACCACCGAGCAGGCGTACGTCACGGCCACGGTCGGCGCGATCAAGGACGCCGCGCTGTGGTCCCTGTTCCCCGCCGTGGTCGTGGCCCTGCTCGCCTCGCGCGGGGTGCTGCGGCCGGTGCGCGCGCTGCGCCAGGCCACCCGCCGGATGGCGCGCGGCGAACTGGACGTACGCCTGTCCGTCGACGGCTCCGACGAACTGGCGGACCTCTCACGCTCCTTCAACGAGACGGCCGCCGCGCTCGAACGCTCCGTGGCCGAACTGCGCCGCCTGGAGGAGCAGGCACGCAGATTCGTCGCCGACGTCTCGCACGAGTTGCGCACACCGCTCGCCGCCATGTCGGCGGTCACGGACGTCCTCGACGACGCGTCCCACCTCGACGGCACCACGGCGGACGCGGTGCGCCTGGTCAGCCAGGAGACGGTGCGACTGACACGGCTCGTCGGCGACCTCATGGAGATCTCCCGCTTCGACGCGGGCGCCGCCGTGCTGAACCTCGACGAGATCGACCTCGGTGAGTCGGTGCGCAACTCCCTCGCCTCGCGCGGCTGGCAGGACCGGGTCCGCGTGGAGGTGGCGGTGCCCGGCCCGCTGCGGCTGCGCGTGGACCCGCGAAGGCTCGACGTGGTGACCGCCAACATCGTCGGCAACGCCCTGCGGCACGGCGCACCGCCGGTGGAGCTGCGCCTGGCACTGCGGTACGCGGACGGGCACCCGGATGCGGCGCCGCGAACCGGGGCCCCGGAGGCGGCACCGAAGCCCGGGGCTCCGGTGCGCGGCGCGCTTGCCGGGCCGCCGGACGGGCCCGGGTCGCCGGACCGGGCGTACGCGGTCATGGAGGTGGCCGACGGCGGCCCGGGGATCGCCGGGGCGGACCTCCCGCACATCTTCGAGCGCTTCTACAAGGCCGACACCACCCGGGCCCGCAGCGAGAGCAGCGGCCTCGGGCTCGCCATCACGGCCGAGAACGTGCGCCTGCACAACGGGCGCGTCCACGTGGCCAACCGGCCGGGGAAGGGAGCGGTGTTCACCGTGGAACTGCCACTGCGGCCCGTCGGCGGCGGCACGCGCCGCACGGGCCCCACCCGTACGCCCGAGCCGCGTCCGCACCGCGAGCGCGACGGCGGCTCAGGGTCCGGTACCGGTACGGACGGGCCGGTCGGCGAAGCCGCCCGGGGCCGGGGGCCCGCGTGAGGCCCCGGCCTGCCGGGGACCGGCGTCCGGG
>NZ_JAKGCV010000711.1 GCF_021556455.1 Streptomyces fuscigenes | reverse complement strand
GCCGCCGCCGCTCCGGTTCGTCCGGCGCGCCCGCCGCGGGCGGCAGAGCCGCCGCGCGCAAGGCGGCCCGCGACGGCGAACGCAACAGCAGGCGCCGCCGCGCGAAACCGCTGCCGCGGCGCAAACGGGTCGTCCGGGTCCTGCTGACGACGCTGTCGGCCGTGATCCTCGTCGTCGGCGGCGGCGGTGCCTGGCTGTACGAGCACCTCAGCGGCAACATCCACAGCGTCGCGATAGACGGCGGATCGAAGGAGAAGGCCGACTCGTTCGGCCGCACGCCGATCAACATCCTGGCCATCGGGTCCGACGGCCGCAATTCCAAGAGCGACTGCAAGCTCGGCGGCGGCTGCGGCTCCAGCGACTCCACGGCCGGGCACAACGCGGACGTCGACATGGTCGTGCACATCTCCGCCGACCGCTCCAACGCGACCGTCATGAGCATCCCGCGCGACACGATGACGACGGTGCCCGCCTGCCAGGGCACGGACGGTGCCCCCTCCACCCCGGGCTACCAGGGGCAGATCAACAGCGCCCTCCAGTACGGCCCGGCGTGCCAGGTGCGCGCGGTCAACCACCTGACCGGCATCCCCATCGACCACTTCGTGATGCTGGACTTCTCCGGCGTGGTGAAGATGTCGGACGCGGTCGGCGGTGTGTCGGTGTGCGTCAGCGACAACGTCTACGACACGTACTCGCACCTGAAGCTCGCCAAGGGGCAGCACACCCTCAAGGGCGACGCGGCGCTGGAGTTCGTCCGTACGCGCCACGGTCTCGGCGACGGCAGCGACCTGGGCCGCACGTACGCGCAGCACATCTTCCTCAGTGCGATGATCCGCAAGCTCAAGAGCGCCGGCACGCTCTCGGACCCGACGAAGGTTTACTCGCTTGCGGACAGCGCCACCAAGGCCATGACCGTGGACACCGGCCTCGACAGCATCGCCAAGCTGATCGGGCTGGCCGACGACCTCAACAAGGTCCCCACGAAGCACCTCACCTTCACCACGATGCAGACCGGCGCGTCGCCGACGGACCCCAACCGCGTGGTCCCGGCGGCGGGGGCGAGCGCACTGTTCCGGGCCATCGCCGACGACAAGTCGCTGACCGCCCCGGACGGCGGGAAGACGGCCGCCGGCGGCAAGCCCTCCGGCGGGGCGGAGCCCGCCTCGAAGCCCTCCGCGTCGGCGTCCGTGCCGCCCTCCCAGGTGTCGGTGCGGGTCGAGAACGGCACGGGCACCCCGGGCCGCGCCGCGGCCGTCGCGTCGTCGCTGACCGGGCAGGGGTTCGCCACGGGCTCCTCGGGCAACGCGGGCACCCCGCAGGCGAGCACCTCGCTCGCGTACGGCCCGGGGCAGAAGGCGGCAGCCCAGACCGCGGCGGCGGCGCTCGGGCTGCCCTCCTCGCACCTGACCTCGTCGGCCGCCACGGGCCTGGTGCTGACCATCGGCTCGGACTGGCCGAGCGGCACCACGTTCCCGGGCGGCTCGGGCGGCTCCGGGTCCGGCGGCTCCGCGGACGACACGCGGAGCGCGGTCTCCGGCGCCCACGCGGACACCGCGGACGACGCGAAGACGTGCGCGAAGGTCAGCCAGTACAAGACCGTCGAGATCAACGGCGTACCCATGACACCTTCTCAGGCATACGCCGCATCCCCGAACAAAAAGGACTCCGCCTCCTGATCGGATGGACCGGAGCACGCCCGGCCGCTTCCCCGGGCCACCCCCACGGCGGCCTCCCCCTCGGCGCGCCCGCGGGTCACGCCGGCTGCCGCCGCGGGGCCGCGGCCCCGGTACGGCGCCC
>NZ_JAKGCV010000710.1 GCF_021556455.1 Streptomyces fuscigenes | reverse complement strand
CGCCGCACCCTCCTCCGGTGCCCGCCGGCTCGGCCGCGTACCGGCGGAGCCCGGGGGTCCGACCCGCTCCGGCGCGGTCGCCGGGGCGTGCCGCGCGCCGCGCGCGCCCGCTGTCGGGTACCCCGACTGTCGCGGTGAGTTCGCGCGGCGTACGCTTGCTGCGCCATGCCGTACGAAGCACCCACGCACACCGTCGAACGTTCGCTCCGCGCCACCACGGGCGCGAAGACCGTAGCGGGCATCGACGAGGTCGGCCGTGGTGCCTGGGCAGGTCCCGTCACGGTGTGCGCAGCCGTCACCGGCCTGCGCCGGCCCCCGGACGGACTCACCGACTCCAAGCTGCTGACGCCCAAGCGCCGCGGCGAACTCGCCACCGTCCTGGACACGTGGGTCACCTGCCACGCGCTCGGGCACGCGTCGTCCGAGGAGATCGACGATCTCGGAATGACGGCGGCGCTGCGGCTCGCGGCCGTGCGCGCCCTGGAGGCGCTGCCGGTCGTTCCGGACGCGGTGATCCTCGACGGCAGCCACAACTACTTGGGCGGGCCCTGGCGCGTCCGCACGGTCATCAAGGGCGACCAGTCCTGCGTGTCCGTCGCGGCGGCGTCGGTGCTCGCCAAGGTCCGCAGGGACGCGATGATGGCCGAACTCGGGGCTGCGGCCGCCGAGTACGCGCCGTTCGCCTTCGACGCCAACGCCGGCTATCCCTCGCCGGTGCACAAGGCCGCGCTCAGGGAGTGGGGACCGACACCGCACCACCGGATGTCCTGGTCCTTCCTCGACGCGCTGCCCCAGTGGCGCCACATGAAGAAGACACGCGTCCCTGTGGACACGGCCGCAAGTGAGGGCGGGGTCCAACTCGGTCTCGATTTTTGAAACTTCCGACAAAGCCTCCCGTTGCTGTGCCTTACGGCCACAGACATGGGTACAGCCGCAGACATGGGCACAAATGTGCCCACCCGCCGACACGCTCAGGGTCGGCGTTTGATAGACATCCAGTCATGCCTCTCACCCCCGAGGAGCCTCAGATTCCCGAGAGAGCCCAGGGTCCCCGCGCGACGCCGACCGCAGGCCACGCCGCAGCGACCCCTCGTCCCGTACCCGGTCCGCGTCCCGTTCCCGGGCCGCGCACGGCGGCCACCCCGAGGCCCGGGCGCCCGGGCCCCGGTCCCGCGAGGCCGGCGCCCCCGGCGCAGCGCTCGCACGGTTCCGCGGCCCTGCCCCAGGCGTCCGCGCGCGGCGCGTCCGCCACCGCACCCCAGATCCAGGTGATCCCCGCTTCGCCCGAGGGAGCGCTCGACGCCGCCGAGGAGGCCGTGGACCTGCTGCTCGACTCGGGCCGCGCGCCGGGCGACGTGCTGGTGCTCACCACCGGCGAGCAGCACCCGTGGGCGACGCACGAGCTGTCCTTCGGCGAGGCGTCGTACTGGGCGCAGCACGACGCAGGAGAGGACGTGTTCTTCGCCGACGGCGCCGCCGTGGAGCGGGCCAGGCCCCGCCCCGTGGTCGTGGTCGCGGTCAACGGCGGCGAGGAGTCCGCGCCCGCGCGGATCCTGCCGACGGCACGGGAGCGCGCCACGGCGCTGCTCATCGTGTGCGGCGACCCGCAGCGGATCAACTCCGCCCTCGGCGCGTCCGTCTGAGCCGACCCGGCCGGCCCCGGGCCGGGGCCGCGGCCGGGTCGCCTCGGGCGGCGGCGTCACGCGGGAGGCCGCCCGGTCACGGCGGCCGCCTCCACCGACCGGCGGGGGCGCGTGACGGTGGTGCGCCGTGAGCGGCGGCGCGGGTCGCCGTCACGTCGTACGGCT
>NZ_JAKGCV010000070.1 GCF_021556455.1 Streptomyces fuscigenes | reverse complement strand
GGGCGCCGCCTCCGGGCCGGCCGCCGGCGCCGGCCAGCGGATCTGCGTGGCGCACACGGTCACGACGACGGCGCAGGCCGCGACGGCGCCCAGGCCCCACACCAGGCTGCTGGCGTTCGCGATGAAGCCGATGACCGGCGGCCCGCCCAGCAGGCCCAGGGTGCCCATCGCCGCGACGAGGGTCAGGGCGTCCGAGCCCTGGGCCGCCGCCGCCACGTACACGCAGGGCGTGACGGCCGCGATGCCGAGCCCCACGCAGGCGAAGCCGATCAGCGCCGGCACGGTGCCGCCGCTGAGGAGGGCGAGGGCCAGGCCGAGGCCGGCGAGGGCGCTGCCGACCCGCACGACGCGCCCGTCGCCGAAGCGGGTGCGCCAGCCGTCGGCGAAGATGCGGGCGAGCACCATCATGCAGGAGACGACGGCGATGCCCATGGGCGCGAGTTCGGCGGAGGCCCTGGCCACGTCCTTCAGGTAGAGCGCCGACCAGTCGTTCATGGCGCCCTCCGTGACGGTGCCGAACGCCATGGCGCAGCACATCCACAGCGTCACGCGTGTCGGCAGCGTCCACCGGCGCCTCTTCGCCCCGGCCCCGGTGGCGGCAGCGTCCGCGCCGCTGCCTTCGGTGCCGTTTCCTGGCGGCGCGCCGGAGTCCTCGCCGACGCCCTCCCCGTCCCGCGCGCCGGCCCCGTCCGCGGCTTCCTCGTCCACCAGGCCCGAGCGCGCGAAGGCCAGCAGGAGCAGCAGCAGGGCGGCGGCCACCGCGAAGTGCACGACCACGGCGGACGACAGGGCGTTGACGCCGGAGGCGAGCAGGGCCGCGGCGAGGGAGCCCGCGCTGAACGTGGCGTGCAGCCGCGCCATGGCGTTGCGCTTGTGGCGCACCTCCAGCGCCGCGCCCTGGGCGTTCATGGAGACGTTCAGCCCGCCCACGAGCACGCCGTCCGCGAGCATGACCACGAGCGCCACCGGATAGTTCGGCGCGGCGGCCAGGGCGAACAGCAGCAGGGCGAGGCCGAGGGCCGACGCCAGCGCGAGGCGCTGCGAGCCGAGCCGCCGCATCAGCCAGGCGACCAGGGGGAAGGACGCGGCGGCGCCCACCCCGGTCGCCATCAGCAGCAGGCCCACCTCGGCCGTCGTCAGTCCGAGGTGCGCCTTGATCGCCGGGACCCGCGAGGCCCAGGTCGCGTACTGGAAGCCGAGCGAGCAGAACAGCGCGGCGATGGCCAGCTGTGCCCTTCGGAACGGATCGTGGACGCGGAACACGCGTATCAGCCCTTTCGTGGGTGCGGGGACGGGCCGTGCGGCGGGATGCCGTCCGTCCCGGGCGCCCGGCCGTGTGCGGACGCCGGTGCCGCGCCCCGCGGCCGCCCCGCCTCCTGGCTGCGGGCGCGGGAGGCGGTGGTCTCGGACCCGGCCGCGGGCACCCGGCCCGCGGCGGGCGCCGGGGCCCGTACCGCCCTGCTCATGTAGACGGCGTCGGGCCCGTAGCCGCCGGAGGGCACGACGTCGCGCTGGGCGACGAAGCCGTTGCCCGCCCAGAAGGTGTCGCTGCCGCCGACGGCGACGAGCGAGATCCGCCGGAAGCCGCGGGTGAGGGCGGTGGCGGACAGGTGCCGCAGCAGGTGCCTGCCGAGGCCGCGGCCGCGCAGGCTGTCCGCCACGACCATGTCGTGCAGGTGGAGGTTGCCGGACTCGAACGCGGTCGGGTCCGCCTCGGCGAGCTCCGGGTACGCGTGCTCCGGGTAGGGCAGGGCCAGGACGTAGCCCGCGAGCCGCCGGTCGACGTCCAGGACGAAGCACGTCGACGGCGAGGCGCTCACGCGGGACTCCAGGGCGGCCCGGCCCTCCGAGAGGCCCGCGGGGTCGTAGGTGCGGAACTCCAGGTCGACGACCGCGGTCCAGTCGTCGTCGGTCAGGTGCCGTATCCGCACCCCCTGGTGAAGGGGGCGCGACGGGCGCGACGGGCTCGGCACGCTCATGCGGCGCGCGCCTTCCCGGGGGACGGGTCCCCGGCGCCTGCCCCGTCCCCGTCGGCGGAGCCCGGCGGCCGGTGGCCGCGCGGGGTGTCCGTCCCGCCGCGGGCGCCGTCCGCGGGCCCGCCCGCGAGGGCGTCCCCGGGGGCGTCGACGCACGTGTACGGCAGCGGGCTGAAGCCGTTGAAGCCCTGCGTCATGTAGCTCGTCGCGTACGCGCCGCAGGACACCACCCACACCGGGTCCCCCGACGCGAGCGCCTCGGGCACCTCGACGAGGCCGTGGTCGTGCGCGTAGGCGTCGTCGCTGTCGCAGGTGGGACCCGCGACGACCGCCGGGACGTACGGGCCGCGCGGGTGCGTCGGGAAGACGAGCCGGTACTGCAGCGCGTCCATCTCGTAGAGGCCGTTGAACTTGCCGCAGCTCAGGTACAGCCAGTGCCGGCTCTCCCCGTCGCTTTGGTGACGGGTGGTCAGGCGGGCGACGTGCGCCCTGATGGCCCCCTGGTCGGCGACGAGGTAGCGGCCCGGCTCGACGAGGAAGGCGAGGTGGTCGCCGAAGTCGTCGCGCAGCCGCCGCATGCCGTCCCGGATCACCGCGAAGATCTTGTCGGTGGGCGGGTCGAGCGGCCTGCCGCGTGTGTCGCGGTAGCCGTCCGCCGGCAGACCGCCGCCGAGGTTCACCCGCTCCAGGGCCATGCCGCGTTCCCGCAGCCGTGCCAGCACGTCCCCGAGCCGCTCGAACGCGCTCCCCCAGGCGTCCGAGGTCATCTGCTGGGAACCGACGTGCACCGAAAGCCCCGACGGCACGAGCCCGGCCGCCCGTGCGTCCTCCATGACGAGCACCGCGTCGGCCGCCGAGCAGCCGTACTTGTTGCTCAGGCCCCACAGCGCCCCCTCGCCGTCGGTGGCGAGGCGGCAGAAGACCCGGGAGCCGGGGGCGTGGGCGGCGACCGCCGCGACGTCCTCGCGGCTGTCCGTGGCGAAGTCCCGGATGCCCATGCGGTACGCCTCGGCGATGTGCCGGTCGGACTTGATGGTGTTGCCGTAGTGGACGTCCGCCGCCGCCACGCCGGTGGCGAGGGCCCGTTCGATCTCCTGGGGGCTCGCCGCGTCGAACCCGGCGCCCGCCGCGGCGAGGCAGTGCAGCACCTCGTCGACGGGACACGCCTTCATGGCGAACCTGACCTCCACGCCCGGGAGTTCGCTCATCAGGGTCGCGCAGCGACCGCGGATGCCCGCGAGGTCGTAGACGATCCTGTCGTCGGTCGAGGCCGCCAGCGCGGCGCGCAGGGTCGCGCTCGGTCGCGTCATCGGGGATCTCGGTCCGGCTGCCGGCCGGCCGCGGGGCCGGCGGTGGATGCGCCCGGGAGCGGCCCGGCGGCGGCCGGGAGCCCGGCGGCGCGTGCGGCCTCCACCAGGGGTTCCCAGGACTCGATCAGGAGCGCGAAGTCCTCGATGTCGCCGCGCGCCTCGTCCAGCAGCCGCTCCCGCTCCCCGGCGAGCAGGTCGCCGAACTCGGCGTACCTGCCTCCGAGCCGGCGGTACGAGGCGTCGAGGGTGTCGAGCCGCGCGATGTTCTCCGCGCGGTCCAGCGCGGCGCTCTCGCGCACCATCGCGGCGATCACGGGTGCGCGCAGCCGGTGCCCGCCGTCGAGCAGGGCGTCGCCGGCCTCCGCCATCCGCTCGTAGAGGGCGTTGAAGTACTGCATGGACAGGAGGAACTTCACGAAGCGCCGCTGGTACGCGGTGAAGCCCGCGCCCGTGCGGCGTTCCGGTGTGTAGTAGTTGACGATGTGCCGGTTGTGCAGGACGCCGGGCAGCCCCGCGTCGTGCACCGCGTGCATGAGGAAGTAGTCGCTGCCGATCGTGTCGGTGGCGGGCGGCAGCGGTATCTGCTCCTGCACGGCGTGGAAACTGATGTTGCACATGTCGATGCGCATCGGGTCAACGACGGTGAGGGTCGACTCGTCGCCGGTGAACGGCTCGGTGCCGGCTCCCCGGAACGACTCCTCGGCGAGGTCCCGCCGCTGCTCGTCGGTCCATCCCGTGGGGGCCCACAGGCCGACGACGTCGACGTAGGCCCCGGGGTCGAGATCCCTCATCTCCGAGATGTCGACGGACAGCTCGCCGACGAACGACGCGGCGACCATGGACACCGGCCGCTCGGCGCGGCCCGGGTCGAGGTCGCTGCCGTCCACCGCGCCGGCGGCGTCGGCGGCCCGCCTGCCGAGCGAGGCGAGTTCGTGGTGGATGGGGAAGACCGGGGCGCCGTCGAGCGTCTGGTAGCGGCTGTCGGAGTCCCGGCGGTGGACGGACCGGCAGCCGAGAGCCGCCGCGATCAGGAACGCGCGGTTGGTGCAGGCCCCGTAGGACAGGCGCTCCGGCAGCATCAGGTCGAGCAGCAGGTCCGGCTTTTGCAGGGTGGTGCGGCCGATCACGTCGGTCAGGAAGTCCCGCTGCTCGTCCTCGCCGAGGTGGTGGACGACCACGCCGGGCACGGCGGGCGCCGCCCGGAGCGCTTCGGCGTGGGCCGCCCGGTCGGCGGTGGCCGAGGAGTCCAGCACGAGCAGGTGCACCTCGACGTCGAAGTGCCGTGCGGCGTATGCCGCTTCCTCGTGCACCGCCGCCAGGGTCCCGGCGCAGGCGCGGTTGGTGGGGAGCGTCAGGCAGATTCTGCGCATGCCGCGTCCCCGGTCGCGTCGTCGAACTGCTTGCCGGTCCAGGAGGTGAGGCCGAGCAGCTTCGAGCCCAGGTCGGTCAGTTCGGCCGGGCCGTAGCGCAGCGCCTCGGGCTTGTCGCGGTCGCCGAGCAGCGTCGCGTTCCACTCGGGGGTGCTCAGGGTGCGGTAGGACTCGACGCGGGAGCGGCGCAGCTCCTCGTGGCCCTCCAGGGCGGGCATCATCGACAGGTACTGCACGGCCCGCACCCCGTCGGTGGAGATGTTCGGGGCGACGCCGTGGGCGAGGGCTCCGTTCCAGATCAGCAGGTCGCCCGCCTCGAGGTCGGGGCGCACGACGGGGAACTCCTCCGGGTCGTAGGCGGGCCGGATCGGGTCGCGGTCCGCCGGCTGCTGCACCTTCCACCGGTCGAAGTGGCGGAAGAGTTCCGGGTTGCACTGGAAGCCGCCCTGCTCGGGCTTGGTGTCGTTGAGCGCGATGATGCCCTGCACACGCTGCGGCACGACGCCGAGGGTGGAGTCGATGTCCCAGTGCAGCTTGATGTCGAAGCCGCGCTCGGTCGCGGGTATGAGGTCGCGGCTGCGGGTCCTGACGTTGGGCGGGTTGAGGTTCAGCCGGTCCAGCGTCACCCACAGCTCCGCGCAGTCCCACACGTCGGCGAACGCGTCGTACACGCGCTGCGCCTGGCGGTTGTCCCACATCAGCTGGTGCTGGTAGGCCTCCACGAAGCCGTAGACGTGGAGTTCACGGTCGAGGTCGGAGCGGAACTCCAGCTCTTCGTACCAGGTCTCCGGCCGCTCGGGGTCGAGGCCCTGGAAGTCCCAGGCGAAGTCGAGCAGCTTCTTGGCGGACTCGGCGGGGACGGCCTGCTTGACGACGATGTAGCCGTAGGTCTGCCAGAAGGCGAAGTCCTCCTCCGACAGCACGCGCAGCTCGCGTTCCTTGCGCAGGTCCCGCAGCGGCGTCTCCGCCAGGTAGGTGTCGGCGTCCCGGCTGAAGTACGGGACGTTCGAGGGTGCGCGGTACAGATGGCGGTCGGTTGCCGGCATGCGGTCGCTCCAAGGATCGGGTTCTCGGTCGGTTCGGTGCGCGGGTCCGGACCCGGCGCGGGCGGGCCGGGGCGAGTCCGGTGGCACGGGGGCACGGGCCGGGCGGCGGCCGCGCGGTGCGCGTACGCCGGTGCGGGGACCCGGTGCCGGATGGGATCGTGTGTCGGCTGAGGCATGGCCGGGACCGCGACCGCGAGGTACGGGCCGGCCCGGTGGTCCCGGGCGCGCGCGTGGGGAGGGGCGCCGGGAGACCGCCTGTCAGGCGTGCGTCGGAGGGGCGCTCTCGTGTGTCGGGCGGCCGGCCCCGGTCGGCGTGGTCCTCCGCGAATACAGCACCAGCTTCTCGCCCCTTGCACTTGCCCTTGCGTCTGCCGCCCCTGACGGGCCGTGGGCACCGCGGATGGTTCTTGCGGTGCCGCTTCGTGGACATGCCGGACCAGCAGGTGGCCGGTTCGTCACATCCGTCTCACACGTCACTCACGCACCACCAAAATGGACTAGACCAACTGCCGCTGTCAATAGGGATCCGGTCCGCGCCCTCCCCCCGTGCCGCGCGTGCGCCGAGGCGGCGCGCGGCCGGCCCGGCAAGCCCGGGCAGGGAGGGGAAACTCAGGTGTCGCCCCGTCAGACGAACCCAGGGCCAGGGAGGTTCACTCCGGGGGCGACCACCTCGCCCCGGCGGCGCCCCGGGCGCCCGGTGCGGCACCACGGCGGGAACGGCACGCACCGGCGGGCGGAGCGCTCGGAACAGCGTCCGGGACACCCGCCGGAGCGGGGGCGGGGTACGGGCTCCAGCCGGGGCGCCACGGCGTGACCGGCCGGCGGGGCGACCCGGCGCCACCTGCGCGCATCCGGCCCGGACACCCTTGACACCCGGATTGGTATAGGCCAATATCCACTTGGCCTGTACCAATCACACCCGCTGCGCCATTATGTCCCGGCGCCCGCTCCGCCGAGTCCCGCCCACCGCCCGCCGCGTCCCGACCGCTGCCGTGCCGGGTCCCGCCACGGGCCCGGTCGCAGCGGCGTCGTGTCCCGGCCCCTGCTCCGTCCCGTCCCGCCCCCTCCGGAAGGCCCGGTCGATGTCCTCCAGCACGCACACCCAGGACGTGCGCCGTCTCGCGCTCTCCGTCCTCCAGCCGGGCTTCGTGGGCACCGAGGCGCCGGAATGGGTCCTCGGCGCGATCCGCGACGGCCTCTCGTCGGTCGTCCTGTTCACCCGCAACATCGTCTCGCCCCGGCAGGTGGCGCGCCTCACGGCCCAGTTGCGGGCCGAGAACCCCTCGCTCATCGTGGCGATCGACGAGGAGGCGGGGGACGTCACCCGCCTGGAGTCCGCCACCGGTTCGAGCCGCCCCGGCAACTTCGCCCTCGGCGCCGTCGACGACGTCGAACTGACGGAGTCCGTCGCCCGCGACCTGGGGCGCCAGTTGCACGCGGCCGGGGTCAGCCTCGACTACGCGCCCAGCGCCGACGTCAACTCCAACCCGGACAACCCCATCATCGGCGTCCGCTCCTTCGGCGTCGACGCGGACGTCGTGGCGCGGCACACCGGCGCGTGGGTCACGGGGCTCCAGTCCGCCGGAGTGGCGGCCTGCGCCAAGCACTTCCCCGGCCACGGCGACGTCGCGGTCGACTCCCACCACGGGCTGCCGACCTACGGAGCGGGCGTCGACGAGATCGCCCGCCAGGCGCTTCCGCCCTTCCGCGCCGCCATCGACGCGGGCGTCCGCGCGGTCATGAGCGGTCACCTCCTGGTGCCGGCCTACGACCCGGACCTCCCGGCCACGCTGAGCCGCCGCATCCTGGTCGAACTGCTGCGCAAGGAACTGGGCTTCGACGGCCTCGTCGTCACGGACGCGATCGAGATGGGCGCGGTCACCGACCTGTACGGGATCGGCGGCGCGACCGTGCGGGCCGTCCTCGCGGGTGCCGACGCCGTGTGTGTCGGTGGGGAGAGCGCGGAGCGGGCGACGACGGAACTCCTCGCGGACGCACTGGTGGACGCCGTGCGCACGGGGGTGCTGCCCGAGGACCGCCTGCTGGACGCGAGCGAGCGGGTGCGGGAGTTCGCCGACTGCTCGGCCCGGCTGGGCGGCGCCGTGCGCGTCGATCCGGTCGGGGGCGACATCGGCTACGTCGCGGCCCGGCGCGCCGTCCGGCTGAGCGGGCCCGCCGACGGCGTCCTGCCGCTGGCCGCCGCGCCGCACGTGGTGGAACTCGTGCCGTCGACGAACCTCGCCATCGGCAAGGAGACCCCGTGGGGCGTCGCCGTCCCGCTGCGCGAACGCATCCCGGGCACCACGTTCGTACGCCTCCACCCGCAGGAACTCCAAGACGGCGCCGCGGTCCTGAAGGAGCACGCGCTGGCGCCCGCGGCCGGCCGCCCCCTGGTGGTGGTCGTGCGCGACGCCGCCCGTCACGCGTGGATGGGCCGGGCCCTCGGGGACCTGACCGCGGCGCGGCCCGACACGATCGTGGTGGAGATGGGCCTGCCCGGCGCAGCGGAGTCCGGGGCGCTGCACATCTTCACGCACGGCGCCACGCATGCCTCGGGGGTGGCCGCGGCGGAGGCGCTCGCCGGGTCCCACCGGGCCCACCTGGCCGGCTGACGGCGGACCTCGGCCGCGCCCGGGACGCGCGTCCGCGCGCCGGGCCTCGCCCGGCCCTCCTGAGCTTGCCGCGCCCGGCCCTCCTCAGCGCGCCGCGCCCGGCCCGGCTCAGCTCACCGCGTCCGGGCCCCGGGCCCCGATGCGCGCCACCAGCAGGACCGCGTCGTCCTGCGGGCTCGGCCCCGCCAGGGAGCGGGCCACGTCCTGGCACAGCGCGCCGAGGTCGTCGGCCGGGCGGGCGAGCCGCCCGGCCAGGTGCTCCACGCCGTCGCCGCGGTCCCCGGGCCGGGCGCGGACCAGGCCGTCCGTGTACATGGCCACGACCGTGCCCGGGGCGACGGGCACCGCCACCTCCTGGTAGCCGCCCTCGCCGAGGCCGATCGGCGTGCCGGCCGGCAGGTCGGGCTGCCGGACCCCGCCGTCCGGTGCGATCAGCAGGGGCGGCGGGTGCCCGGCGCAGGAGAACGTCAACAGCCCGGCCGCCGGGTCGTACTCGCCGTACAGGCAGGTGGCGCCGAAGACGGGCCGGGCGCACCCGTCCACCCCGAGGCCCTCGGCGGCTCCCCGGTTCTCGGCCGAGAGCGTCACGGCCGCCCGGTCGAAGGAGGCGAGCACCTCGGCGGGCGGCAGGTCGAGCAGCGCCAGCGCGTCGGCGGCCGTGCGCAGCCGGCCCATGGAGGCCGCCGCCTCGACCCCGTGCCCCACCACGTCGCCGACCACGAGGCCCACCCTGCCGCCCGGCAGCGGGATCGCGTCGAACCAGTCGCCTCCGACGGCCTCGTCCCCCTCGGCCGGCACGTACTCGGCGGCGACTTCGACCGCGCCGCCGCCGCGCAGGCTCCGGGGCAGCATGTTGCGCTGGAGCGCGAGGGCCGCCTTGCGCTCCCGCGTGTAGCGCCGCGCGTTGTCCAGGTGCAGCGCGGCCCGTACGGCCAGTTCGCGGGCGAGTTCCAGGTCGTCCGGCGTGAACGGCGGCCGGTCCCCGGTGCGGATGAAGACGGCCACCCCGAGGATGGTGCGGCGTGCCTCCAGCGGCAGGACGATCATGGAGTGCATGGCGAAGCTGTCGACGCGTTCGGCGCGCGCCGGATCGCTGACGACCGACGTGTGGGACGAGGTGCGCATGACGGGCGCGTAGAACGGCTCCCCCGTTCTGAGCACCTCGAGCAGCGGCGAGCGCTCCGGCACGTAGACGGGGTCCCCCACGGCGTACGCCGCCTCCGGGGTGCCCTCGTTCAGCGAGGCCGCCCCGGCCCGCCGGAACGCCGGGATGTACGTGCTGCGCGGCCTGAGGTGCCGCAACGGCTCTCCGCCGAGGCTCACCGCCTCGGCCAGGTCGACCGTGACGAAGTCCGCCAGGGCCGGAACCGTCGCGTCGGCGAGTTCCTGGGCCGTCGTGACGACGTCGAGAGTGGTGCCGATCCGCAGCCCGATGTCGCTGATCAGCGCGAGGCGTTCGCGGCCCCGGCTGCGCGTGATGTCGACGGAGAAGGTGCACACGCCGATCGGGGCGCCGTCCGCGTTCTCCAGCCGGAACAGGCTCGACGACGTGACCTGTTCGTTCTCGGATCCGTCGGTGAACCAGCGGAACTCGTGGTCGATCACCGGCTTGCCGTCTCTCAGCACCTGCCGCATGACCGCTTCGACGAGATCGGGGTCGACGCCGTGCAGGGCCTCGCGCACCGGCGCCCCGATCCGCCGGTTGCGAAACGGGCTCCGCTCGTGGTCGACCGTGGTGTTGAGCCACCGGCACCGCAGGTCGGTGTCCCAGATGGCGAGCGCCACCGGCGAGTTCTCCAGCAGGATGCGCCCGAGCGGCCCCAGGGGGAAGGCGTCCGCCGCGGCGGCAGCGTACTCCTCGGCCTCCTCGGCCGCCCCTTCCTCCGCGTCGTCCTCCGGGCCGGTCCGCTCCTCCCCCAGCAGGACCATCCACCGGTCCCCGTCCGCGCCGTCCAGCGGGAGCGACCGGCCGCGCAGCCGTACGGCCCGCCCGTCGCGGTGCCGCGCGGCCAGCACTCCGGCCCCGGCCACCGGTGGTTCGGCCCGGGTCTCCTGCGGCCCGGCACCCCGGGTGACCGCGGAGCCGGCGCCGGGCCCCGCACCCGGCCCCACCAGCCGCACGGCGCCCGGCTCCGCCCCCGTCACGAAGGCGGAGAGCGGGCGGCCGACCGCCTCGGAGGCCCGGTATCCGAGAAGCCGCTCCGCCTCGCCCGTCCACCCGGTCACGGTGGCCGGCTCCCCCTCCACCAGCAGCACCGCCGCCGCCTCCGCGGCCCCGTCCGGGCTCGGCGCCGCCCCCGGCGCGGCGCACGGCGACGGCACCTCTTGCTCGGCCATGGGCCCCCACCTTCCCGGAGACGTGCACGCGCCCAATGTCCCCAAGATGCCTCAAAACACCTTGCAACGGAAAAAACGGCGGACAATCGTCCGGGCACCGCCCCGGCCGGCACGCTCCGCGCACGGACGCGTGACAACAGTGACGGCCGTGGTGGCGGTGGCGGCGGTCATCGGCGGTGACGGTGGTGCCGACCGGGACGCCGGTGACGACGGGCCGACCGGGGCGGCCGTGACGGCCGCGGCCGTACGGGAAGGTGCACCGGGCGCGGCCCGCCCCCTCACACCGAGAACGTGTCGGGGTCCGCGGCCTCCCAGTCGGCGGCCCACGCGGCGGGCGGCTCGGCCAGCAGGCCGCCCGGCGGGAGCCAGTCGTACAGCTCCTCGTACGACAGCACGGTGTGCGGGTCGATCCGCCGCCGCAGCATGTGCGGGCGCAGCAGGCCCGGTTCGGTGACACCCATCGACGCCATGATCTGCAGCGCGCTCGCGACGGTGGCCTCCTGGAGCCGCCGGACGCGCTGCGTCTTCTCGCCCACGTCGATGGCGCGCGCCCGCCGGGGATCCTGCGTCGTGACACCCGTCGGGCAGGTGTTGGTGTGACAGCGCTGGGCCTGGATGCAGCCCACCGCGAACATCATGGCCCGCGCGGCGTTGCCGTAGTCGGCACCCTGGGCGAGCCGCTTGACGAGGTCCGCCCCGGTGGCGATCTTGCCGCTGGCGCCGATCCTGATCCGGTCCCTGAGACCCGTGCCCACCAGGGCGTTGTGCACCGTGAGCAGCCCCTCGGTGAGCGGGGCACCGATGTGGTCGGCGAACTCCAGCGGCGCGGCGCCCGTGCCGCCCTCGCCGCCGTCCACGACGATGAAGTCGGGGGTGACGCCTTCTTCGAGCATCGCCTTGCACACGGCGAGGAACTGCCGCCGCGAGCCCGGGCAGATCTTGAACCCGGTGGGCTTGCCGCCCGCCAGCTCCCGCATGCGGGCGAGGAAGCGGACGAGTTCGCGCGGGGTGGAGAAGACCCGGTGGTACGGGGGCGAGATGACGGTCTGCCCCTCGGGCACGCCCCGCACCTCCGCGATCTCGGCGTTGACCTTCGCGCCCGGCAGCACCCCACCGATGCCCGGCTTCGCGCCCTGCGAGAGCTTGAGGGACACGCACTTGACGTTGTCGTGCGCCGCCTTGTCGGCGAACTGCCCCGCGTCGAAGCCGCCGTCCTTCGTCCGGCAGCCGAAGTAGCCCGTGCCGATCTCCCACACGATGTCCCCGCCGGGCCGCAGGTGGTACCGGGACAGCCCGCCCTCGCCCGTGTCGTGCGCGAACCCTCCGGCGGCGGCACCGCCGTTGAGGGCCAGGATCGCGTTGGCGGACAGGGAGCCGAAGCTCATCGCGGACACGTTCAGCAGCGCCATGTCGTAGGGGCGGGTGCAGTCGGGCCCGCCGATGCGCACCCGCGGGGGCTCCTCGGGCACCGGCCGGGGAGCCATGGACGGCACGAGGTACTCGTAGCCCGGCCGGTACACGTCGCGTTCCGTGCCGAACGGCTCCTCCGCGTCCGTGCCCTTCGCCCGTTCGTAGACGATGCTGCGCGTGTCGCGGTCGAAGGGGCGGCCGTCGAAGTTGCGCTCCACGAAGTACTGCTGCAGTTCGGGGCGGAGGCTCTCCATCAGGAACCGCGCGCGCCCGAGGATCGGGTAGTTGCGCAGGACGGCGTGCCCCCGCTGCAGGAGGTCGTGGATGCCGAGCGCCCCCAGCAGCAGAAGGGGTCCGGCGGCGAACCACCACCACGGCGAGGCCGCCACGGCGAGACCCACCGCGGCCAGCGCCGCCACTGCCAGGAGAACGATCAAACCGATCCGTGTCACACCCCACGCGTTGCCCGAGGCCGCCGGTCCACACCTGTGGACGCCACCAAGACTCTCCCAAGCCGGGCCGCGCCCCGGGCCGGTCACGCAGGGGCGCGGGGCCGTCACCGCAGGGCACCGTCCCGGGCCCGCGGCACGGTACGGGCACGAGCACGCCTTCCCGTGCGGCGGGGACGCTCGGGCGTCAGTGCCCGGCGGTCAGCCCTCCACTGAGCTTTTCGTGCAGACGTGCGCTGCCTGCGTCGAGGCCGATGATCTCGACCTGCTTGCCGCGCTGCGCGTACTTGGTCTCGACGGCGTCGAGCGCGGCCACGGAGGAGGCGTCCCAGACATGGGTGCCGGTGAGGTCGATGACGACCTTGCCAGGGTCGTTCGCGTAGTCGAACTGCGTGACGAGGTCGTTGGAGGAGGCGAAGAACAGCTGCCCGGTGACCGCGTACACCACCTGGCTGCCGTCGGGGTCGGTGACGGAGGTGACGTGCGTGAGGTGGGCGACCCGGCGGGCGAAGATGATCATTGCCGCGACCGAGCCGACGACGACACCGATGGAGAGGTTGCCCGTCGCCACCACCACGACGACCGTGACGACCATGACCACCGTCTCGCCGACCGGCATGCGCCTGAGGGTGGCCGGCTTGACCGAGTGCCAGTCGAAGGTGCCGACGGACACCAGGACCATCACCGCGACCAGGGCGGCCATCGGGATGCGCGAGACGATCGGCCCGAGGACCAGGCACAGGATGAGCAGGAAGAACCCGGCGAGGAACGTCGAGAGGCGGGTACGGGCCCCGTTCTTGACGTTGATCATGGTCTGGCCGATCATCCCGCAGCCGCCCATCCCGCCGAAGATGCCCGTGACGATGTTGGCGATGCCCTGGCCGATCGCCTCGCGTGTCTTGTTGGACGGGGTGTCGGTGAGGTCGTCGACGAGCTTCGCCGTCATCATCGACTCCATGATCCCGACGAGGGCCATCGCGAACGCGTAGGGCGCGATCACCGTCAGCGTGTGGAGCGTGAGGGGGACGTCGGGGATGCCCGGCACGGGGAGCGAGGACGGCAGCGTGCCCTTGTCGCCCACCGTCGGCACGGCGATCCCCGCGGCCACGGTGATCACGGTGAGGATCGCGATGGCCACGAGGGGCGCGGGGACGGCCCTGGTGAGCTTCGGGAAGAGAACCATGAGGACCAGCCCGCCCGCGACCAGCGGATAGACGGCCCAGGGCACGTCGCGCAGGTTGGGGATCTGGGCGGTGAACAGCAGGATGCCCAGGGCGTTGACGAAGCCGACCATCACACTGCGCGGCACGAACCGCATCAGCCTGGCCATGCCCGCCGCCCCCAGGACGATCTGGAAGACCCCGGCGAGGATGACGGTCGCGACGAGGTGGCCCAGGCCGTAGTGGCGGGCGACCGGCGCGATCACCAGGGCGACGGCGCCGGTGGCGGCGGAGATCATCGCGGGCCGGCCGCCCACGAACGCGATCACCATCGCCATGCTGCACGCGGCGAACAGGCCGACCTTCGGATCCACCCCCGCGATCACGGAGAACGAGATGGCCTCGGGGATCAGCGCCAGGCCGACCACCAGCCCGGCCAGGAACTCGGTGCGGAAGACCTTCGGGGACAGCCACGCGGGGCGGCGGGGGCCGCGCAGCAGCGCGGCCACGGACGGTGCGGAGGACAAGGGAGCAGGACCTGTCGCGTTCGGGCGCGCCCGGAGCGCTTCCGGGCGGGCGGTGGAAGGACGCGGAGGTGCCCGGGGGCAGACCGCGATCGGCCCGTGCGGGGCCGGACGTCGTCGAGCGGCGGGCGCGTGGGGGCGGGCGACCGGGGACGCGGGGGTGTCAGGGGCTGGGGGTCACGGCGGGCAGGCGGCGGAGCAAGGCACCGGGAAGGGGCGCACACACACTTCTGCGGGACTCGGGGGGCTTTCCCGGGGCCGCCGTCGGCCCCGGCACGGGTGCGTCGATCACCCGGGGCGGGCCGACCACCGAGGAGGCGCGCCATGCCGCTCCGGCCGTCCTCCCGGCCGCCAACTGTACCCTAACGTTAGGGTAGGTTTCGGGGCCGGGCGAGACGTCCCGAGCATCGCTCGGGCCGGGGCGACTCTTCCCGGTGCGGCCGGCCGGTCCGTGCCACCCGCCGGCCCGCTTCCGCCGCGGGCGGGGAGCGCGCGGCCCCGGTCACGCGGCCGCGCCGCCCCCGCCCCGCGTTATGATCGCGCGGTGGCGCGGGCGAGGGCGGGCGGAGCGGACGGCACGGCCGGGACGGGCCCCGCGTATCCGATCGCGTCCGTGGACAACGCGCTGCGGCTCCTGCTGATGTTCCGCGACCGCAGGCGGCTGCGGCTGTCGGAGGCCGCGCGGGACCTCGGCGTCGCGGACTCCACCGCGCACCGGCTGCTGGCCATGCTCATCCACCACGGCTTCGTACGGCGCGAGGACGGCGACCGCGGCTACGCGGCCGGCCCCGCTCTCCTGGAGATCGGCCTCGCCGCGGTGCGCGGCCTCGACATCCGCAGCGTGGCCGGGCCCGTCCTCGACGACCTGGCGCGGCAGGTGGACGAGACGGTGCACCTCGCGCAGCTCGAGGGCGGACGGATCCGCTACCTCGCCGGGGCCGAGAGCGGGCGGGCCCTCAGAGTCGCCGACCGCACCGGCCTGTTGATGCCCGCGCACCGCACGGCGACCGGCAAGGCACTGCTGGCGCAGCTCACGCCGGCGCAGCTCGACGAGCTGTACCCGGTCGCGGTCGCCGAGGACTCCCCCGCGGGCCTGACCGTCCCGGAGCGGGAGGCCCTCGACGCCGAGCTGGCACAGGTCACCGAGCGCGGGTACGCCGACAACGTCCGCGACCGGGAGATCGTGTCGCTGGCGGTCGTCGTGCGCAACGGCCGGGGCGCGGCGATCGCCGCGCTCAACGCGTCCGCGCCCGCCACCAGGATGGACGGACCGCGCCGCGCCGAGGTGGTGGAGCACCTGCGGACTGCCGCGGCGCGGCTGGAGGACTTGCTGAGCGGCGCCCTCGGCTGAGGCCGCCGCCGTTCCGGGCGGATCCGAGCGGGCGCGGCCCCGGCGGGCGCCCGCGGCGGTGCGGGCCGCTCCCGTCAGGGCGCGGTGGACGCGTCCGGCTCGCGGCTGACACCGGGCTGCCCCGGCGGGCGGAAGCAGGCGACGACCGTCTTGCCGTTCGGGCAGGGGCGCGCCTCCCAGCTGTCGGCGAGCGCGTCGACCAGGAACATGCCCCGGCCGCCGATCCGCTCGTCGCTCGGCTCCTTGGAATAGGGCAGCTGCGACGACGCGTCGTGCACGCTCACGTGCAGGCAGCTGGTGTCCCACGTCAGCACGATCTGCGCGCTGCTGCGGGCGTGCACGTGGGCGTTGGTGACCAGTTCGGAGACCGTCAGCAGCACCGCGTCCACGGTGTCGGGGGCGCTGTGCGTCCAACCCAGCGACTCCAGGTGGTTCCTGGCCCAGTGCCGCGTCTCGCGCACTCCCGTGTTCAAGGGCAGCGAACGGGCCCACCCGACGGCCCTTACCTCCGATTCGCGCATCACGTCCTCCTTTGAGTGAGCCTGGAGACCGGCTACCCGCAGGAGCGCCATCGATGGGTCCCGGTCGGCGGACGGGGCGCCGACCGCCCGAACGGCCCATCCCCGGCGAGGTCACCGGCCGCCTCGCCCGAGGGATTCGGCGGGCGGGAGACCCGTGTGGCCCACCGCCGGAGGGGTGCGCGGCGGGGCTCCCCGCGCGGGGAGGCCGCGGCGCGTGGCCGCGGCCTCCCGGTGGCGTGTGCCCGGTGGCGTGTGTCGCGCTCGCGACCGCTCAGCCGCAGGTGAGCCGGGGCTCGGCCCAGTCCGCGTGGTCGCTGTCACTGCCGTCGCCGCCGTCCGTGACGACGAGCCGGACGATCTGCGCGCCGGCGACGTCCGCGTGCAGTTGCTTCGGTCCGTCGGCGTTGTGCAGCACCCCGCTGTCGGCGACCTGCCTGCCGTCGGCCTCGATCTCGAACTCGACGCTGCCCTTGCCGTCCTTCTCGTCGTCCACGCCGACGGTCGAATCCAGCGCCGAGCAGCCGCCGCCGAGGTAGTAGGTGACGGCACTCGGCGCGTTGGTGCCGAGTCCCTTGGCGTAGACGGTGCCGCCGATCGTGAGGGGGTTGCCGTCGCCGGCCGCGGTCTCGCCGTTGCTGGTGTCCTTCTCGACGGGACCCCAGTCGTTGGTCGCCGACACCCAGGTGAGGTCGCTCAGTTCGTTCGTGCCCGAGGGCGGGGCCACCGCCACGAGGACGCTTCCGCTGAGCGGGGCGGTGACGCGGCCTCGGCCGGGGACGCCCGTGTACGAGACGGTGCCGGTGAGCGGGTAGTAGCCGGTCCCCGTGCCGGCGGGCGCCGTGACCTTCCAGGTCGTGGACAGCGTCCGGCCCTTCGCCAGCAGGGCGCTGCCGGTGGACCCTTGGGGCGTGACGCTCCAGCCGTCGGGGCCCTTGAGCGCGACGCTGACCTTGCCGGCCGGCAGCACTCCCAGATCGGTCGCGTACGTCCGCACGGTGCCGCCCTGGCCGGGCTCCACGGCGCCGGAGGCGGGGGCGAGCCCGGCGTCGAGCAGCGGGGGGTCGAGGAGCGAGGCGGCGCCCGCGACGGCGCTGCCGCTGACGCGCAGCAGCACGGTGCCGTGGGCCGGGACCGTCGCGGCCAGGGTGCCGGCCGAGTTGTACGCCGTGTGGCTCCACAGGTCCCGTACGGCGTAGGTGCCGCGGCGGGCGAGCCCCGCGGCGGTGGCCGTGGTGGAGATGCGCTGCGCCTGGTCGCCCGCGTTGAACAGGGCGACGGCGCGGTCGCCGTTCGCGAGCGGCTTCGTCAGCACGTACCGGCCGCCGTCGGAGGACAGGACGGTCGCCTGCTTGCCGAGCCGGTCCTGGTCGAGGGCGATGACGTCCTTGTTGCTGAGGATCGACAGGGTCTCCGGCGTGGCCTTGCGCAGGTCGGTGCCGATGAGGAGCGGCGAGTCCATCATGGACCAGAGGGAGAAGTGGCTGCGGTACTCGGTGTCCGTCATCCCCCCGTTGCCGACCTCCAGCATGTCGGGGTCGTTCCAGTGGCCGGGGCCCGCGGCCGGGGCGAGCGGCATGTTGCTCTGGGCGATGGAGAGCATGCTCGACCAGTTGTCGCTGATGTCTCCTGTGGTGCGCCAGGAGTTGCCGACGTCCCCGGCCCACTCCCACGGCGACTGGACGCCCCACTCGCACAGCGAGTAGACGATCGGCCGGCCCGTCGCGGCCAGTGCGTCGCGCATCGCGGTGTAGCGCTTGACGTAGTCCTCGCGCGAACCGTCGCTGTTGTTGTTGCAGTTGTCGTACTTGAGGTAGTCGACGCCCCAGTCCGCGAACGTCTGCGCGTCGGTGGTCTCGTGGCCGAGGCTGCCCGGGTACCCGGCGCAGGTGGCGGTGCCCGCGTCCTCGTAGATGCCGAGCTTGAGCCCCTTGGAGTGGACGTAGTCCGCGGTGCCCTTGATCCCGTCGGGGAACTTCACGGGATCGGGCACGAGCCGTCCCTGCGCGTCGCGTTGATGGGTCTGCCAGCAGTCGTCGATGTTGACGTAGGTGTAACCGGCGTCCTTGAGACCCGAGCTGACGAAGTAGTCGGCGGTCTGCTTGATGAGCTGTTCGTCGACGTCGCAGCCGAAGGCGTTCCAGTCGTTGAAGCCCATCGGCGGGGTGAGGGCGAGGCCGTTGTCGAGCGCGGCGGCGGGGGTGGCGGTGACGGTGACGTCGGCGGTCACGGCCACGAGGGCCGGGACGCCCGCCCACAGCGCACCGGCGGTCACGCAGGCGAGGAGCCTGCGGACGGTTCTTGGCATGGCTGATTCCTCTGTCTGTTCGCCGTGTCGGCGCGGGCGACGTGCCGCTCGCCGACGCGTTCGGGTGGGTGCGGACAGCTGGCAGTACGGGAACGACAGGGGCGACCGACCCCTGGAAATCAACGGAATGCAACAGAGTCGAGCATTTTCTTACTGTCGCCACACGCTAAGAGCCGTGACGTGCCTTTGACAAGATGCGTGCATCGGGCAGCGGAAAGCGCGTGCGGGCGGCGTCGGCGGGCACGGCGGACGCTCCGGCCGGCCCTGCCCGGCACACGCGCCGCCGGCCCTGCCGGGCACAGGCGCCGCGGGCCCGG
>NZ_JAKGCV010000709.1 GCF_021556455.1 Streptomyces fuscigenes | reverse complement strand
CCCGCAGCGCCGAGCCGCTGCCCGCGGAGAGCCGGCCGCACGAGGACACCCCGGGCGACGGCCCGGCGGCGCCGTCCGGCCCCGGCGGGCGGGGCGGCCCGGACGGCCGCGTCCCCGGGCCCCGCTCCGGGGGCGCCGGCGCTCCCGCGGACGAGGAGCCCCCGCGCACCCGGCCCGACGGGCTGCCCCAGCGCCGCCGCCGGTCGGTGCGCCCGTCCCTGGCGGAGGGCCTGCCCGCGGCCCAGCCGCCCACGAATTCCAGCCGCACGGTCGGAGCGTTCGCGCGCGGCATCCGCAGCGCGCGGCAGCGCCGGAACACAGACGAGAGGACCACAGACCAATGACCCACTCCACGTCCACCCCCAAGGCGGTCGGCGATCTGGGCTGGATCCTTGACGAACTGCTGCGCACCCCCCACACGCTGCGCGCGATCCTCCTGTCGGCGGACGGCCTGATGTCGGCCACGTCGAAGGACACCGACCGGGACCTGGCCGACCGGATGGCCGCCGCCGTGTCCGGGATGCAGGCGCTCAGCCGGGAGGCCGCCCAGTTCGCGGACAGCGACGGGGCCTGGGAGCTGACGATGATCCAGTACCGCACCGGCTACCTGTTCGTGATGGCCGCGGGGGACGGCAGCTATCTGGCCCTCGCCGCCGACGCCGACGCGGACGTCGAGAACGTCAGCTACGCGATGGAGGAGACCGTGGACCGGCTCGGCAAGCAACTGGGAATCGCCCCGCGCGTCGCCACGGGTACTGGTTCATGACGCCCGCCCGCCCCGGGCGGGAGAGCGGCCTGGTCCGCCCGTACGTGGTGACGGGCGGCCGGTCGGCGCCCAGCCGCAACACCTTCGACCAGGTCACCCTCGTCAAGATCCTCCACCAGGGCCTGTCCCGTGCCAACCTCACACCCGAGCAACTGGCGGTGCTCGAACTTTGCGCGCCCGGTGCCCTGTCGGTGGCCGAGATCGGCGGCCACCTGGGGCTGCCCCTCAGCGTGCTGCGCATCGTGCTCGCCGACCTGATGGAGACCGGACACATCACGACCCGGTCCACGATGCTGAAGGCCCAGCGGGCCGACCGAGATCTTCTGGAGGCGGTCCTTGCTGGACTCCAAGCACTCTGAATCCGCGGCGGGAACCCATCTGCGCGGCGACGAGACGACGGTCAAGATCCTGGTCGCGGGCCACTTCGGGGTCGGCAAGACCACCTACGTGAAGACGCTGTCGGCGATCCGGCCGCTGCTCACGGAGGAGGTGATGACGGCCGCGAGCGTCGGCACCGACGACCTGAGCGGTGTGCCGCACAAGACGACCACCACCGTCGCCATGGACTTCGGCCGTATCTCGCTCACCGACGACCTGGTGCTCTACCTGTTCGGCGCGCCGGGCCAGCAGCGCTTCTGGTCCGTGGTCAACGACCTCGCGCGCGGCGCCCTCGGCGCGCTCGTGCTCGCCGACACCCGCAGACTCGGGGACAGTTACCCCGTCATGGGCCTGATGGAGGAGTTGGGCCTGCCCTACGCGGTCGCCGTGAACCGATTCGACGACGCACCCGAGTACGGGCTCGAACAGCTGCGGGACGCCATGGACCTGGAGATCGACACACCGCTCGTGGTGTGCGACGCCCGGGACCACGCCAGCGCGAAGGTCGCGCTGGTGGCGCTCGTCACCCATCTCATCGCGCTGGCCCCCGCGCCCGTGTGACCGGCCGCGGCGGGCCGCCGCGCGGCTCCAGGGCACCGTTCGCCGCGTGGCGCGGCGGCTTCGCGGGGGAACGGTCCGCGCGGGGCCCCGCTCCCGCGGTGCCGGCA
>NZ_JAKGCV010000708.1 GCF_021556455.1 Streptomyces fuscigenes | reverse complement strand
GCCGCCGGCCGGGGAGGCGGTGACGGGGGCGGGGCATTCCTGGGCGGTGCGGGCGGTGTCGGTCACGGTGCTTCTCCCTGGGCTGGTGCGGCTGCGTTCGCGGTGTCGGCGCGCGCGCCGTCGTCCTGCCGGGGCAGGGCCGCGCCGCGCCGGTACTCGACGCTCGCCACGGCGAAGCCGCGCCGCGCGAGGAAGTCGGCCAGCGGCGAGAAGTGCCGCCGGTCCACGCGGGCGCGGTAGGCGCCGCCGTGCAGCAGCACGACGAGGGGCGCGCTGCCGCGGACCTCGCCGCGCGGCGCGTAGAAGTCGACCAGCTGGTCGGGGTGTTCGCCGTACGCGGCGGTGGCGTCGGGCTCCACCGGAGGGTGCCCGAAGAGGGAGTCGTACTCTGCGGCGTCACGGGCCGCGTCCCGGGCGGCGCCGCGGGTCTCGTCCCGCGCGTGGCCGTCAGCGGGTCCGTGCCCGGAGGCGTCCGGCATGCTCGTCCAACCTTTCGACTGGTGGCCGGAATTGGCCCGACCTGCGGGGACGCTACCAGCAGATCGGGCCCTTGATCACTCCGTGCTCACGCGGGGCCCTCCGCCAGCACCCCGGCGAGTACCCGGGCGGCGCGCTCGGCGTCGGCGAACCCCACGTACAGGGGCGTGAACCCGAACCGCAGGATGTCGGGTCTGCGCAGGTCACCGACCACGCCGCGGGCGATGAGCGCCTCCATGACCGCGGGTGCCCGGGAGCACCGCAGCGCCACCTGGCTGCCGCGCTGGGCGTGCGCGGCCGGGGTGATCGACGCGACGCGGCCCGCCGGCGCGTACGCCTCGACGCACTCCAGGAAGAAGTCCGTGAGCGCCAGGCTCTTGGCCCGTACGGCCCCGATCGAGACGGCCTCGTGGTCCCACACGTCGAGCGCCGCGTCGGCGGCCAGCAGCGACAGGATGTCGGGGGTGCCGACGCGGCCCCGGAGCACGCCGTCCGCCGCCGCGTAGGCCGGCGCCATCGCGAACGGGTCGGCGTGCGAGTTCCAGCCCGGCAGCGGCGAGTCGAACACGCCCTGGTGGCGCGGCGCGACGTACAGGAACGCGGGCGAGCCGGGGCCGCCGTTCAGGAACTTGTACGTGCAGCCGACGGCCAGGTCCACGCCGTGCTCCCCGAGGCCGACCGGCAGGGCGCCCGCGGAGTGGCACAGGTCCCACACCGCGATCGCGCCGGCCGCGCGCACGGCCCGGGTGGTGCCGGGCAGGTCGTGCAGCCGGCCGGTGCGGAAGTCGACGTGGTTGACGAGGGCCACGGCCGTGCGCGGCCCCACCCGGGCCGCCACGTCCGCGGGTTCGACGGCGACGAGCCGCTTGCCCGTGAGCCGCGCCGCGGACTGCGCGATGTAGCCGTCGGTGGGGAACGTCGTCGCGTCGACCAGGATCTCGTCGCGCTCCTCGCCCACCAGCCGGGTGCCGGCCACCAGCGCCTTGAAGACGTTCACACTGGTCGAGTCCGCCACCACGACGGTCCCCCGTTCCGCGCCGACGAGCGGCGCGATCCGGTCGCCGACCCGCTCCGGGGCCGTCCACCAGCCGCTCTCGCCCCAGGATCGGATGCCGAGTTCGCCCCACTGACGGGTGATCACATCGCCTATCCGGCCGGGGACGTGGGCCGGGAGTGCGCCCAGGGAGTTCCCGTCGAGGTAGACGACGCCGTCGTTCAGTGTGAACAGCTCGCGCGCCGGCGCGAGCGCGTCGGTGTCGTCGAGATGCCGGGCGCGCGCCGCCAGGCCGGGGCCGGAGGACCCGGGACGGGCGGGCGGCGCGGCCGCCGCGGCGGG
>NZ_JAKGCV010000707.1 GCF_021556455.1 Streptomyces fuscigenes | reverse complement strand
GAGCGCGCCGCCCGCGATGCCGAGGCCCACGGCCGCCGGGGAGGGCCCGCCGGACGACGCGCCGCCGGCCCCGGCCGCGGGCACGGCGGACCACCAGCTCCAGTAGCCGTCCTGGCCCCAGATGTTGCCCGCCGCCGACGGCATGGTCTCGATGGACTTGATCTGGTCGGTGCGGTAGGCCTCCATGGCGTTCGGGTACGCCATCACGTTCATGTAGCCGGTGTCGTAGAGCCGTGACTCCATCTGCTTGACCAGCGCGGCCCGCTTCGCCGGGTCGTACTCGGCGGCCTGGCGCGCGTACAGCCGGTCGTAGTCGCGGTCGCAGATGAAGTCGTCCGTCGCGCCGCTCGCGTTCTTCGTCGCGGGCAGCGCGCCGCACGTGTGGATGGACAGCACGTAGTCCGGGTCCGGGCTGACGGACCAGCCGTCGAACGCCAGGTCGTAGTCCCCGGCCAGCCAGGGATCGCCCACGTTGTCCAGGCACTCGACCTTCAGCCCGACGCCGAGTTTCGCCCACCACTCCCGCAGGTACTGGCTGACGGCCTTGTCGTTGGGGTCGGTGGCGTGGCACAGGATGCGGAAGTCCAGCGGCCGGCCGTCCTTGCCGAGCCGCCGCCCGCGGCCGTCCTTGCGATAGCCCGCCCGGTCCAGGTCCGCGGCGGCCCGCGCCGGGTCGTACGTGACGCGCCGCCGGGCGGAGGGCTGCCAGTAGTACGCGCCGAAGCGCGGCGGCAGGTAGCCGCGGCCCGCCGCGGCGTGGCCCTGGAAGACGGTCCGTACCAGCCGGCCGGTGTCCACGGACGCGAACAGCGCCCTGCGCACCGCCGGGTCGAGCAGTGCCGGATTGCCGTCGCCGAGCCGGTGGCCGTCGGCGGCGCGGGCACCCGGATTGGTGGCGAGCGCGTAGAACCGGTTGCCCGGCGCGTCGTTGACCTTGATGTCCTTGGTGTGTTCGAGCGCCGAGGTCTGGGCCGGGGTCAGGTTGGAGACGAACGAGACCTCGCCCTTGCGCAGCGCGGCGACGGCCGCGTCGCCGTCCTTGTAGTACTTCAGGTCCAGCTCGTCGAACTTCGGGGCGCCCCGCCAGAACGTCCGGTTCGGCACGAGCTTCACGTACTGGTCGACCTTGTAGTCCGTGACGACGAACGGGCCGTTGCCGACGATGGGGAAGTGCTTGTCGTTGTTGAAGGCGGCGAAGTCCTTGACCTTCTTCCAGATGTGCTCCGGCACGATCGGCACGTCCAGGGCCGTCATGTTCGCCTGCGGCTTCTTCAGCCGGACGACCAGAGTCGTCGGGTCCGGGGCGGTGACCCGGGCGAAGTTCGCGGTGAAGCTGCCGTTCGCGGTCGCCGCGTCCGGGTGCGTCATCATCGCCCGGAACGTCCAGGCGGCGTCCGCGGCCGTGGCGGGCACGCCGTCCGACCACCGGGAGTTCCGGCGGATCGTGTACGTCCAGGTGAGCTTGTCCGGCGAGGACCTCCAGGCGGTGGCGAACCCGGGGATCGCGTGCCCGTCGGAGGGGGCGTAGTCGGTCAGGTACTCGTAGGCCAGGCGGTGGATCGTGCTCGCGACGAGCGACTGCGCGAGGAACGGGCTCAGCGAGTCCACGCTCTGCCGCACCGCGACCGTCAGCACCCGCTTGGCGCGGTGCTCCCCGCCGCCGCGGCCGTCCTGCCGGACGGAGTCCTGCCCGGCGGCCGACGCGCCCCGCGCGGGCGTCCCGTACGGGAGGATCCCCGCGGCCGCCACCAGCGCCGCGCCGGCCAGGGCGGCCGCCGGCGGACGGTTCCTGCGGCGGGGCCCGGCCGGCCGCGCGCCGTGCG
>NZ_JAKGCV010000706.1 GCF_021556455.1 Streptomyces fuscigenes | reverse complement strand
GGAAGAAGTACGGCAGCCGGCTGGACGACATGGGCAAGTGGTACGACCAGACGTCGCTGGAGGTCTCGGTCCCCAGCTACGTCAAGGGCGTCAAGACCATGGCGGACCTCAAGGGCAAGGCCTCCGCGTACGAGCGCGGGCGCGCCAGCAGGGCGGTGGTCGGGGCGGTGCGGCCGCGGCCGGTGAGCGAGCCGAAGTCGAAGTCGGGCGCGCCGGACGCGGGGGGCACGTCGTCGCTCGCGTCGCGGGGCAGGCCCGCGGATGCGTCAGAGGTCTCGGCAGCCATAGGGGCGACGGTATAGCCCTTTAACGACCGTAATGCCCACTTTCGTGCGGTCGTCGCGGTACTCGTATAAGCATGCGGTCGCACCGGAAGGTCGGGGCCTGCGGATCGCGGGGGACGGCCGGACGGCCCGGGCGGGACCGCGAGGGCCCCCAGGACGTTCCTGGCCGGTGGCCGGTGGCCGGTGGCCGGTGGCCGGTGGCCGGTGGCCGGGTGGGCCGTGCGACGGGTACGGATCATCCGCGCTGTTCGGGGCAGTCGGGAATCAGCGGGGCGGACCGGGCGGCCCGGGCGCATATGCGGCCGGACCTGCCAGGAGCCGGCCGGCGATCCCGACCGGCCCGCGCGGAAGCAGACCGGGAAGGACGGCGGGCCCGCGGACGACCAGGCAATCCGACGGCCGTGCGGCCGACGACCACGCAACCACTGCTCGCGCTCTCCGGGGGTAGATCTCCTTCATGGACTGGCTGAAAAAACTCCCCGTCGTCGGCCCGTTCGTCGAACGGCTGATGCTCACGCACGCCTGGCGCTCGTACGAGACGCTCGACCGGGTGCACTGGTCGCGGCTCGCCGCGGCCATCACGTTCCTCAGCTTCATCGCGCTGTTCCCGCTGATCACGGTCGGCGCCGCGATCGGAGCGGCCCTGCTCAGCCAGAGCCAGCTGGACCATCTGCAGAAGAGCATCTCCGACCAGGTACCCGGCATCTCCGACCAGCTCAACCTCCAGGCCCTCGTCGACAACGCGGGCACGGTCGGCATCGTGGCGGGCGCGCTGCTGCTGTTCACCGGCATCGGGTGGATCGGCAACATGCGCGAGTGCCTGCGCGCCGTCTGGGAGCTGGACGACAAGCCGGAGGGCAACCCGATCGTCCTCAAGGCCAAGGACGGCCTGGTCCTCGCCGGCCTCGGCGCGGCGGGGCTCGCCTCCCTGCTCGCCTCCGCGTTCGGCTCGACGGCGGTCGGCTGGACGGCACGGCACCTCGGCATCCCCGGCGACGGGCCCGGGGGAGTCCTGCTGCAGGTGGGGTCCATCGCCGTCGCCGTGCTCGCGGACTTCCTGCTCCTGCTGTACGTGCTGACGCTGCTGCCGCGGGTCAAGCCCGAGAGGCGGCGGCTCGTGGTGGCCGCGCTGATCGGGGCCGTCGGCTTCGAGGTGCTGAAGCTGCTGCTCGGCGGCTACATCAGGGGCGTCGCCGGCAAGTCGATGTACGGCGCGTTCGGGACCCCCGTGGCCCTGCTGCTGTGGATCAACTTCACGGCCAAGCTGCTGCTGGTCTGCGCCGCGTGGACGGCCACGCCGAGCAAGGACGAGCCGAGCAGGATCGAACTGAACCGGCGGGACGCGGAGGAACGCGAGCGCGAGAAGGCGGTCGAGGAGGCCGAGAAGGCCGCCGAGGAGGAGAGGGCCGCCGGGAAGGAGAAGGGCTCCGCGAAGGGGAAGGGCGCGGCGCACGGCGCCGGAGCCTGAACCCCGCGGACGGCTGGTGCCGCCCCGGCGGGGCGGGCGGCGGCCGAAGCCGCCCCGGCCGCGCTGTCGCGCCGGGCG
>NZ_JAKGCV010000705.1 GCF_021556455.1 Streptomyces fuscigenes | reverse complement strand
CTGTGAGCAAGGTCCCAGCGTGTGGCCCTCCAACGCTCGCAGTCGCGCGGCTACAGTCCGCCGCAAGGGCGCTGAGCGCCGGGCCCGTTCCCGGCGGCGGGCGCCCGCCCGCAACCCGCGGGCGACGCCGGCGCCGCGTGCGACGCCGCGGGCGCCGTCCGCACGAGCTCCCAGGAGGCACGGACCATGGCGCGCGAGCCCGGCGGCGAACGAGTGACCGAGAGCGGATTCCCCGTGGCGCCGGTCTACGGGCCGGGCGACCTGAGCGAGTGGGACCCGGCCGAGAAGCTGGGCGAGCCGGGCTCGTACCCGTACACGCGGGGCGTGTACCCGACGATGTACACGGGCCGGCCCTGGACGATGCGTCAGTACGCGGGCTTCGGCACGGCCACGGAGTCCAACGCCCGCTACAAGCAGCTCATCGCGAACGGCACGACCGGGCTCTCGGTCGCCTTCGACCTGCCCACGCAGATGGGCCACGACAGCGACGCGGCCATCGCTGCGGGCGAGGTCGGCAAGGTCGGTGTCGCCATCGACTCGGTCGACGACATGCGCGTGCTGTTCGGCGGGATCCCGCTGGACAAGGTCTCCACCTCGATGACCATCAACGCGCCCGCCGCACTGCTGCTGCTGATGTACCAGTTGGTCGCCGAGGAGCAGGGCGTGCCGGCCGAGAAGCTGACCGGGACGATCCAGAACGACGTCCTCAAGGAGTACATCGCCCGCGGCACGTACATCTTCCCGCCGAAGCCCTCGCTGCGGCTGATCGCGGACATCTTCAAGTACTGCAGGGCGGAGGTCCCGCGCTGGAACACCATCTCGATCTCCGGCTACCACATGGCGGAGGCCGGGGCCTCGCCCGCGCAGGAGATCGCGTTCACCCTCGCCGACGGCATCGAGTACGTGCGCACGGCCGTCGCGGCGGGCATGGACGTGGACGACTTCGCGCCGCGCCTGTCGTTCTTCTTCGTCGCCCGCACGACGATCCTGGAAGAGGTGGCCAAGTTCCGTGCGGCGCGCAGGATCTGGGCCCGGGTCATGCGCGAGGAGTTCGGCGCCAAGAACCCCAAGTCGCTGATGCTGCGCTTCCACACGCAGACGGCCGGCGTGCAGCTGACCGCGCAGCAGCCCGAGGTGAACCTCGTCCGGGTCGCCGTGCAGGGTCTCGCGGCCGTCCTCGGCGGCACGCAGTCGCTGCACACGAACTCCTTCGACGAGGCGATCGCCCTGCCGACGGACAAGTCCGCCCGCCTCGCGCTGCGCACGCAGCAGGTCCTCGCGTACGAGACGGACGTGACGGCCACCGTCGACCCGTTCGCCGGCAGCTACGTCGTCGAGAAGCTGACGGACGAGGTGGAGGAGGCGGCACTCGCGCTGATGGAGCGCGTCGAGGAACTCGGCGGCGCGGTCGACGCGATCGAACACGGCTTCCAGAAGAACGAGATCGAGCGCAACGCGTACACGATCGCCCAGGAGACGGACAGCGGCGAGCGTGTCGTCGTCGGCGTCAACCGCTACCAGCTCGACGCCGAGGAGCCGTACGAGCCCCTGCGCGTCGACCCCGCCATCGAGGCGCAGCAGGCGGCGCGGCTGGCCGCCCTGCGCGCGGAGCGCGACCAGGCGGCCGTCGACGCGGCCCTCGCCGACCTGCGCAAGGCGGCGACCGGCGAGGACAACGTGCTCTACCCGATGAAGGCGGCGCTGCGCGCCCGGGCCACCGTGGGCGAGGTCTGCAACGCCCTGCGGGAGGTCTGGGGCACGTACGTGCCGGCGAACGTGTTCTGACGGACGGGCCGGCCCGGCGGGCGCGCGGCGCCACCGCCGCCCGCCCG
>NZ_JAKGCV010000704.1 GCF_021556455.1 Streptomyces fuscigenes | reverse complement strand
GCCGACCGGGCACGCAACAACGCGGACCCCACCCGCCTGCCGTCCCGGCCGCCGCGCCTCCTCCCGGCGCGCCGGCGCGCCGGCTGCGGGGCCCGTCCCGGCCCGACCCGGCCCTTCCCGCCGTCTTCGTCCCTTGCCGGATCCGCCCCCGTGTGCTGGTCTTCCCTATTGGTATAGACCTCATCCCGGTGCGCGCCGGGGTGGGCACCGATCAGGGCACCGAACACCCGGTGGAGGACGAATGGCGACCAATTCCGCGAACCCGCGGCCGGAATCCGAGCGGGCCGAACAGCCGGCCCCGGAAGGGGACCTCGCCCGCCTGGGGCTCGTTCCCGCACCCGCGCGCCTGCGCCACGACGCCCCCCGGGACGGCGGAGGAGGGGCCGCGGGCGCCGACGGGTTCGCGCTCCCCGGCGCGCTTCGGATCGCGGCGGGCCCCGGCACGGCCGCCACCGCGCGCTGGCTGCGCACGGCCGTCGGAGCCGCCACCGGCATCGGATTCACCGACGCGCCCGCCCCCGGGGCGGACACCGGCCACGACCGGATCGTGCTGCGCGTGAGCGCCGACGTCGAACGCGAGGGCGGCGCCGAGGCGTACGTCCTGACCACGGCGGCCCCCGGCGACGGCGACGGACCTGCCGTCACGATCGAGGGCGGCGGGCCCGCGGGCGTCTTCTGGGCCGCGCAGACCCTGCGCCAACTGCTGGGTGCCGACGCGTTCCGCCGCGCGCCGCTCGACGGTGACCGCCTGTGGCGGCTGCCCGCCCTCACCGTCCGCGACAGCCCCCGCTTCGGCTGGCGCGGCATGATGCTCGACGTCGCCCGGCACTTCACGCCGAAGGAAGGCGTCCTGCGCCACCTCGACCTGCTCGCGGCCCACAAGCTCAACGTCCTGCACCTCCACCTGACCGACGACCAGGGCTGGCGCATCGAGATCAAGCGCCACCCGCGCCTGACCGAGGTCGGCGCCTGGCGCCCGCGCACCAAGTGGGGGCACCGCGCCTCCGACCTGTGGAGCGAGACGCCGCACGGCGGCTTCTACACCCAGGACGACATCCGCGAGATCGTCGCGTACGCCGCCGAGCGGCACATCGCCGTCGTCCCGGAGATCGACGTCCCCGGACACTCGCAGGCCGCCATCGCCGCGTACCCGGAACTCGGCAACGCCGACGTCGTCGACACCGCCGCCCTGGACGTCTGGGACACATGGGGCATCAACGGCAACATCCTCGCGCCCACCGACGCCGTACTGCGCTTCTACGAGGGCGTCTTCGAGGAGGTGCTCGCGCTCTTCCCGTCGCGGTTCATCCACATCGGCGGCGACGAGGCGCCCAAGGAGCAGTGGAAGGACTCCGCGGCCGCGCAGGCGCGCATCGAGGGGGAGGGCCTCGCCAACGAGGACGAGCTGCAGTCGTGGTTCGTCCGGCACTTCGACACCTGGCTCGCCGCGCGCGGCCGCCGCCTGATCGGCTGGGACGAGATCCTCGAAGGCGGCCTCGCGCCCGGCGCGGCGGTCTCCTCGTGGCGCGGGTACGCGGGCGGCGTCGTGGCGGCCCGCGCGGGCCACGACGTGGTGATGTGCCCGGAGCAGCACGTCTACCTGGACCACCGGCAGGCGCCCGGCGACGACGAGCCGATCCCGATCGGCTTCGTGCGGACGCTCGAGGACGTCTACCGCTTCGAGCCCGTCCCGGACGAGCTGACCGGGCCGGAGGCGGCCGATGGGCCGGGGCGGTGGGAGACTCGTCGCCCGTGACCGATGACTCCGGCCCTCCCGGACGGTCCCCCCGGGGGACGGTTCGCCGAGGGTCGGGCCGCCGGCGAGCCGAGGAGCCGA
>NZ_JAKGCV010000703.1 GCF_021556455.1 Streptomyces fuscigenes | reverse complement strand
GCACTCGCGCCGGGCGGCCGGGCCGCGCAGGAGCGGGACCCGGCCGACGCCGCCCGGGCGGTCGGCGTGGCCGGCTCCGGCGCGATGGCCACGGGCATCGCGGAGGTGTTCGCGGTGTCCGGGCACGAGGTGGTGCTGGCGGCGCGCACGGCCGGGAAGGCCGCCGCCGCGAGGGAGAGGATCGCTTCGTCGCTTCGTCGCCGTGTCGACAGGAAGCGGATGAGCGAACAGGACGCGTCCGCGGCCCTGGGGCGGGTCTCGGCCGCCGGCTCGCTGGACGCCCTGGGGACCGCCGACCTGGTGCTGGAGGCCGTCGCGGAGGACCTGGAGGTCAAGCGGGCGCTGTTCGCGGCGCTGGACGGGGTCTGCCGGGACGGCGCGGTGCTCGCCACCACGACCTCCTCGCTCCCCGTCGTCTCCTGCGCCCGGGCGACGGGCCGCCCCGAGGACGTCGCCGGCATGCACTTCTTCAACCCGGCTCCCGCGATGGGGCTGGTCGAGGTGGTGGTGACCGATCTGACCTCGGAGCGCACCCACGGCCGCGTGCGCGCCGCCGCGCTGGCCGCGGGCAAGCATCCGGTCGACTGCGGCGACCGGGCCGGGTTCATCGTCAACGCGCTGCTGTTCCCGTACCTCAACGACGCGGTGAAACTGGTGGAGGAGCACTACGCGACGCCGGACGACGTCGACGCCGCGATGCGGCTGGGAGCGGGCTACCCCATGGGGCCCTTCGAACTGCTCGACGTGGTCGGCCTGGACGTCTCCCTCGCCATCGAAAGAGCGCTGCACGAGGAGTTCCGCGACCCGGGGCTCGCGCCCGCGCCGCTGCTGGAGCGGCTGGTCTCGGCCGGTCTGCTGGGCCGCAAGACGGGCCGGGGGTTTCGCGCGCACGCACGTCGTTGAGGGTCCCCGGCACGGGGTGCCACCTGCATGGAGTACGTTCACCGTATGTCGCAGTCGGCCAAACCCTCACGTACGCGTACGAACTCCGAGGCTCCGGTGGGCGCCGCCGGCAGCAAGGCCGCCGCCCAGCGGCTCAAGATGCGCCGGGAGCTCGCGGCCGCGGCCATGGAGCTGTTCGCGACCAAGGGGTACGAGGCGACCACGGTCGACGAGATCGCGGCGGCCGCGGGTGTGGCGCGCCGGACGTTCTTCCGCCACTTCCGCTCCAAGGAAGAGGCGATCTTCCCCGACCACGACGACACGCTCGTGCGTGCGGAGGCGGTGCTCAACGCCGCCCCGCCGCACGAGCACCCGCTCGACACCGTGTGCCGGGGCATCAAGGAGGTCATGCGGATGTACGCGGCCTCGCCCGCGGTGTCCGTGGAGCGCTACCGGCTCACGCGCGAGGTGCCCACGCTGCGGGAGCGGGAGATCGCCTCGGTGGCCCGCTACGAGCGGCTGTTCACCCGCTACCTGCTGGGCCACTTCGACGAGCGCGAGCACGCGGGCGGCAGCGACGACCCGCTGCTGGCCGAGGTGGCCGCGTCCGCCGTGGTCACGGCGCACAACCACGTGCTGCGCCGGTGGCTGCGCGCGGGCGGGGAGGGCGACGTGGAGGCCCAGCTCGACCACGCCTTCGAGATCGTCCGCAACGCGTTCGGGACGGGTTTCGCGGCCGGGGCGCCGATCGGCTCGGACAGGCCGGCGGCCACCGCGCACACCAGCGGCGACGTCCTCGTCGCCCTCGCCCGTACGGACGCCCCGCTGGACGAGGTCATGCGCACCATCCAGCGGGCCCTCGGCAAGGCCTGAGCCGCGCCCCGGGCGGCGCCGGGGCACCGGCGGGTCCGCGGCGCGCCACCGCATTCGCGCGCCGCCCGCTCACCACGGGCGCACGCCC
>NZ_JAKGCV010000702.1 GCF_021556455.1 Streptomyces fuscigenes | reverse complement strand
CGGCCGGGCCGGCCTGGGGCGGCGCGGCTCCTGACGTCCTGCCCGCCGGTCGCGCCGCACGGGGGACCGGCGGCGCCCCGGCTACCGCGACGGGCCAGGCCCTCCTCCCCGGTGTCCGGCCCGGCTCCCCGACGGCCCGCTCCGGCGGGGTCCGGGCCGCCGGGCGTGCCTCAGTCCGACGATCCCCGGCGGCGCACCGCGCGCAGCCCGAAGAAGAGCGCCGCGCCCGTCAGGGCCCCGGCACCCAGCAGGATCACGGGGAAGAGCGCGCCGGTGCTGCCGGCGTTCGAGGCCTTCGCGACCGCGTGGTGCGCGGTCTTGGCGGCGCCCGCCGCCTCGGCGCGGCCGGAGCTCCCGCTGTCGGAGCCCGCCGCCTGGACCTGCGGAGCGGGGGCGAGCGAGCCGACCGGGGTCGCGTGCCCGTCGGCGGTGAAGCCCCAGTCCAGCAGGCGTCGCGCCTCTTCGTAGACCGCCTGCGGCTCGCCCGACTGCGGGTTCATCAGGGTCGCCAGGATCGTCCGGTTGCCGTGCCGGGCCGCCGCGACCAGGGTGTTGCCGGCCTTCGTCGTGTAGCCGTTCTTCACCCCGATCATGCCGGGGTAGGTCTGCACCCCGTGCGCCCCGCTGAGCAGCCGGTTGGTGTTCTGGATGCCGAAGGTCGCGCCCTTCTCCCCGGGGAACTGCGCGTCCGAGGTGGAGGCGTACGACGCGAACTGCGGGTTCTGCAGGCCCGTCCGCCCGAACACGGCCAGGTCGAACGCCGACGAGACCTGCCCCGGCATGTCGTACCCGTCGCACGACACCACGTGCGTGTCCCGCGCGCCCAGTTGCCGCGCGCGGCGCTGCATCTGCGCGACCGTCGAGTCCCAGCCGCCGTTCATGGCGGCCAGCACGTGCACGGCGTCGTTGCCCGAGCTGAGGAAGACGCCGCGCCACAGGTCGGACACCCGGTACGCCTGGCCCTCCTCGACCCCCACGAGGCTGCTGCCCTCGCCGATGCCGGAGAGGTCGGCTTGGGTGACCGTGTGCCGGGAGCGCTCCGGCAGGTGCGGCATCGCGGTCACCGCGAACAGCGTCTTGAGGGTCGAGGCCGGGGGCAGCTTGCGGTGCGCGTCGTGCGCCGCGAGCACGTCGCCGGAGTCGGCGTCCGCCACGAGCCAGGACAGCGAGGAGATGTCGTCCGGCGGCGCGGGCGTGCCCGGCGCGGGCTTGGCCTGCGTGCCGCTGTCGTAGAGCCGCGAACTGTCGACGTACGCGGGCGCGGGTGCGGGCGGGAGGGGTTCGGTGCGGTGGAGGTTCGGCGCGGAGTCGGGGCGGGCGGCGGCCGGGGTGGCCGGCAGGAGGACCAGCAGGCCGGTGGCGAGGGCGGCCGTCCAGGTGCCCGGGAGCCCGACCCCGGCGGCGGCGGCCGCCCATGCGGCGAGGGCCGGAGGCACGAGACGGAGATCGGGCGGGCCCTGATCGTCCTTCTGCGAGCCGGCGGGCGGATGCCCCGGGTCTCGGGGCGCCGGCTCCTGCGCGCCGTCCGCCTGGGCCGGCTCCGTGTGCGGCCCCGGTACCGGCCGTGTCCCGCCGGGCGCGCTGCCCCCGGTCACGGCCGCACCACGCCTTCGAGGTCGGCGAAACGGCGATCGCCGATGCCGTCGACCTGCCGCAGGTCGTCCACGCTGCGGAACCCGCCGTTGCGGCTGCGGAAGTCGAGGATGTGCTGCGCCAGCACGGGGCCGACGCCCGGCAGCGCGTCGAGTTGCTCCAGTGTCGCCGCGTTCAGGCTGAGCGGGGCGGCAGGCGTGGCCGCGGCGGGCGCTCCGGCCGGTGCACCGGGGCCGCCGGGCGCGCCCGGAGCG
>NZ_JAKGCV010000701.1 GCF_021556455.1 Streptomyces fuscigenes | reverse complement strand
GGAACTCCCGCCTCGGCGCCCGGCGTCCGGCCGGGCGCGCGGTCACGGGGACGGCCGCCGGTCGGGCGCTCGCCGGCGCCGCCCCGCGCTCCGTCCCGGTCTCCGGTCGGTGCCATGGCCACACTCCCCTGTCAGTGCCGTACGGACACGTCGTCGTACATCCACGCGGCGTGCGTACGTGCGCGTCCCCGGACACGGTACGGGACCGTGGCCGGGGACGCGGTGACACGAGGGGTTCTCAGCTCTCCGTGCCGCGGAAACGCGGGAACGCGCTGCGGCCCGCGTAGACCGCGGCGTCGTCGAGGATCTCCTCGATGCGCAGCAGCTGGTTGTACTTGGCGACGCGGTCCGAGCGGGCCGGGGCGCCGGTCTTGATCTGGCCGCAGTTCACCGCGACGGCGAGGTCGGCGATGGTGACGTCCTCGGTCTCGCCGGAACGGTGCGACATCATGCACTTGAAGCCGTTGCGCTGGGCCAGCTCGACGGCGTCCAGCGTCTCGGTCAGCGAACCGATCTGGTTCACCTTGACCAGCAGGGCGTTGGCGGCGCCCTCCTCGATGCCGCGGGAGAGGCGCTCGGGGTTGGTGACGAACAGGTCGTCGCCGACGATCTGCACCTTGGCGCCGAGCTGGTCGGTGATGGTCTTCCAGCCGGCCCAGTCCTCCTCGTGCAGCGGGTCCTCGATGGAGACCAGCGGGTACGCGTCGACGAGCTCCGCGTAGTAGGCCGTCATCTCCTCGGCCGAGCGCGTCTTGCCCTCGAACTCGTAGCTGCCGTCCTTGTAGAACTCGGACGCGGCGACGTCGAGCGCGAGCGCGATGTCGCGGCCCGGCACGTAGCCCGCCTCGGTCACGGCCTCCAGGATGAGGTCGAGCGCGGCGCGGTTCGACTCGAGGTTCGGCGCGAATCCGCCCTCGTCGCCGAGGCCGGTGGACAGGCCCTTGTTCTTCAGGACCTTCTTGAGCGTGTGGTAGACCTCCGCGCCCCAGCGCAGCGCCTCGGAGAAGGACTCCGCGCCGATCGGGGCGATCATGAACTCCTGGACGTCCACGTTCGAGTCGGCGTGCGCGCCGCCGTTCAGGATGTTCATCATCGGCACCGGCAGCAGGTGCGCGTTCGGGCCGCCGAGGTAGCGGAAGAGGGGCAGGTCGGAGGCCTCGGACGCGGCGTGCGCCACGGCGAGCGAGACGCCGAGGATGGCGTTCGCGCCGAGGGAGGACTTGTCCGGGGTGGCGTCCAGGTCGAACATCGCCTGGTCGATGAGGCGCTGTTCGGTGGCGTCGTAGCCGACCAGCTCGGGGCCGATCTGCTCGATCACCGCGAGCACGGCCTTCTCCACGCCCTTGCCCTGGTAGCGGTTCTGGTCACCGTCCCGCAGCTCGAGGGCCTCGAAGGCGCCGGTGGAGGCGCCGGAGGGGACGGCAGCACGGCCGGTGCTGCCGTCGTCGAGGCCGACCTCGACCTCGACGGTGGGGTTGCCTCGGGAGTCGAGGATTTCCCGGGCTACGACGACGTCGATCGACGGCACGAGCATCTCCTTCTGGAAGGTGACGTGAGGAGCGCAGGGTCTGCGTCCGGAGTCTTGCGCCATGAGCCTAACCGGCGCGGGCGGCGGGAACCGCCCCGGGCAGTGTCCACGCCCGTACGTCCACGGACCGGACGCCCACACGGGTGGCCCCCGCCTCAGATGGGCGGTGGGGCGCCCCCGTGTGCGGGGTCGCCCCGGCGCGCGGAGCACGTCGGGGGCGCGGGCGGCGCCCCGGGGACGACACCGCGGCCCGGCCCACTGGGGGCCGGGCCGCGGGGGGCGGTCGGGACCGTCGCGTCGGGATCTCACCGCCGGCCGCACC
>NZ_JAKGCV010000700.1 GCF_021556455.1 Streptomyces fuscigenes | reverse complement strand
GGCCGCCGGCCGCCCGGTGCCCTCGTGGTCCGCCGCCGGGCGTGCGGCGCCGTCGTGGTCCGCTGAGGGCCGAGCGGCGCCGGCGCGGTCCCGCGCGGGCTCCCGTGCCTCGTCGTCGCCCACGGCCACGCCGAGAGCGGGCAGCAGGGACGACTCCAGGAAGCGGATCAGGTAGTCCTCGTCCGCCTGCACGCCGCACAGCAGGGGCCGGGCGCGCATGATGCCGAACAACTGCATCGCAACGAACTCGATCGCCGGATTGGCGGCCGCGACCTCGCCCCGGCCGACGGCGCGGCGCACCATCGCGTCGATCTCCGCGATCTCGGGCTCGATGAGGTTCTCGCGCAGGGCGGTCTGCAGGTCCGGGTTCTGCTGCGCGGCGTGGGCCAGCGCGTGCATCAGGGCGGTGTCCCGGTGGGCGTTGGCGCTCGTGGCGCGCGCGACCGCGCGCAGGTCCCCGGCGAGCGTGCCGGTGTCGATCTCGGCGAGTTTCACGCTGCGCGTCCCGCGCAGGGCGGCGCAGACGAGGTGCGGCTTGGTGCGCCACTGCCGGTACAGGGTCGACTTGCCGCACCGGGTGCGCGCCGCGATGCCCTCCATCGTCAGCGCCTCGTAGCCGCCCTCCCGGAGCAGGTCGAGGGCGGCCAGATAGAACTCCATCTCGCGCTCGGGTGTGATCTTGGAGCGCCGCGGTGTTGAGGTCACCGTCTCTCTCCTTCCGGACGAGGCGACCGATCGCGTGGTCCGGGACCGGACACGCATTCGGCTTCGATACGCCAGTGTACCGATACGGCGGCGTATCGGTACACTGGCGTATCGATAGGGCGCGGCGTCTGCCGAGCCGCCACCGCACCACGACGTCGCACGCCGTGCAGCTCACGCAAAGGGGTCGGGTGAATGGACGCCCGGACTGGTCCCGCGCCACGACGCAGTCACTCTCCCTCCGGACCGCCCCGCACGGCCGCCCGAATATCCCCGTCGGCGCCCCCGTCGGGCGTGCGGCGCACGGCCCGCTCCCTGCCGCTGATCGGACGCGCCGCCGGCAGGCCGCCACTGGCCCGTGAACTGGCACTGGTCGCCGCGCTCTTCCTCGTCTACAAGCTCGGCCGGCAGCTCGCCAACGGCCGCACGGCCCAGGCGTTCGACAACGCCCGCGAGGTCTGGCACCTGGAACGCGTCCTGCACCTGCCCGGCGAGCAGGGCGTCCAGCACCTGCTGCTGCACGGCGACACGGCCGTCCACCTCGCCAACACCTACTACGCGGCCGTCCACTTCCCCGCGACGGTCCTCTTCCTCGCCTGGCTGTACTGGAAGCGCCCCGGTCACTACGTCTGGTCCCGCCGGGTCCTGACCGCGGTCACCGGCGGGGCGCTCGCGCTCCACCTGCTGCTGCCGCTGGCCCCGCCGCGCATGCTGGCCTCGACCGGCCTGATCGACACGGCCCGCGTCTACGGCCCCTCGGTCTACGCGGCGAACCCGTCCGCCGGCTCGGTCGAGAACCAGTTCGCGGCCATGCCGTCCCTGCACTTCGCCTGGGCGCTGATGGTGGCCGTCGGGCTGATCGCGGCGACGTCGTCCCGTCTGCGGTGGCTGTGGCTGCTGCACCCGCTCGCCACCCTCTTCGTCGTCGTCGCCACCGCGAACCACTACTGGCTGGACACGCTGGTCGCCACCGCCCTGCTCGCGCTCGCCCTGGCCGCGGTGAGCGCCCCGACGGCCACCGGGACGCGGCGCGGCAGCCTCGTCGTGCGCCGTCATCTGCCGGGGCACCGGGACCGGCCGGACGCCCGCACGCCCTCCGCGGTGCGGGAAGCGGCCCCGGCCCTCTCCGGCGCGGGGAGCCGCAGCGGGGGCCGCTCGCGG
>NZ_JAKGCV010000006.1 GCF_021556455.1 Streptomyces fuscigenes | reverse complement strand
CCCCCCGTAGCCCCCGGGTCCGCCCGCCCCCGTCGCACCGTCCGGCCCCGCCGGCCGTGCCCACCTCGCGGGCCACGGACGACGGCGACGGCAACGGGGCCGGCGACGGCGGCGGGGCCGGCGACGGCGGCGGGACCTTCGCTCAGGGGCTCCGCTCAGAGCGCGAGGTGCTTGGCCGCGAACTCCAGCTCCAGGCGGACCTGCTTGATGCGTTCCTCCACCACCAGGGAGCCGTGTCCCGCGTCGTAGCGGTACACCTCGTGGACCGCGCCCCGGGACGCGAGGCGGTCCACGTAGTTCTCGACCTGCTTGATCGGGCAGCGCGGGTCGTTCACCCCCGCCGAGATGTAGACCGGCGCCCGCACCGCGTCGACGTACGTCAGCGGTGACGAGGCCTCGAACCGCTCGGGCACCTCCTCCGGCGTCCCGCCCAGCAGCGTGCGGTCCATGGCCTTCAGGGCCTCCATCTCGTCGTGGTACGCCGTCACGTAGTCCGCGACGGGCACCGCCGCCAGGCCGACCGCCCAGGCGTCCGGCTGTGTGCCGAGGCCGAGGAGCGTGAGGTAGCCGCCCCACGAGCCGCCCGCCAGCACCAGCCGGTTGGGGTCGGCGAGGCCCGACGACACCGCCCACTCGCGCACCGCGGCGATGTCCTCCAGTTCGATGAGGCCCACGCGGTGCTTGAGGGCGTCCGTCCAGTCCCGCCCGTAGCCCGTCGAGCCGCGGTAGTTGACCCGTACCACCGCGAACCCGTGGTCCACCCAGGCTGCCGGCCCCGCCGCGAAGGCGTCGCTGTCGTGCCACGTCGGCCCGCCGTGGATCTCGAACACCGTCGGCAGGGGGCCCGACGTCCCGGCGGGCCGCTGCACGAGCGCGTGGACGCGCCCGCCGGGGCCCTCCACCCAGGCGTCCTCCACGGGCACGGACTCCGGTGCCTTGTAACCAGGGGCGTCCAGCACCGCGCGCCCGGTGGTGGAGCGCACCGTGGGCGGCTGGGCGGCGGACGACCACAGGTACTCGACGCTGCCGTCCGGCCGGGCCGTGGCGCCGGAGACCGAACCCGCCGGCGTCTCGACCCGCTCCAGAGCGTGCCCCGCCATGTCGTAGCGCCACAGCTCGCTGCGCGCCTCGTAGCTGTGCTCGACCAGCAGGCCGGAGCCGTCCGGATACCACTCGGCGCCCAGGTCGCCGGGCAGCTCGATCGCCAGATCGCTCTGCTCGCCGGTCAGCGGGTTCCACACCATCGGCTCCCAGCGGCCGCGCCGCTGGTGGCCGACGAGCAGCCGGCTGTCGCCCGCGACGGGGGAGAACCCCAGGACCTCGAGCCCCAGCTCGCGGGTGCCGCCCTCGGTGTCGTCCAGCTCCGCGACCGTCGTCCCGTCCAGGCGCACCACTCGCAGCGCGGAGTGCATGGCGTCCCCGTGCTCGGTGTGCTCGATCGCCAGCAGGTCGCCGTCGTACGACAGGTCGCCGACGCCCGCGGACTCCCGGTGCCGGTAGATCTCCACCGGCGCCTCGCCCGCGCCGCGCACGACGTGGATCGTCGTACCGTCCTCGTCGGTGGAGCGGCCCACGGCCGCGAGCCCGGACCGCCCCAGCGCGAGGCCCGCGGGGAAGGAAGGGGCCAGGCCGGGCACCGCGGGCTCGTCGGCGCCGCCGTCGGGCCGGCCCTCGAAGGGCTGGCGCATCCACACGCCGAACTCGTCGCCGTCCGTGTCCGAGAACCACCAGATCGACGCGCCGTCGGGCGCCAGCACGCCGTCCGTCGTCCCGTTCGGCCGGTCGGTCGCCTGGCGCTGCGCGCCCGTGGCGCGGTCCCACGCGTACAACTCGTACGTGCCCGTCGCGTTGGAGACGAACAACGCCTTGTCCGGCGCGTCCTCCGCCCAGTCGGGCAGGGAGACCCGAGGCGCCCGGAAGCGCTTCTCCCAGTCGGGCAGCGCGGCCGACGGGGAACTGGAGGAGTCGGTGATCTCAGTCATGGCTACATTCTGCTCCCGCCGACCGACACCGCGCCGGGCCCCGCCCCCACCCTGTGGAAAACTTCCCGCGCACCCGCGCCCGACCGCGTCGCCGGCGACGCCACCGCCGGCTCCGCACACACCCCGGGCGGTGCCGCAGCGGTCGCGACGGGGAGTGGTCACGTCCGGCGGTGGGTCGCGTTCGGGAGGGGTCGTGTCCGGGGGCGTGCGCGACGTCAGCCCAGCGACCCCGCCAGCTCGGCCACGCCGGCCACGTCCCACTGCCCGGCGACGCCCGGCCACTGCTCCAGATAGCGCGCCACGGCCTCCGCGTCGCCGGCGCCGGACTCCACGAGCCCGGCCGCGATCTGCGCGAGGTACGGGCCCGCGGGCGCGTTGGGCTCGACGTCGCGCACGCCCCACGGCGCGGTGAACGTCAGCACGGGCGCCCCCTCGTACGATCCCGGGTGCACGAGGGTCTCGTACCGCCCGCCCCCCAGCCGGGCCCGCCCCGCCGCCAGCACCTCCGCGAGGTCGAGTTCCGCGCCGGGGCCGGTGCCGGGGGCACGCCCCATCTCCTGGGCCACGACGTCCGCGAACTGCTCGACCGTGATCAGATGCGCGCGGACCCACACGCTGCCCGGCGTACCCGGAAGCACGGTGTCGGGGTCGTAGAACGCCCGCCCGCCGGTCCACACGTCGGACTCGGTCGCGAAGTACAGCGCCCCGGGCAGCCGCGTCAGTACGGAGGCCGCCGGCGGACGAGGATCGCGGCACCCCGGATACGTGTGCGCCGCACCGTGCGGACGCCCCCCGGCCAGGTAGCAACCGAAGCGCGCCCCGCGCATGTTGGAGCCGTAGGAGGCGTACCAGACGCGGGGCACGGAGGAGTCGGAGGCCACCCGCCCATCGTACGACCGGCCGCGTCACCTCCCGCCGCATGTGGAACGCCCCGGCCGCAGCGCTCTGTGACGTACGCGTGACGTGATGTCGTTGCGGCGCCTTTCGGGCCGTTGCGATGATGGGGGCATGTCCAACGACGGGGGCGAGGGTGCCAGGCTGCGGCTGGCCGACGTGGCGGGCAGCGATCAAGCCGGTCCTGCTGCCGGGCACCAGGGACGCACAGGGCCTCCGCTCGAGGCCGAGGCCGAGACCCCAGGGTCCCCGGGCGCGGCCGACCGGGATGCTCCGGGTCCGGCGAGCGGGTCCGAGCCGGACGGTGGCCCGGCTGCCGCGGTGAGACGCCGGCGGTTCGCCGAGTTGCTGGGCGAGTTCCGCCGTTCTGCCGTGCTGGTGCCCCTGGGCGAGGACGCGGGCGACGAGGGCCGGGGCGGGTTCCTCACGGCTGATTTCAACGGGATCCGCTTCATCCTGGCGTTCTCGGACGAGCACGCGTTGGCGCGCTACGCGGTGGCGCGGGGTGAGCCGGCGCGGGAGTGGGCCTACCAGTCGGTCCTCGGTGCGAAGTTGCTGGATGTGGCGGTGCCCGCGGCGGGGGTGCCGTGCGGTGTGGCGCTGGACTGTGCGGACGGCGAGAACGGCATGGTCTTCCCGCCGGTGCGCGGGATCGTGCCGGATGCGGCAGCGGTGGATGTCGGGGAAGACGGCGAGGACTCGGGGGGCGGCGCGTGAGCGGGGACGGCGGCAAGGACCTTGAGACCGACGGGCTCGGTCTGATAGCACAAGGGCTGAACGACGCCCTCTCCGAACTCGGGGAGCTGGGCATGGCCGGGGCGGCTGGCGCGGGTCGGGGGTTCAGCGGCATCGCCCTGTCCGGCCTCCAGTTGGGACATGAGGGCCTCACGGGTGAGTTGCAGACGTTCTGCGACCGCTGGGAGTGGGGTGTGCGGGCGTTGATCGGCGAAGGCAACGACCTCGCCGTGAAGACGGGTATCTCCGCGGGCACCCACTACCAGACCGAGCAGTATCTGGAGGGCAGCTTCAAGGTCGTCACCAATGCCGCCGTCGGCAATCCGTACGCGTCGGAGGACGACGTGGAGAAGATGGGGTGGAAGGACATCGCCACCTCGGGCATGAACGTGGACTTCAGCAAGGAGTCCTTCGACAAGGCCGCGGCCAACAGCGAGCAGGGCTGGAAGGACGCCGGACGGGACGTCATGACGTCCCACACCCTGGGGCCGATGGGCCTGAACCCCGAGAATCTGCACAGCCTCGCGGGCGTGTCCGACGAGCAGTACGACGACTACCTCGACCAGACCTTCGGGCCCTCGCCCGAGGCGCGGGCCGAGGCGGCTCAGCAGGACGGCGGCGGCCGGCAGGACGGGACGAACTGATGGGCCTGTTCGGGGACATCGGTGACGGGATCAACAAGGGCCTCGGCTACGGCGAGCATCTCGTCGACGAGGGCAAGAAGAAGGTCGGCGAGGGTGTCGACTGGGCCACCAACAAGGTCGGCGACGGCCTGGACCACGTCGGCCTGCACGACTGGGCCGACACGGTTGAGGACTGGGGCGACGGTGTCGCCTCCGACCTGGGGGCCACCCCCGGCGAGCAGCAGCTCGGGCAGACCGAGGAGGCGAACGAGCTCGTCCACGGCGACCCGGGCAAGATCGGCGAGAGCGCCAAGCACCTGACCGATTTCCACACGGCCTTCGACAAGGTCTCCTCCGGGCTGAAGAAGATCGACTCCTCGGGGTGGAAGGGGGAGGGCGGCGACGCGTTCCGTGAGAAGTTCGGTGTCCACCCGGCCAAGTGGGCCGAGGCGTCCGCCGCGTGCGAGGCGGCGGCGGGTGCGCTGGGCGCGTACGCCCACACCGTCACCTGGGCCCAGGGGCAGGCCAAGGAGGCCGTCGCCCTCTACAAGAAGGGCGTCCAGGCGTCCAAGGACGCGAGCGACGCCTACAACAAGAAGGTCGAGGCCTACAACGCGAAGATCGACGCGAACCAGGACCCGGGCCCGAAACCTGATCCGTTCGTCGACCCGGGCAAAGCCGACGTCAAAGCGGCCCGCGAGAAGCTGGCGGAGGCCCGCAAACAGCGCAACACCGCCGCCTCCGAGGCGCAGGGCAAGATCAAGGCCGCCCTCGCCCACGCACCCGCCGAGCCGCCGCCGCTGTCCCGCCTGCGGAACGACTTCACCGACGGCTTCCAGGCCGCGAACATCGAACTCGCCCACTTCGACGGCGGCATCCTCAAGGGCACGGCGGGCCTCGTCACGTTCGCCCGCGGCCTCAACCCGATGGACCCGTACAACCTCACCCACCCGGCGGCCTACGCGCAGAACGTCAGCATGACGCTGTCGGGCCTGGTGTCGACCGCCGCGCACCCCGAACGCATGGTCGAGGCCGCGGTCGACGGCTTCACGAAGGACCCCTCCGAGTTCCTCGGCCGCCTCGTGCCCCAGCTCATCGGCACCGACGGAGCGGGGCTGGCAGCGGGCGGACTCCGACTCGGTCTGAAGACCGCCGTCAAGGAGGGCCTGGAGGACGGCGCGGAGAGCGCGGCACGCACCGCCGTCAAGGACGGGGCCGAAGACGTCGCGCGGCGGGAGGGTGAGAAGGTCTGCGCGAAGGACCCCGTGGACGTCGCGACCGGCCGCATGGTGCTCCCCGCCACCGACGTCTCACTGCCGGGCGTGCTGCCGCTCGTCCTGAGCCGGCAGTTCGAGTCGTCGTACCGGCTGGGCGGGTGGTTCGGACCGACGTGGTCCTCCACCCTCGATCAGCGCCTGGAGATCGATGCCGAGGGCGTCCTCCTGCTCGGGGAGGACGGCCTGGTCCTGGCCTATCCGCACCCCGCCCCCGGCGTCCCCACCCTGCCATCTCACGGCCCGCGCCGGCCGCTCGACCGGGTCGACGGCGGATACACGGTCACCGACCCCGCGACGGGGGTGACATGGCACTTCGAGGACCTGAGCGACCGACTCGCCGTGCTGGCGCAACTCGACGACCGCAACGGCAACTGGATCACGTTCGGGCACGACGCCGAGGGCACCCCCGACTCCGTGACTCACAGCGCCGGCCACCGCCTCGTCATCACCACCGAGGACGGCCGCGTCACCGCCGTCCGGCTGGCCGGTGCCGGGGCGGACGGACACGACCAGGAACTGCTGCGCTACGGATACACCGGGGGCCATCTCACGGAGGTCACCGGATCCTCGGGCCTGCCGACCCGATTCGGCTACGACGAGCGCGGCCGCGTCGTCTCCTGGACCGACACGAACGACAGCCACTTCACGTACGTCTACGACGAGCAGGACCGCTGCACCCATCAGGAGGGCGCTGCCGGACACCTGCGCTCGGACTTCGCCTACGGTCCGGTCGACGCGTCGACGGGCGAGCACACCACGACGATCACCGACTCACTCGGTCACTCCACCCGCTATCTGATCAACGGCCGCTGCCAGGTGATCGCCGAAACCGATCCGCTCGGCGGGACCACCCGCTACCAGCGCGACCGGCACAACCGGCTGCTGGCACACACCGACGCCCTGGGCGCCACGACCACCTTCCGCTACGACGGGACGGGGAACCTGCTCACGCTGACCCGACCCGACGGATGCGAGACGACGGCCGAGTACAACGCGCTGGGGCTGCCGACGAAGATCCGGCACACCGACGGCACAATCGTCCGGCAGGACTTCGACGCATCCGGCAACCGCACGTCGCTGACCGGGCCCGAGGGGCAGACCACTCGCTTCGCCTACGACACGGCAGGCCACCTGGCTTCCGTCACGGACCCGCTCGGCAACACGACGACCATCACCTGCGACCGGGCCGGCCTGCCCCTGCGCGTCACGGATCCACTGGGCGCCACCACACGCTACGAACGCGACGCCTTCGGCCGCCCGACCACGATCACCGACCCGACGGGCGCCACGACACTCCTCGCCTGGACCGTCGAGGGCCGCCTCGCGCACCGCACGGCACCCGACGGCGCGAGCGAGTCCTGGACGTACGACGGCGAGGGCAACTGCACCGGCCACACCGACCCCTTGGGCGGCGTGACCACCTACGAGTACACGCACTTCGACCTGCTGACGGCACGCACCGCTCCGGACGGTGTGCGCCACACGTTCGGCCACGACACCGAACTGCGCCTGACGACGGTCACCAACCCGCAAGGGCTGGTCTGGAGTTACACCTACGACGCGGCGGGCCGCCTCACCGGGGAGACCGACTTCGACGGCAGGCACCTCGCCTATTCCCGTGACGCCGTCGGCCGTCTGACCGCGAGAGTCGACGCCCTCAGCCAGACGACGACCTTCGCCTACAACGCACTGGGCCAAGTCGTGAGCCGTAATGCGGCGGGCCGTGTCACCACGTACAGCTATGACTTCACGGACGAGCTGGCCCAGGCCACGGGTCCGGACGGCTCCACGCTGACGGTGCTGCGGGACCGTTACGGCCGAGTGAGGGAGGAGGTTGTGGACGGCCGCCGCATGACGTACTCCTACGATCGCGCAGGGCGCCGGGCGGGTCGTAGAACACCCAGTGGGGCAACGACCACCTGGTCCTACGATGCCGCCGGACGCCGGGACCGGATGCTGGCCTCGGGCAGAGCTGTCGACTTCCTGTACGACGGAGCCGGGAACGAACTGACTCGAAGCATCGACGCCACACTCACTCTGGAGCAGACCTTCGACAGCCTCGGGCGCCTGACCAACCAAAACGTGGGTGTTCAGGGGAGGCAGGTCCAGCGGCGTGCATACACCTACCGTGCGGACGGCCACTTGATCGGGATGCACGACAGCCTGTCCGGCCCGCGGAGTTTCGATCTCGACACGGCCGGCCGAGTGATGGCTGTGCGCGCCGCCGATTGGACGGAAACCTACGCTTACGACAAGGCGGGCAACCAGACTGACGGGACCTGGCCTGCGCACCATCCGCATCAGGACGCCGTAGGCATTCGTTCCTACACGGGAACGAGGATCACTCGCGCAGGCGATGTGCGCTACGAGCATGACGGTCTTGGAAGGATCGTTCTGCGCCAACGGACCCGTCTGTCGCGCAAACCGGACACGTGGCGCTACGTGTGGGACGCCGAGGACCATCTGGTCCTGGTCGTCACTCCCGACGGCACCCGCTGGCAGTACAGGTACGACCCTCTGGGACGCCGCACCGAGAAGGTCCGCCTGGGCAAGGACGGCAAGACGGTCGTGGAGAAGGTGGTGTTCACGTGGGACGGAACCACTCTGTGCGAGCAGACCACGACTTCCGCCGAACTACCGCACATGGTCACCCTCACCTGGGATCATCAGGGTCTGCACCCCCTGGGCCAGACGGAACGCATTACCGCTGTGGACATGCCCGAAGACGAGATCGATTCCCGATTCTTCGCCATCGTGACCGATCTCGTCGGTACCCCCAGCGAACTCGTCGGGGAAGACGGTCGGATTGCGTGGCGTTCCCGCGCCACCCTCTGGGGGACCGCTGCCTGGGCGGCCGACAGCACGACGTACACACCTCTTCGTTTTCCAGGGCAGTACTTCGATCCGGAAACGGGTCTCCACTACAATTACGCCCGCCACTACGACCCCACGACAGCTCGCTACGCGAGCCCGGACCCGCTCGGTTTGGACGCAGCACCAAACCCTGTGGCGTACGTTCTCAATCCGCATGCCTGGACCGATCCGCTGGGGCTGACACCCTGTCCCCCTCGTGTCAAGGACGGCGGGTGGGACGTGAGGGGGCGCAATCCGCTCAGTGTTGTCCCCGACGACGCCGAAATGCGGATCCTCAAACCGGACCCGAATGGCGGAGCTCAATTGGGTGTTGAGTACAAATGGAAAGATCCGGAGACGGGCAACACGGTTCGCCTGCGCGTGCACGACCGAGATGGGACGGCGCCCGCCGGTTCGAACGCGGCGAAAGGCGATGTCTACCGCTTGTCTATTGGAGGGCGTTATCAGGATGAGGCGGGTAACCTCTACCATCGGCAGGTTCACAACCCCAACAGCCCGCACTATAATCCCGGCGCTGCGAACAGTACACATATTCCTTGGCCGAGCCAGTTCCCGCTTCCGTACTAGTCTGCAAGTGGATGAAATTGATGAGATCTCACGAATTCCTCGCCATCCTGCGCATGCTCTTGGATGCCGATCCGAAGGTTCGGGAAGGCGTGGCAGATGAGATTACCGACCGTCTGAGTTCGTATGCACCGGCCCAGGCTTCGGCCTTGGCGACACTGCTTGCAGCGACAGCAGTCGCCGAAAAAGACGCCGCCGCTCTGGAGGCTGAATTGCATGCGATCCTTGAACTTGCGTCGACAGGACACGTTGCCGTCGAGCATATTTCATCACTTGAAGAGTTGAATCGTGATGAACTGTTGCCGGAATTGCGGGAATATGTCGAGGACTTGCTGTCTGGCTGACGGAAGGATGCTCCGGCGGGTACTCCTGCCGGGTAGGGTGGCAGCACTCCAGTGTCAACCGGACTGCCGGCTGTGAATTCCGTACCGGGAATTACCGGCCCCAGTCGGGGAGCTGCGCAGCGGAAATGCAGAGGAGTATTCTGTGGCTGCCCGTCCAAGGACGACCCTCGGCGGACCACCGGCATCCTGGTCCTCGCTCCAGCCTGCCCTCCCAGCCGGTTGCCCTGAGGCCCGAGGGGATTACGCGTCCGCCGCGATCTTCGGCACCCGCACGGCGCCGCTCCCTCTGGGGTGATCTCGGCTGTTGCGGTGTAGATGCGGCGGGCTGCGATCCAAGCGCACGCTCGCGACGGAGTGCGTGCACGCGAGAAGTTCACGAAGTGTGTGTATTCCGTCAACATGCCACGCGAATGCATTGCGCCGGTGCTGCCCGTGTACGCTGGAACTATGATGGACCATGCCTCCTCCCCCTCCGGTCCTCTCGTCACAGGTTCCGAGATCGCGCGGCTGGCCGGTGTCACCCGGGCCGCAGTCTCCAACTGGCGTCGCCGTTATGAGGACTTTCCCCCTCCCGCCGGAGGCGCGGCGAACAGCCCGCTCTACGCTCTCGCAGACGTCCAGCGGTGGTTGGACAAGCAGCGTAAGGGGCAGGAGGTTTCGCCCGAGGTCGAGTTGTGGCAGGCCATGCGCGCTGCCTACGGTGATCAGATGATCGTCGGTCTGTCGGCGGTGGCAGGCGTTCTGGTGGGCGGGCGTGACTCGGGCCCGCCGCGGGAGATCGCTGATCGGGTGCGGTCGCTCGCCCGGACTGAAACGCCCGTCGGTCTGGTGAACGGACTGACAGAGCGGTTCATGGACTCCGCCAGGCGTACCGGGTCAGATCAGGTCTCTTCCGCGCGTGTGGTGCACGCCGTCCGGCACTTTGCTCCCGAGCTGCGCCCCGGTGCCACGGTCTTTGATCCTGCCTGTGGAATCGGGGTGCTGCTCCTTTCCGGCGTCGCAGGAACAGGCATCTGCTACCGCGGACAGGATCTGGACGCGGACAGCGCTCGATTCGCAGGGCTCCGTGCACAGATCATGGAGCGGCCACATGTGCGCCTTGAAGCGGGGGATTCCCTGCGCGCAGACGCATGGCCCGACCTGAAGGCGGACCTCGTCGTGTGCGATCCGCCGGCCGGTGTGACGGAGTGGGGCCGGGAGGAGTTGTTGCTCGATTCCCGTTGGGAGCTCGGTACCCCGTCCAAGGCGGAGGGCGAGCTCGCGTGGCTTCAGCACGCCTACGCGCACACTGGGCCGGGCGGCCAGGTACTCATGGTCATGCCCGCGTCGGTCGCCTATCGCAAGGCCGGCCGGCGTATTCGTGCGGAGCTCGTGCGCCGAGGCATCGTGCGCCAGGTGGTTGCGCTGCCCCCGGGAACGGCGACGTCCCATGCGCTGCCTGTGCACATCTGGTGTCTTCGGCGCCCTGAGGGAGGCGGGGATTCGGACGCCAACCTCACTGTGCGGATGATCGACCTGACGGGAAACGGTCCTGACGGGAGTCTGGAACCACGCCCCGATCAGGTGGCCGATGTGCGGTTGATCGATCTGCTCGACGACGTGGTCGATCTGACGCCCGGCAGCCACCTCCGAGCCGGCCACCGCGACTACCCCGGCGAGTACGCGGCGCTGCGCGAGGAGTTGGAGGACGAGATCCGTCGGCTCGCGACGGTACTCCCGGAGCTCTCACGGGGTGACGGGCCGAGCTGGCTCGACGGTGCCACGGCCAGCGTTTCGGATCTGACCCGTGCGGGACTTGTCGCGTACGACGGCACCGAGCCCGTCTCGGCAAGCGAACAGCTCGACACCGACTATCTCCAGGGCTTCCTGCGCAGTTCCGCCAGCACACGCCGGGCCACGAGCGCGAGCGGCACCTACCGACCTGACGTCAAGGGTTCACGCATTCCTCGTATGAGTATCGAGCAGCAGCGCCGGTACGGCTCCGCCTTCCGAGCCGTGTCCGCGTTCGAGGAAGGGATGCGGAAGGTCGACGAGCTGAGCGGGCGGCTCGCCGAGGTGGCCCGCCACGGCCTCGCCTCGGGAGCCCTCACACCCCAGGACTGAGCGCCCGAGAAGAGCTCTGATGTCAGAGCTCCGCGGGCCGGCGCCAGTCGGCTGTGGGGTGCGCTCGGTAGGGCGATCGAGCGGTTCCCGCAGCCCGGTGCCGTCGACCCGTTCGTCAGACGGCACCCGTCAGGAACGGGCTCGGGACTCCGCTCCACGTCACATGCAGGGCTTCGCGGGCGCGTGTACAGGCCACGAAGAGGAGGCAGCGTTCCCGCAGCAGATCGGCGTCGTGCTGCAGCGGATCCGCCTCACGCGGGGTGATCTCGCGTGAGAACGGGACGCTGCCCTCCCCGACGCCGAGGACGGACACTGCCCGGAACTCCAGGCCCTTCATCGCATGCATCGTTGCGAGCCGCACTCCCTGGGTACCCTGCGTGCCCTGCCCCTTGACACGCAGCACCGGGATGCCCGCCGCCTTGAGTTTGTCCTCGGCGGCGTCCAGCGAGAGGTTGAACCGCGCGCACACGCCGATCTCGCGCGGTGCGAGGCCGTCGGCGAGCAGTTCCCGTACGCGCGCCACCACGGCTTCGGCCTCCTCTTGGCGGCTTGTGTACCCCTTCGCCTGGGGCAGTCGTCCGTGCAGCAGGGAGCGGTAGCCGACCAGCGAGTCCGTGCCCTCGCCTTCGAGGGCGTCGACCGCGACCGGTGCGAGGAGCCGTGCCGACCAGGCGAGGATTTCCTCGGTGGAGCGGTAGTTGAGCCGCAGGCGGTAGCTGCGTCCCGTCGTCGCGATCCCCAGAGAGCCGAGTGACACGCGGGAGTCGTAGATCCGCTGGTGGGGATCGCCGGTGAGGAAGAGGTCGTCGGGGCCGCGGGACACGGCGGTACGCAGTACACGCCACTGGGCGGGATGCAGGTCCTGTGCCTCGTCCACGACGACATGGCGGTACGGCGCTGGCCCGTCGGCGAGCAGGTCCGCCGCGCGCGTGCAGACCCGCAGGTGGGTGGTCTCCCCGCGGTCGCGCAGGAGCTGTTCGAACCGCTCGACCCCGCTCCAGACCTCCCTGCGCCGTGCGGGGCCGAGCCCCGTGCCACGTCCGCGCCTGCTCGCGGCCAGATACGCGTCGAGGTCGCGCAGATCCTGGCCGAGGACGACGTGGCGGTACTCCTGGGCGAAGAACTGAGCGGTGAAGGGGAGTTTCAGCTGCTTGACGGTCTTCTCCCACAGCTGACGCTGTTCGCGGTCACCGATCGGTTTCGGCACCGTGGCCGACTTGGTGCGCACAACGCCGTTCGCGTACGCGTCGACGGTCGTCACGTCGACGCGCGCCAGCAGCTTCTCGTCCTGGTCGAGGAGCAGTTCCAGCATGTCGCGCAGCCCGGCCGCGAGCGCGTTGGTGAACGTGGTGAGCAGGACCCGCCCGTCTTCGGACGTACCCAGCAGATGCTTCACACGGTGCAGGGCGGCCACCGTCTTGCCCGTCCCCGGCCCGCCGCTGACCTGAACAGGTCCACCGTACGAGGCGCGGTAGGCGATGCGTCGCTGGGAGGGGTGGAGGAAGACCCGCCAGGCCTCGAAGGGCTTCTCCAGCATCTCCTGAAGTTCCTGCGGCCCGGTGACCAGTCTGATGCGCGCGGGAGTGTTGGCGATCACGGTGGCCAGGTCCTCCACCGGCTCGGCGGGTGCGTCGACCGGTCGGCGGACGGCGACGACATCCTGGTAGACCTCTTCCGGGGTGAAGCCCTCGGCAAGGTATTGCAGGACCTCCAACTGGTCCTCGGGAAGGAGAGTCGCGAACGCCTCCAGTTGGGCCTTGTCCACGAGGGAACGGGCAGCGCGCAACACCTGGTCGTCGACACCGAGTTCCCGGAGAGTTCCGTCGGAGACGCCCGCGAGCAGGAGCCGGGGCGCTGTGCGGGCGGCATCTTCGTAGAGCGGTGTCAATTCGTCGATGGCGGCAGCGTCGCGGACCTCCAGGGCGCGGGTCGCGGTGTTCGCGCTGTACAGGCGCTTCGCCGCCCAGGTGTAGGCGTCGTCGTGCGGCAAGACGTTGACTAGGAGGAACACGTCGCTGCCGTCGTCGGGCGCGAGGACGACACCCCGCCAGAAGTCGGTGATGCGGATCGTGCGCATCCGTCCGTCCCTGGCGTTTTCCACGGATTCCAGGTGCAGTCCCTTGTCCGCGTTGAGCTGGGCCACGGTCAGGGCATGGAACTTGGCCATGGCCTTGCGCACGCCGGATCGGACGGGCTTCTCCAGCGCGTCGTAGCCGTCCCAGAAGCTCTGAGCGAAGGCGAGCCGAGGCATGGCCTTTCCTTTCTGCCTGGTCGGGGCCGACCGTGGTCCGACTCCGGTCGAGGAGAGGGCCCCGGGTGAGGGGCGCTCTCTGTGTCTTTCATGATCGTGAATGTGCGTGTGCAGCGGCCAGCCGTTCAGCGATACCCGCCAGAGACGCCAGGAGTTGACCGGACGGCTGAGCGATGTCGAGGCTGTGCTGATACAGGCGTACACCCTGTCCGGCCGTCCCGGGTGCCGTTCCGGCCGTTGCCGCCGCTCTTCCCGTTCCGAGGGCACTCGCGCCCTCCGGTCCCCGGACCTCGTAGACGCGTTCGGGCTGTTCCCCGGCCGGATACACCAGATGCGCCTCGCGCAGGCCGAGGGCCGTGGCGTAGGCGAGGGCCTGATACAGGTCCGCGTTGTGGTTCTTGCCGGGCTTTCGCACCTTGTACTTGGCGTCGACGACAGCGAGTGGAGCGCGTCCGTCACCAATACGGACGACAAGGTCGGGGCGCATGGCCACGTGCCCTCCGACGTCCAGGTGGTGACCGTCCTGGAGATGCGCGGTCAGACCGTGCTTCCGCAGCGCCTCGCGCAGGGCGACGGTGACGAAGTCCTCGAAGAGCTGATTCATGTCGAGGAGGAAACCGTCGACGGCGAGCGGTTCGTCCCCGGCCGGCCGGTGCTCGGGAGAGATGCCGCGCAGCAGCGCCTCGGCGAGGTGGAGTGCTCTCTGGTAGCGCGCGTTGAGACGTGACGGCTGCCAGCGGGGCAGCTCCTGTCCGCGTACCAGGGGCTGGGCGTCGGCGAGCCGTACGCGCTGGTGGGCGAGTCGCCGGCGGACCAGTGCCGGGACGCCGGGGAGTCGCATCAGCCGTTCGGCAGCAGCGCGCAGAATGCGGTTCTCGGCCGTGTCTGCGGTGTAGGCGTCGTAGCTGACCTCCACGGGCGGTGTGCGGCCGAAGTGGCGCCGGATCTGGTCACCCTCGCGCAGCCGCCCACGGAAGACCAGCGCCGACTCCTCCACCGTCCGGTAGCCCTGGAGAACCCCCCGCTGGAGTGCGGCGTCGATCCCTCGCTCCACCGCGTGGGCGAGGGCAGGGACGACATCGTCGTAGGAGCCCGTATCGACGCTGCCTTCCCTGCTGTCGCGCCACGCGCGCGCCGGATCAAGACTGAAGCCGAGGAGGAAGAACAGCCGGTTCACCGGGGTTTTGGGCATGATGCGTACGAGGAGGCCTCCCGCTGTGCGCACGGCACCCACGCGGCTGCCCGCGCGCAGCAGCCAGTGTCCGCTGCGTTCGGGATCGGGCGTCGCGCTCCGCAGAATGCCGGAGTCGGCCAGGCTCCGCCCGTTGGCGGCGGAGAGGGGAACGGAGACCGCGCTACCCCACTCACGCAGCACCACCTCGGGTGCGGACGAATCCGGTGCGCCGACCAGAGCCGTACGTGTCGCGGCCCGCGCACCTGCGCCCGCGCTCGTGCCCCTCACGGGCGCCGGGCTCATGCCGGCCCCTGCGGGTCGCGCAACGCGTCGAGGCCGTAGCGGTCGGCGATGTCGATGCCTTCGCCGTAGTGGTGCTCTTCGAGCAGCGGGAGGATCTTCGTCCGCCAGGTCCGTTCGAGCCCGCCCTCACGGTACACACCGGGCTTCATGAGATACGAGGGTCCGATGGCGAAGTCGGGATCGCCGATGCGTGTGTTGAGGGCGTCGAGGAGGCGGGCGGGCTCGGAGTCCCGGCCCTCGTGCTCCAGCCAGCGACCGAGCAGTCCCGAGGTCGGCTCGGTGCGCGGAGACAGCTCCACGAAGGCGAAGCGACGCCGCATCGCGGCGTCAACCAGCGCGATCGACCGGTCCGCCGTGTTCATGGTGCCGATCACGAAGAGGTTCTGCGGGAGCGCGAAGTCGTCACCGGAGTAGGTGAGCCGCACGGACTTCCTGCGGTACTCCAGGAGGAAGTACAGCTCTCCGAAGACCTTTGCCAGGTTGGCGCGGTTGATCTCGTCGATGATCAGGAAGTGCGGGATGTGCCGGCTGCCCTCGCGGGAGGCCAGGTCCGCGAGTTCCCGCAGGGGGCCCGCCGTCAGCCTGAAGGCCACCTCGTGCGTCTCGGGGTCCTCAACGGGACGGAAGCCCTCGAAGAAGTCCTCGTACGAGTAGGAAGGGTGGAACTGCACGATCTTGACCTGCTCCGGGCCGCCGCCGAAGTGCTCGGCCAGCTTCATCGCCAGATACGTCTTGCCCGTTCCCGGAGGCCCGTAGAACACCAACTGCTGCTCATCGAGCAGGAGCTCCCGTATCTCGGAGAGCCATGCCGGGTCGTGGACGAGGAGTTCGCGGGTGAGCTCCTCGCCCACGTCGGGAAGGGACAGCTCCCGGTGGACCGGCCTGGGGGCAGCCTGGCGCTCGGCCGTCGTGCCGACTGGTGACAGGGGCCCCGTGAGTACGTCCAGTGCCTCCAGGACCCCGGTCAGATCGACAACGTCCCGCTGCGCGGAGAACCGCTGCTGCACGTCCGCGGGCAGCGCTTCGTACGCGTGGCTCTCCGCTTGCCACGCGGTCGCTCTGCGCAGATTGGACAGACCGTCCGGTGAGGCCGTCTGCGTGGCGTCCCCGGCGATGACTCCGGCGTACAGACGGCCGTCCGCCATGGTCACCACCGTGTCGCCGACGCGCATCTGCGTGAGGAAGGCGTGCAGTTCGTCGACAAGGCCCTGCTTCTGGTTGTAGGAGGCGGCCCCTTCGTAGCCCTCTTCGACGAAGCGGCGCAGCGTGCTCTTCGTCGGTTCACTCTCCTCCAGGCGGTGCAGGTACGCGCCCGCCAGCGACACGAATCCGTCCTTCAGCCACAGACGCTGGACCAGGTTGTGCCCCGAGACGTTGTTGCCGCGCACCAGCCAGGCCTTGCGAGGAGGCCGCCAGGCCGACAGGTAGTCGCCGAGCTGGTGACCCTCGGCGGTGCGCCAGGACTCGGGGCCGGAGGCGTCGTAGCCGTACACCAGACCGGCGGCGGCCGAGGAGGAGTTGCACACGATGTCGCGGCTCGCCACCCAGTGGGACGGCGCCGAGGGCCGGCCCGGATCAGGGGCGGCGTCGACAAGCCCGCCGTCCGTGCGTAGTTCCGTGCGGATGCGGCGCGCGTGGTCCCCGATTCCGGGACGCGCCCGTGGGTCGACCGCCGACCCCTTCAGCAGGAGGAACGTGTGCGAGCCGTTGCCGCCCAGCTCCGCGAGCAGATGTCCGTGTGCCTCTCCCATGCCGTTGGGGAGCTTGATGCGGACGTCCGGCATGTCGGGAAGGCGGTCGAGCTGCGGCATCGGCACCTCCGGGTACGCCGAGATGTGCAAGCACGGAAGACTGTACTACCTGTTGACGTCGTCAATGGACTCTCTATGTATTTGCCGTGACCCTCTCGACGGCCCATCGGGGCTTTCTCTTGAGCGTATGCGCAGGTCGGGCCGAGTGAGCAGGTTTCATTGCGGCGTTGACGTCGTAAACAATTTGACCTGCCGGGTTGACCGTCTCCATCGCATCCGGTGGTCGCGCGCTCGGGATGGCGACGCAGCCACGCCCTGTGGCCGTCCGGGCTTCCCGGGCGGCGCCTTCTGAGGGAAGTCTCCGCAGGTCGTGGCCGCCGCGGGCGCTCCGACCCCCTCGGGGCGCGCGTTTAAGTGTTGCATTTGCTGCGAATATTTCGGATACTACGTTCAGTGAGTGCTGGTGCAGCAGCCCTCGCGCGCACCCGCACGCCACTCTGCGATCGTCCCGACCAGAGGTGCACCGTGACAAAGACAGACATCAGGCCCGTCAAACTCCCCCCGAACCAGGCTGAAGCGGCGAACCACGCTCTCACGCGAGTCCGCAGCTACCTGGACACACACCAGGACCGAGCCGAGGTCACCGTCACCGTCGAGGACGGAGAGCCGGAGCCCCTCACGCTCCCCAGAGAGGTTGTCGAACTCCTGGCCCGCATGCTCGGTCATCTGGGGGCCGGCCGAGGGGTGTCCATCGTGCCCGCCGACGCCGAACTCACCACCCAGCAGGCCGCGGACATGCTCAACGTGTCGCGTCCGTTCCTGATCGGGCTCCTCGACGCCGGTGAGATCGAGTACAGGACGGTGGGAACCCATCGGCGCATCAAGGCGTCGTCCCTCTTCGAGTACAAGCAGCAGGACGACACACGGCGTCAGGCTGCCGCCGACGAGCTGCTCCAGCTCGATCAGGAGATGGGACTGATGTAGTCGATGCCCCTCGTCGCCGTCTACGACGCGAACGTGCTCTACCCGGAACTCTGCGCCACGTGCTCTTCCGCGTGGCGCAGGCCGGTCTGGTCCGTGCCAAGTGGACCGAAGAGATCCTCGACGAGATGTTCCGCAACCTGAAGAACAACCGGCCCGACCTGGACGCGGACAAGCTCGACGTGATGCGCGCCAAGATGCGGACGTCGGTTCGTGACTGGCGCGTCGCGGGCTACGAGCCCATCGTCGCGAGCCTCGAACTACCCGATCCGGGCGACCGCCACGTCCTGGCCGCGGCCATCCGGGCGAAGGCCCAGTGCATCGTGACCGCCAACCTCCGCGACTTCCCTCGCGAGGCCCTGGAACCCTGGAACGTCGAGGCCGTGCATCCCGACGACTTCCTGGAAGCTCGCATCTCCGAGGCCCCTGAGACCGTGTACGGGATCATCGAGAAGATCTCCAACCTGTGCAGGCGTCCCCCGCTCAGCACCGCGGACGTGATCGAAACCCTGGCCAAGACTCAGATGCCGAACAGTGTGGAGGCGCTCCGCCGCCTCGACGTCCGGATCGTTCGGCAGGTCGATCGGGTCTCCGTGCCCGGTCGCCAGAATCCTCCCGGGGACCCGGGCGTCTGAGAACGCGCTACGCGGCACCGCGGTGGGCGGCTTCGTCGGGGTCGCCCACCGGCCGGGTAAGCGTGGCCCGGTCGCGGGGCAGGAGGTGGTCGAGCTCACCCTGCGCGATGACGGCCCGAGTGCACTTCTCGCACTGCCACATGCCGCCGTCCAACTCGGTCATTGTCTCTTTGGGCCCGCGGTTGTCACATCCACCGGCCGCGCAGGCCACCGTGTTCGCGTCGTCATCCATGGGGCCGATGGTTGGCCCGCCGGGGTGCGGGCGGGGAGGTGGCGTTCGGGGGCGTACGGGCGCGTCCGGGCAGCTCAACGCACCAGATGGCCCCCGCGGAGCCTCCCGTCCCGGACACCGCGGTGCGCGGCTCCTGTCGCTCCAGGCCGATGACAACACAGCGGCGCACCGGGTGGGAGCGCGTAGGCCTCGCACGAGTCAGGTCGGGACGGTGACGGCGGGGACTGCGCCGGAGGGGGCGCGGCATGAAACCGGGCGGCTTGCCCGTCGTCGTCAATCACCGGACTTTGACATTGGCGCCGTCCCGCCGCCGCTCGGTCCGTGCTTCAGCCTCCTTGACGTCGGCACAGATACAGACATCCGGAGCTCCGTCGCCGTCCGTAGGATGAAGGTTCGGAAGGCAGGGCGCGACGGGTTTCTCGCGGACGGGGGAGAGTGAGCCTTCATGACGTCGGATCGTCGGCAGGGCGGCCGACAGAGGTTAGGGATCTGGGTCGCTGCGGTGACTGTCGCGGGCACGATTCCGCTGGCGGTGCTGAACCCGGCGGGCGACAGCCGGGTGATGGGATCGACACAGGTCAGCGTGGCGTTCTTCGCGACGATTCTGACCGGTGAGGCCGTGATCTTCGCGCTGTCGTTCTCCGCTTCGAGTGCGTGGCCGTCGTTGAAGGAGATCGACGCGCATATCGCCTTCCGTGCGTGGGTGGTGATCGGTTGGCTGGGGGCAATGCTGCTGGGCGTCGGTCTCCTGACCGGTGTGCACACCCTCTCCACCTTGGGAGCGGTGCTGTTCCTGCTCGCTGACGCGCTGGGAATCTTCTCCTTCGCCCGGCTGTTCGGTCTGGCCAGCTCAGGCGGACGCAAGCGCCTGCTGAGCAAGGCCCTGGAGCGGCGTCTCGCCGACAGGCACGAGCCGATCGCGGCGGTGTCCAGACGGGTCGCCACCGACGACCTGCTGAGTGCCTACCTGCGCGAACTGGATGCGGCAGTGGTGGCCAATGACGGCAACGGCGTGCGGGACCGCGTCGAGGAGCTCACCGCGCTGCCGAGCGCCTTCGCCGGGGCGCATGGGCGGGCCGGCCTCCACCTGGAGGTGCTGCACCGGCTGGCCAAGGCCGCCTTGGCAGGGCGCCTGGACAGCACGGTCGCCGCGGCGTCCGCGCAACGGCTCGTCGACTCCCTGCTGGTTCAGATCGACACCGCACGGGGGCAAGACCGTGCAGGAGCGCTGACACGGGACGAGGCCGCCGCGCTTGCCGGGCACCTCGGCCGCTATCTTGCCTGGCTGGCCGGCACGGCGTGGATCATGTCCACACGTCACGTCACCGCTCCCGCCGCCGCACGAGACCTGGTGGCTTTCAGCGTTCGCGCCCGGGACACCATCACCTTCACCCTGGACCCGGACCCGCCGTTCGCCGACACGGACACCGCATTGGGTACCGCTGTCGACAGCCCGCTCGGCGTCCTTGCATGGATCCGGCAGTTCGTGGAGTTCCACGGCTCGGCCCAGGCGAATGCCTTCTATCCGGCGTTCGAGTTGCTCACCGGCACCAAGTTCCGAGGCAATTACTGGGACGGTGCGTCCATCCTCACCGAGCTGCGTGCGGCACTGTTCGGTAGCGAAGAGGCCCGCGTGGACTCCCCGCAGGCGGACCGCGCCAGGGACGCGTTCGTCAACGTCGAGGAGTTCGACCGCACCTGGACGCTGGTGTCGGTAGGCGCCCTGACGACTCTGCGGAACACGTCCGTGCCCCACCCGGCGGCCCTTGTCCGTCCCGAGTTCACCCCCGACCGCCGCCTTCTGGCGGCTTATGTACGTACCTACGCCTCCCACCGGTACGTCTCCACCGCCGACGAGGCCCGTATCGCGCTCATGCGCCTGATGGGCCGCGGCGAACATCCGACGTCCCTGTGGTCCCGCAGCAGCGCCTTGCTGGGATCGTGCAGCTACCCCGTGCCCGTTCCGCTGATCGAGCCCCGGCAGCGGATCGCCGGCTGTGTTCTGGCCATCGCCTGCCGTCTGGCGCCTTTACGCCCGGAGGACGGCGCCGGGCAACTGCGTCTGTTCCTGGAACGTCTCCCGGAAGATGTGATCGCCGTCGTCCACCAGCTTGCTGCCCGTACCCTGCCCATCCCGGACGATCAGCCATCCTCGGCCGGTCCTGTGGAGGAAATCATCCGGCGCCTCGGCATCATCCAGTGGGCCGACCCCGTGGCCACGGCAGGTGCGGCATGACCGCCACCGCCTTCGACGCCTCCGTCTGGCGCCACGCGTTGCCCCGCCAACGCTCCCACCGCTTCGACCGGCTTCTGGTCGTGCAGTGCTCACTCGACTGGCTGCGCCCTGGCCAATTGGCCTTGCGTGAGGAAGTCGACGACTTCCTGCTCGACCTGTGTGTGCGCCGATCCGATCTGCGTGTCGACCGTCTGGTGCTCCACAATCTCCCGACGGCGCGGGGCGCCTTGGACGGGGACCTCGCTGTGCTCAATGCCGCTCATGAAGAGTGGATGTACGGACTCAGCTGCAGCTCGGTCCTCCTCAACCACCCTGGACTGCGCATCCACCGGCTGATCATCGGCGGAGATCAGACCGACGTGGGCGTCGAGGATGTCATCACCACGCACCGGGACGGAACGTGGACGAACCCGGAACTGGCAGCTCCAGTAGTGGAACTGCTGTCACGGGGGAGGAGCACGACACCGCTCAGCGGGTACGTAGACCTTCAGGGTCCGCTCGCGGACACGGACCCGTCGTTCTACCTGTAGCAAAAGGAGCAGCCATGCCGGACGGCTCACTCAGCCAGATGGATCTGAAGTACTTGCAGCAAGCAGTCGACATCTCGCGCCACGCCCTGGAAGACGGCGGGAACACCCCGTTCGGGGCGCTGGTCGTGGCCAACGGGGAGATCGTCGGCGAAGGCACCAGCTCCGTGGTCAAACTGCGTGACCCGACAGCTCATGCCGAGGTGATGGCTCTGCGGGCATCGGGACAGGCGCTGGGGCGGCACCTGTTCGAAGACGGCGTGATGTACGCCAGCAGCGAGCCGTGCCCGATGTGCCTGGTCGCCTGCTATTGGGCGCGGATCCCGAGGCTGGTGTTCGGGGCCAGCAGCCGGGACGTAGCCGCCCACGGATTCGAAGACCTCCAGCTCTACCGTGAACTCACGTTGCCGAACGACCATCGATCCCTCCAAGAGGAAGGCGCGGACGGCGAAATCAAGACGGACGCCGTCTCCGTGCTGAAGGCGTGGGCGGATGGCCTGCCCGAGCCAGTGGTTCCCAAGCTGTAGCCCGGGACGTCTGCTGGCGGTAGCGAGGTTCCTTTCGGGCTCCTGGCCTCCCTCGGCACGACCGTGCTCATGAACGCTGTCGAGCGGGGCGGGCGATCGCTCAGTTGCGACCGGGGGTGATGAGGGTCGCGCGGACGGTCTTGCCGCTGGGCGGGTAGGGAACGGTCTCCCAGTGGTCGGCGAGGGCGTCGACGAGCAGCAGGCCGCGTCCGCCCGTGCTGAGACCGTCCGACGCTGCTTCCACTGGGGGCGGCTGTGGGTGGCGCTCCCCGCAGGCATCGGTGACCTCGACGGTGAGCCGGCTGCCCGCCCCGTCGAGGGTGAGCCCGAGACAGAAGTCGCGGCCGTTCACTCGGCCGTGCAGGACGGCGTTGGCGGCGAGTTCCCCGACGACGAGTTCGGCACGCTCCGTGAGGGCGGGAGGGGCGCCCCAGGAGTGCAGCTCGGTCACTGTGAGGAGCCGCGCGAGCCGAGCTCCCCGCCGGGTCGAGGAGAGCAACTGCGCGAAGGTGAGGGTGGGAGCGGTCCGCGCGGGCGGCACGAGCTGGTTCATGGCGCCACAGTGGCCGCCGGGAACCGGGTGGGGCCAGCACCGCGCCCCGTACGCGGAGTCAGCGTACGGGCACGGAGGGTGGACGGTACGGGCTGTGATCCGTCACGCTGAGTCGGCGCGGGCGTAGAGTTCGTGACGGCTCGTCACGGGGCGTCCTGCCGGGAAGGGGCTGCGGGATGGGCGACGTCGGCGCGGGCGTGATGGACGGGGCGGAGGGAGGGGCGGGCGGCGAGGGTCGCGCCGTCGCCGTGGCGGGGGAGTGTGAGCGGGAGCCGCATCCGTCGGACAGTCTGCGTACCTTCGGGGCGGTCGTCCAGGCCCTGCGCGAACACGCCGGGCTCAGCCGCGTCGAACTCGGTGAGCGCGTCCGGTTCTCGAAGCACACGGTGGAGTCGGTGGAGCTGGGCCGCCGCATGCCGGACGAGGCGTTCGTCGAACGGGCGGAGAAGGTCCTGGGCAACACCGGTGCCCTGCGCAAGGCTTCGGCCCACCTCACGCGGGGCGAGGTGGGCCTCGCTGCGTGGTTCCGGCGCTGGGCGCGGCTGGAGCGGGAGGCGGTGAGCCTCTGCACGTACGAGTGCCGGCTGGTGCCGGGCCTGTTGCAGTCTGAGGCGTATGCGCGGGCGGTGTTCGAGGGCACGATCCCACTGCGGACCGACGAGGAGCTTGAGGCGCAGCTCGCCGCGCGAATGGAGCGGCAGGCCATGATGCGGGACCGGCCGAGGGTGCCGTTCAGCTTCATCGTGGAAGAGCACGTGTTCCGGCGGCGGTTCGGCGACGCGCAGGCCATGCGCGAGCTGTTCGACCACGTCGTCGAGCGCACGGCGCCGCGCAACGTGACGTTGCAGGTGGTGCCGTTGGACGCTGGGTTGCATGCGTGCCTGGATGGGCCCCTTCGGCTCCTGGAGACCGCTGATGGGCAGAAGGTGGGCTACTCCGAGGGGCAGCAGAACGGGCGTCTGATCTCCGACCGTAAAGAGGTGGGCTTGCTCTCCCAACGCTATGACACACTGCGCTCACAGGCCCTGAACCCCAGAGAATCTCGGGACCTGCTGGAGCGACTGCGAGGAGAGCTATGAGCAACGGCATGAAGGAACTTGCCTGGTTCAAGTCCAGCTACAGCGGCAGCCAGGGTGATGACTGTGTTGAGGTCGCAGTCACTGAACGAGGCATCCACGTAAGGGACTCGAAGGACAAAACCCGACCGGACTTCACGGTCGGGCGCCACAGTTGGGCGCAGTTCGTGCGTTTCTCTTCCGGCGGCTGAGCAGACCGGCGGACACCACGCCGTGCCACCCTGTGTGAGAGGCGTGGTACTTTCTGTCACGACAAACTCAATATGCGACCCCGGCAGCGCGCCAACGCCCCGGGGTCCGGCACAAGGAGCAGCAACTCCCCATGCAGATCCATCGTAGCCGCCCCACGCGCGGTTTCACCGTCCTGCCCAACGCGGTTTTGCAGGACCGGCGGTTGTCCTACACTGCCCGCGGCCTGCTGGTCGACCTCCTGTCGAGGCCGGACGGCTGGCGCGAAGACGGCCGGAAGATGGCCGACACCAGCCCCCAGGGTCGTCACGCCGTGGCGAAGGCCCTGCGTGAACTCACCTCGTTCAGTTACTACCTCGTCGAGCGGGTACGGCGCGCGGACGGCACGTTCAGCAGTCACGCACACGTGTACGACGTGCCCCGGGGGGCCTGGACGGAGCCGCCGAGTGCCGAGGACCCGGGGCCCGGCCCCGTGGCGGCCGGAGAGACGGGCGCCCACCCAGTAAAGGACCGGGGGAAAGAACCCACCCTCCCTCCTGAGCTGCCGGCGACCGTCACCGTGACGGACGCGGAAGCGGGCGGGCAGGAGGCATGCGCCTCCACCGCAGGTGAAGGCGAGCCCGAATCCGTACCCACCTTCCCCGAAGGTTCCGACCCTGCCATGGGCGAGGCGGCGGCGCTCCTCCACCGCGTGACCGCACAGGAGCCGCGTCTGCTCCTCGGCGCGGCGGAGGCACTGGCACTCGCCCCGCTGGTGGCGCCCTGGCTGGCACGCGGCCACGGCCCCCGCGAGCTCGCCCACGCCCTCCTGGGCGGCCTGCCCGGACAGATCCACAGCGTCTCCGCCCTCCTCCGCGACCGCCTCACCCGCAAACTCCCGCCGGCCGTGGAGCCGCCCGCCGCACCCAAGGCGCCGCGCTGGCACGAATGCACCTCCTGCGGCCGGCCAACGGCAGATGAGGGCACCTGCCGCCACTGCGAGGACCTGGACGCACCACGCCCGGACACGGCATCCGAACACACCGCAGCGGCCATCCGGGGCCGGGCCTTGGTGCGTCAGCTCCTTGCGGGTGGGCTTACCGAGGCCGGGCCACTGGCACCCGCCGGGGCGTGAATGGCGCTCGACCAGCTTCGCGGCCGGGGGAAGGCGCTGTGCGGGAGCATCACTGTTGCTGCACCTGGTCTGCGCCTTGGACCCCCTCAACGTCTACGCCCTTCACCCGCGTTGGTCGGTGTGAGGGTTTGGTCAGCTCCAAGCTCGACAGGTGCTTCTTGAGTCTTCTGGCCATGGGAAGGTAAGTCGCAAGCGTGAGTCCGCCTGAGACGACGGCACCGACGACAGGGATGGCCTTCGAGACGGTCTTCGCGAAGGTCTGCTTTGTCATCTCAACACCGAGGTAGCTCGCGACCTTTTTTACAATCGGGTAGATGACGCCTTGGGTGAGTGCCTTCTGCGGTAGCTTCCTGGCGACCTCCTTCGACATCATCTCGGCGACCTTGCCCACAGCAGTGTTCGCCGACTGGGTCCCGAACATCACGCCGAAGAAGAGCGTGAGTGCTCCCTTGGTCGCGTCGTCGAGGTCGTCACTGTCGGTGGCGAAGAGATCTGGCCAGCTGTAGAGATAGGCCAGTTTCTGTGCGATGCGCAACATGTGGCCGAAGTACTGGGCCAGATCGGCGGGCACGGTCGCGGGGAGGGCGACGAATCCGGGTATCCCGGCAGCGGCGGAGAGCGCGCTGGCCTTGGCGGCTTCGTACTTGATGGAGTCGGTGGCTGCCTTGTCCAGGGTCTCGATGGGGATGCCCGCCCGTGCGGGCGTCTCCTCGATCGCGCTGCGAATCTCGTCATCGGAGCAGTAGCGGGCCAGCGCCTTTCGGAGGTACGCCTCCCTGTCGATGCGCACCCCCGGCAGCCTTGCCGCGGCCGCCAGCACTGCGGAGAAGCGTGACTCTGGGTTCTCGATGTCTTTGCTCTTGGCCATCACTGTCTCCCTGCATCCGTCGTTCAGGCTGTTGTTGACGTTGCGCTGCGCGCATCGCGGGCCAAACTGTGTCGCCGGTATCAGGTGTGGCGGGGGCCCCGGCCGGGAGGCGGGGTCAGGGTCGAGCGGTAGGTGCCGCCCTCGCCCTCGATGAGGGGATTCTCCAGAGTGAGACCTGCGGCGGCCATGCGGTCGTACTCGGCGAGAATCAGGTCCTTGGTGCGGTAGGTGCCGTGCGCCTTGATGTCGTTGTCTCGGGTGACGTTGAACGTGTCCATGATGTATGCCGTGTCGTCGCGGGTGATTCCGTAGAGGTGGAAGAAAAGGGCGTCGAGTTCGGCTCGGATGATGGCTCGACGGGTTTCGTCCCAGACGAAGGGGGCGCCTGAATCACCAAGTTCGCGGGCGAAGGAAAGCATATCGGTGGCAGTGTAAATTAGTTCCAGTACACGTGAATTGGCGAAGGTGGTATGAATATCCAGCGAGTCTGGGTGAGGCACTGGAAGTTGACGCCACGTGAAATACTTCATGCTGGTGCCGCCAAGCTTTTGGCGACTTGCGTAGTCGAAAATGAATGACGTTTGGCAGGTGCCCAGCAAGGCAATCAAATTCGTCGGGACTCCGGGGAGCTCAAGGAGGAATTTATCCCCAACGCCAGAAACGGGCAGGAAAGCGGGAATTGACGTCCTGGAGTCACTCGCTCGGCAGATGTCGCGCCAGCCGAGCAGCCAACTGTGAGTCCAACCCTTCGCGGCCAGCCGACTCTGAACGCCCGGTGCCTTGATCTCCTCGTTGTTCTTGTCCAGCTTGCCGGTAGGAATGTCCTCCGCGGGAACCCAGTAGCGTGGCAGCGGAGCCGCTTCCGGGTTCTGATGCTGATCCACGGTAAACCTTGGGAGGGTTCCTTTATTCAGTTGTTTCTCTGTAGCATTTTCATACGTCGAGAAGCGGTGGTCGTAGTGGTGGAGCATCTTCGCCTCGTACAGAGGGAGCAGACGTTTGTCTCCCCGGCTCAGGATGTTCCCTTGAAGACTCCAGCCGTCCTTGAGGAGATCGTCAAATGTCTCGCCGCTCTGTGCGTCCGGGCGGAACAAGTGGGAATCATTGGACATATGAAACATGGACATGAATGTGATGTCCCAGGGGTTCCCAGCCGTCCCTCTGACCTCGTTGATCAGAACCGGAATGCGACGATAGATGCCGAGGGCGATGTCTGCATCGCGCCTGCTGCTGAATACGGGGCAGGTGCCCGTATTCGGGTTCAGTGTAAGGATGTCTTCGCCTGTCAACAGATAGGAGCGCTCTGCGACTTGTCCAGGCTGTCGAACCTTGAATACCATTCGTGCAGGGTCGTGCAGATTCCCCGACCCTCGCAGCATGAACAGGCAAAACCGCATCTGGTTGTGGACTCCGGGGAAAATCTTGTCCTCGTTTTCGAAGTCATACAGCGCGGAGAGTTGCCCCTTCGTGACGATGTCTTTGAAGAAGAACTGCGTCGTCGCGTCCGTGGCGATCCCAGTCGGGACGATGACCCCCGTCCGTCCGCGCGCCCCCGTGAGCGTGCGACCCGTCTCCGTGAAGACCGCATACGTGTTGATGTCCCCCCGCCCCGTCAGTGGGAACCGGTCGCTGACCCGCAGGAAGTGGCTCTCGCCCTCCGCGCGGCGCTTCGCGGCCTCGAAGTCAGCTGCGAGGGCGGCGCCGTCCGGGTCCTGGCGCAGCGCGAGGATGAGTCGCTTGCGAGCCGCCGCGTTCGTCGCCGTCGCGATTTCCGGGCTGCGCTGGGCGAAGAACTCCTGCTCCTGGAGCTTGACGCGCTCCCACGGCGGATTCCCCACCACCGCGTCGAACCCGCCCGCCCACCCCGTCCCCGGCTGCACGCCCGCCCCCGACTCCGGGACCGCGAACACCTCCGGGAACTCCAGGTGCCAGTGGAAGAAGTGGTACTGGTCCCGAAGCCGCAGGATCTCGGCATGGGTCGTGTCCGGGGCTGCGGACTGGTCCCGGCCACGCAGCGCGCGGAAGACCTGGTCCGTCGGGGCCTCCGGGGCGCCCGGGTGCTTCGGCCAGACGAAGGCCGCGCACCAGGCGTCGGCGGCGTGTACGTCCTGGACGTACGCGGCGGACTCGACGTACTCCCCGTACGCGCGCTCCTGGGCGTGGACGTCCTCCAGGCGGTCGGCACGGACCCCCGTGATACGGGTCATCGCGGCGGCGTACGCGTCATTACCGGGCAGCGTGTCCGCGCCGAACAGCAGCTCGTACTGACCGGCCCGCTGGGCCTTGTTGCGCTTGACCAGACCGGACGCGTACTTCTTGTCGTCGCCCTCGATCGGCTTGAACGCCTCGTCCGGCACACCCCCTGCCAGCAGCTTCGGCGTAGCCCCGATCAGCCCGTTCCCCCGCTTGATGTGCGCGTCCAGGAAGCTCAGCGGCTTGCCCGGTTCCAGGGCCTCCAACCACAGGGAGACCTTCGCCAGGTCCACGGCCATCGGATTGAGGTCCACGCCGTAGACGCAGCGCGCGATGACCTCGTGCAGGGCGTGGCGTACGGCGTCGGTCGTCGGTTCCGGGTTGTGTTCGCGTACCGATGCCACGCGCTTGGCGATGCGGCGGGCCGAGGCGACGAGGAAGTGGCCCGAACCGCAGGCCGGGTCGCAGACCGTCAGCGACAGCAGTTCGCTGACGATGTCCTCGGCCGGGTCGGGGCGGCCGGCCTCCCCGGCGCGCTTCTCGCCGCGCTTGACCGCATCGTCGATCACCGGGTCGAGCGTCGTGTCGAGCAGGCACTCGATGAGCGATGACGGGGTGTAGTAACTTCCGGTCGTCTTGCGGCTGTTGCCCGCCACCTCGATGAGTTCGAAGGAGCGGTCCGTCGCCGAGTGCTTGGGCTCAAGCTCCAGCAGCGACTCGTAGACCGAGCCCAGTTCCTCGGCGTCCAGGTGGTGGTAGTCGATGGAGCGCCAGCGGCGGGCGCCCACGTCGCGCATCTGCGCGAGGTGGCGGACGGCGGTCAGCAGCGACTCGTTGGACAGGCTGAGCCCGTCGAGCGGGGCGTCGGCGTCCGTGCGGGAGAACAGGCCGCCGAGTCCCGGCAGGGCGAGTTCCGGCCGGCCGCCCTCGGTGCCGAGGGCGTCGAGGACGATGCGCAGCGCGGCGTACTGGTCGCCGTGGGCGGTGCCCTGGCGGCGGCGGGCTCGTTCGCGCAGCCGGACCGAGGAGAAGTAGCGCTCGTACGCCTCGCGTTGCCGCTTGTCGGCGTCCGGGTCGAGCAGGGCGTCACGGTCCTCGGCGACGAAGACGAACAGTAGGCGGTAGACCAGGCGGAGCAGTGCGTCCTTGAGGGCCTTCGGGTCGGTGTTCTCGCGCAGCGCGCTGTTGTCCGGGTGGCGCAGGAAGCCGGTGCCGAGCGCGGTCAGCGCGTTCTGCACGCCCAGGCGCAACTGGTCGAGGGCGCGGGCGCCGGAGGTGACGGCCTCGGTGCGCCACTTCTCCAGCCAGCACCCCGAAGCCGCCGTCCCCTCCGCGACCTCGAAGCGGGAGGCGTGCAGCACGCAGTACAGCAGGACGAACTCGCTGAACAGCTCGCCGTCGAAGATGGCCTCCAGGTCGAACTCCACGTACGCGGCGGTCGCGAAGGACGAGGAGTCGCGCAGCAGGCGCAGCCGGCGGCCGTTGGTGAGGACGGCCCACAGGTGCGCCTCGGTGCGGTTCAGGCAGTCCTGGAGCATGGACTGCGCGGGGACCTGGCCGGGCGCGGGCCGCTTGTCCGGCTCGTGGTTCCAGGGCATGAGGTGCACGAGCGCGGGGCCGTGGCGGTGGGAGACGGGGAAGCGCTTGTCCGGGTCGGTGTCGGCCGGGATGCCTCCCGGGCCGACCTCGGTGAGCGTGCCGAAGTCCAGCTTCCGGAAGAGCTGGGCGAGCCAGTCGGTGCCGGCGCGGCCGGTGGGGTCGGCGGCGGGCGCCCCGGTCTCCGGGTCGGCGGGCAGGGCGGCGCGCAGGTCGCGCCAGAGCGGCTTGAGGTACTCCCAGGCGCGTTCGGCCTCGTCGCGTACGGGGACGGAGGCGGGCAGGCCGTAGTCCGCCGACTTGGTGCCGGGAAGGTTCCGGGCCTCGGCGACGCGCAGCAGCATGTCGGCCGGGAGCAGCCCGCCGACCGTGGTGACGGCGGTGAAGGCCAGGGCGGTGCGGGTGGCGGCGGGCATCAGGCTTCGGCTCCCGTGACGGTGGCGGCAGGGGCGGGGGAGGCCCCGGCGGCGGGTTGGTGCGGCAGGTAGACGTAGACGCCGAGGACGTCCGCCGGTTCCTGCGGGACGACCTTCAGGCCGCGGACGATCTCCTCGTTGGCCTTGCGGACCCGGCGGTGCGAGGCGTCGAGCTCAGCGGCGAGGCCCTTGCCGTACTCCGTCAGGTGCCCGGAGAGGTCGGGCAGGCCGTCCAGGGCGCGGGTGATCTGGTTGCGGGCCAGCTGCTCGTGCGTGTTCGCGGTCGCGAGAGCCGCGACGAGCGCGGCGGCTGCTTCGTCGTCCAGCCAGCGGGCGCGGGACGGGGCGCCCTCGTAGGCGAGCAGCCGGGCGTCCTCGGCGACCAGTTGGCGTTCGCCGCTGCGGGAGGGCAGGGTGAGGTGGAAGCGGTAGCGGACCAGCAGGAGCGTCGTGCGGATGGCGACCGCGTCCGTGGTCACCACACCGCAGCGGCGGGCCGGCCGGGGGCCGGGCGCGTTCGGGTCGAGCGCCGAGTCCAGGACGTACGAGGCGACCGCGCCGATCGCCGGGTCGGTGCGGACGAGGGCCGCCTCGCCGCGCGCGATCGCCGGAGTGGCGCGGAAGGGGATCTCGCGGTCCTCCTCGACGAGCCGGCCGCCGAGGGTGGCGGCGAGCGCGTCGCGAAGACCCGCCGGGGTGCCGCCGACCTGCGCGGTGAAGTCGCCGCTGCCGTCGCGCGGGTCACGCACGAGCGCGTCCAGCCCGCGCAGCGCCTCCAGGGCGAAGTCGCGGACCTCGCCGGCGCCGCCGAGGGCGGCGCGTACGGCGGCGACCTCGCGGGCCACCTCCTCGGGGTGGATTGCGCGCTGGGCATAGCGGGAGCGGGAGGTGGTCTCCCGCTCGGCGGCCGAGCTCCACTCCCGGTCGATCCGGTCGAACGACTCCTGGTGGCCGTCGAGGTCGAACAGGGACTCCTGGCTGCCCTGCCGGCCGTGCAGCAGCAGCCACTCCACCACCGCGTCGGTGACGCCCGAGGCGGTCTCGTCGGGCACGGAGACGGAGATGCCGAGGTCCTTCTTGATCTGCCGGTGTTTGGCGAACAGGACCTCCAGAACCTTGCCGTCGATGCCGTTGTCCTCGCCGAACATGGTGATGACCCGCACCTGGTCCCGCTTTTGCCCGTAGCGGTCGACACGGCCCTCGCGCTGGTCGTGGCGGGTCGGGTTCCAGGCCAGGTCGTAGTGGACTACGGCGTCGAAGTGGTGCTGGAGGTTGACGCCCTCGGAGAGGCAGTCGGTGGCGATCAGCACGCGGCGTACGGCCGGGTCGCCGGCCTCCTCCGAGGAGGCGGCGCCGAGCTGTTCGACGCGCTCCAGCCGCTGCTGCGGGGAGAGCGTGCCGGTCACGGCCGCGACCTTCGTCTTCTTGCCGAGCTTGCCGTCCAGCTGTTCGCGCAGGTACTCGGCGGTCGGGATGTACCGGCAGAAGACGATCGGGTGGTAGCCGTCGGCGACGAGGCCCTTGAGGTGGCGGGTCAGCGCCTTCAGTTTCGCGTCCTCCGCGGGTCCTGTGAGCTGGCTGGCGCGTTCGGCGAGTTCGAGCAGCCGGGCGCCGGCCTCCTCCGTCTCGGCGGCCCCAGGCGCCACGTCCATGCCCTCCAGCCGGTCGCTGTCCGCGGAGTCGGCGGACACCGGGGCCCCCAGCAGGTCCGCCTCCCGGGCGGTGCGGGCCGCGGCGGACTCGGAGCGCGTCTTCAGGGTCTGGGCGGCGGCGGCCGGGGAGGAGACCATTGAGCGCAGCAGCGCGATCACCGACCACCAGGCGATACGGGCCTCGCGCCCGCCCTGCTCCCCGGCGGCCTGGACGCGGTCCCTGGCGTAGGCGATGGCGTCGTCGAGCAGGGCCCGGTAGGCGGGCGTCAGCTTGTACGGCTCGTCCTTGGTCCAGCGGTCGGACGGGAACGCGGTCCGCTCGGCCAGCGAGTCGTCCGCCAGGCCGTCCTCGGTGGTGAGGTAGGAGCGGACGTCGGCACGCTTGCGGGCCACGAAATGCTCGGCGAGAGCTGCTCGTCCGGCCGGCTCGTCCAGGTCGAGCGACGCCAGTTCGGGGCGCACCAGGCCGAGCAGGTTGCGGAACGCCGACTCCTTGCCTGAGTGCGGGGTCGCGGTCAGCAGCAGCAGATGGCGGTCGGCGTTAGCGGAGATCCTGCGGAGCAGTTCGTAGCGGAGCTGGTGCGAGGCCGGTGAGGACGAGGCAGCCCCCTGCGCGTCGTCGGCCGCGACGCAGCTGTGGGCCTCGTCGACGATGACGAGGTCCGGGCAGTGCCGTACGAAGTCCTCGCGGTGGCGGGTCGACTTGATGAAGTCCGTCGAGATGATGGTGAACGGATGCCGGTCGAAGAGGGACTGGCCCAGCTCCAGGGCACGTTCGAGACGGGAGACCGTGGAGGCGAGGACCAGCTCGGCCTCGATGCCGAACTTCTCCCGCAGCTCGCCCTGCCACTGCTCGGCGAGCGCCGGCGAGCACAGCACGGCCAGCCGGCTCGCCTCGCCCTGCGCGAGCAGCTCCTTGGCGATCAGTCCCGCCTCGACGGTCTTGCCGATGCCGACGTCGTCGGAGATCAGCAGGCGCACAGTGGACTGGCGGAGCGCCATCAGCAGCGGGACGAGCTGGTAGGCGCGGGGCTCCACGGCGATCGACGCCAGGGAACGGAAGGGGCCGGCCCCCGAGCGGAAGCCGACGCGCAGCGCCGTGCGCAGCAGGCCGGCGGCGCGCTGGTCGCCGAGGTCGGCCGCGCTCGGTGCGGCGAACTCGGCGGGCCGCACCTCCTCGAACGCGGGGAACACCGCGGCGACGTCGTCCTCGCTCCCGCCCAGAGGGCGCAACACCAGCATGTCGGCGGCGCTCTCGGGCAGCACCACCCATTCACGGCCGCGGGCGGCGACCAGCGAACCGGCGGTGTACGTGAGGCTCATGAGATTCCTCGGTTCCTTGGGGTCGGATGCGGCGGACGTCAACGGGTGTGGAAGTAGGAGGAGGCATGGAGGTCCACGATGGCGTCCCAGTCGGCGTCCACCGGGAAGGACAGGACGTCCCAGCCCGCGTCCTCCAGGCGGTAGCGGGCGTCCATGTCGCGGGTCGAATCGGCCTCGTGGCCGGGGAGGTCGACGAACACCGCGAGATTGGCGCCCTCCAGACGGAAGACGAGGTCGGGGCGCGCGTCGGCCTGCTCCACGACGGTGTTGACCTCGTCCGGCTGGCGGTAGCCCTTGGCCTTGAGCCAGCCGAGCAGGTCGCCGGCGGCGACGAGGGCCGCGAGATCGGCCTCCAGCGCCGTCGGGACGGTGATGGGCTCGGCGCCGGGCCCCTCGGCGGCGGCACCCCTCATCTCCCGGGCGAGCCGGTGGAACTGCTCGCTGCGGGACTCGCCGCGGTCCTCCCGCTCGGTGAGGGAGGCGGCCAGCCGGAGCAGCAGTGGGCGGGCGGCGTGCCGGCTCAGGCTGCGGTGGTGCGTCTGGTTGCCGTAGGTGAGCAGGCACGCGTAGCAGCCGCGGGCGCACTTCTCGCCCTCCGACGGACCCCCCTGGTCCTCGCCCGTCTCGGGATCGAAGTGGCAGATGTCCAGGGCGGTCCGGGCGGCAAGGGCCAGTGCTTCCTTGTCGTGCTGGATCCTGCGCAGCACGCCCGCACCGCCCTCGGCGGCCTCCGTGAAGAGCATGCGGCGGTACGGGCCGCCGTCCGGCGGTAGCAGTTCCGCCGTCAGCTCCGAGTCCTCCAGCTCGAACGCGGCCTCGATGCCCCGCTCCAGCGCGTACAGGAACGACAGGGCCACCGGTTCGGGCTGCGGCTCGTCCAGGGTGAGGACGAGGATGTTGCGCCGGTCCTCCACGTACGGGAGGACCCGCCTCTTGCGGCGCTTCTCGTTGCCGTCCTCGTCGACCACGGGCATGCCGGTGCCCTCGATCGCGTCGGCGGCGGCCCGGTCGTTGAGCCAGCGTCCGTCACCGAGATCCAGCCAGTAGCCGTCCGGCTCGCCCGGCTTGTCCCGGACCCGTCCGAGGTTGGTGATGCGGACGGTCGCCGAGTCGCCGTAGTCCAGGTCGAGTACCGGTGTCCCGCTCACCTCGGCCACATGGGAGGTCAGGCGTCCTTTGCGGGCGCCGTGGTCCTGGAAGGCGTAGGAGGTCTCCAGGCGGAAGCCGGCCCGGCGGCGCTCCTCCTCGTCGGAGGAGATCCGCTCACGAGGGGTGGTGTACACGGTGTGCAGGTGGAGCAGGTGGGTGCGCTTCGTCCCGGCCCTCAGCGGCTCGCGGCACATCGTGCAGATATCGGTGCCCGCCTGCACGTCGTAGTGGTATCCGCAGCCCTCGCAGCGCCGTGCCTCCGCCGTCGCCAGGTCGCCCGAGGCGTCCGGGGGCATCTGGACCCGTGTCACCTGGTAGCGCGCGCCCTCGTGGTAGATCAGGGCGCCCGGGCCGAACTCGCGGATCGCCAGGAACCGGGGGCGCTGGAGGTAGTCGCCGTCGGCGTTGCGGCGGTTGCCGGAGCGCGGGATGTACGCGGCCAGCGGGAGTCGCGGGAAGCTGTAGCCGGGCAGGAATCCCTCGGACGCCAGATAGCGGTACGGACCGAAGTCGCTCATCACCGACTTGTTGTCGCTGGAGCGGTTCAGCAGCAGGTTCGTCTGCGTCTCGGCCTCGCGGCGCCGGGAGCGGGCCTGGCCCTGCTGGCCCGGGGACAGGGTGTGGTCGACGACGCGCCTGTTCTGCTCGTACTGGTCGATGACGGCCGCCCGGAACAGCTGGCGCCACCGGTCGAAGGCGGCGTCGAACTTGTCCGGCGCCCGCTCGACGCGGTCCTCGATCCACTCGTCGTACCACCAGGTGGTCTCCTGGAAGGTACTGATCAGTGGGGCCAGTACGGTCCGAGCGGCGGCGACAGCACGTCGGCGGGCGTCCTCGTCCAGGGCCAGGTCGCGGATGTGGGGCAGAAGCGGCAGCTCCATACGCGGGTCGGGGCGGTCACCCGCGTCAGGATCGTAGGCGACGTCCACGACGTCGGGGATCGCGGAACCCAGCTTCATGCCCGTCTCGGCCAGCCAGATGCCCTGAAGGTGCGAGCGGACCAGGTCCTCGTTGGCGAGGTCCAGCCGTGGCGGTGCGACCTGCCCCGAGACCATCTCCTCGGAGCGGCGGAAGTAGTACTGGTCATGGCTGTTGCCCGTCGCGCAGTACGTGGTCACGAGCGCGGGCTGACCGCTGCGGCCCGCCCGGCCGGAGCGCTGGGCGTAGTTCGCCGGAGTCGGCGGGACGTTGCGCATGAGCACGGCGTTGAGTGAGGAGATGTCCACCCCCAGCTCCATGGTCGGCGAGCAGTACAGCAGAGGCAGTTCCGCCGTACGGAACTCCTCCTCGCGGCGCAGCCGGTCCTCCGGGGTGACCTGTGCGGTGTGTTCCCGGGCGAACAGGCCGGCCAGCTCGGCGGCCGCCGTCCGGTACAGATCGCGGAAGAACGGGTTGACCCTCGGGCCCTCGCCACGGCTGTACGTGCGCGCCAGCGGGTCTACGCTGCCCCGCACCCCGTCGCCGGCCCGCCAGATCAGGGCGGCGGCCGAGACCCGGAAACCGGTACGCCTGTCGGCGACCCGGCGGCGGAAGGCAGGGCCGGAGCGTTCCGGAACCACCTCGACCTCACTGACCAGGTTGGTCTTCCGCAGCACCGTCAGCAGATCCTCGATCACCTTCTGGACGTCACTGACCGGAAGGTCGCGCAGAGCGGGCATGTTCCGCCTGAGGTACTTGCCGAACTTGCCGCGAGCCGACAGGAACAGAGCAGAACGCTCCATGCCGGGCCGCGACCCGTACGGGTACGCGGTGCCCACGGCCGGCCGGTCGCTCTCGCCCAGCACCCAGGGCCCGCCGAGCCGCTCCTCGCTCGCCCGTTGCAGGGTGTCGAAGTCGTCGCGGAAGTACTGCACATCGATGGCGAGTGCGCGCCGCATGTGATCGAGCAGAGCGCGGGCGACCTCTTCCCGCAGCGCCGGGTCGGCGCCGCGCAGCGCCGCGTGCGCGCCGCTCCAGCGCTCGTCCTGCCCGGCGAGCCAGGGCAGGTCGGCGTAGTCGATGCGCAGCAGCCCCGTCTGCTCCAGGTTCGGCATCGTGACGCGCCAGCCGCGCTCCAGGTCACGGTAGAGGCGGTACCCGACGACATCCCGGAACGCCTTGGCGGCCCGCCGCTCCATGGACGGCGCCAGCTCCCCACCGGCACCGTAGTCGCGGGGCGAGAGCCCCATCACCCCGGTGACGGCTTCGGCGAGGTCCTCGTGTTGCAGCCCCTCGTCACCCGCCCGCAGCGCGGCCTGGTACAGCGCGCCACGCAACTGCGTGACCTGCGCGAAGTCGTTGAAGTGGCCGGCCTGCAGCGAGGCGTCCTGCCGGTTGTCGACGAAGGTGAGGAGCTTGCGGGCCTCCTTGCCGAGGCTCTGGGCGGGCACCGCCCTGAGGGACTTCACGATCGACGCCGAGATCAGGGACGTCGCCGAGGAACGTCCTTCCTGCGCCAGAGTCGCCAGTTGGGCGAAGTCCAGGCCGCGCGTCCGCTCGTAGGAGACCTGGCAGTGGACGCAGAACAGGAACGGCGCCGGGATGAAGGCCGCGGCCAGGCCCTCGCCGGACTCGTTGCCGTGTCCGTCCACGACGACGCGCTTCGGCAGGCGGTGGGCGTACGACTTCTTGACCACCATCACATCCTGCGCGTCCCGCTCCAGCCACGACTCGGGGAGCCGCTTCTCGACCACGGCGCGCTGCGCGTCGGCCGGCCACTCGTAGTCCTCGCCGGGGATGCCCAGGTACAGATATCCCTCACCGTCGCGCCCACCGGAGGCGGACGTGTCCCGGCGCGGCTCGTAGCGGAAGGTGCCGCCCTCGTCGATGCGCCAGACGGGCAGGTACTCCTGGCCGCACTCACGGCAGAAGGAGAGCGGGAAGAGCGGTTTGCCGTCGCTGTCCGGCTGCTCCAACTGGTACCTGCGCGTCAGCGGCCGGGTGAGCGGATCCTCGAGCGTCGTGTAGACGGTGTCGCCCTTGGAGAGGAACTGGTGCAGCCGGAAGGCGAACAGGGGCCGTTCCGTCACCGGGTGCTTCGCCTGCCCACCCGCTTCCAAGGTCGTCCGGATCGCCTCACGCACCCTCTCCTCGCCCACCCCGGACGCCGCGGTGAGCTCGGCCGCTGCCTGCTCGACCGTGGCAGGGGCGCAGCGGCGCAGCCGACCCGTCCCGTCCTCGCGTTCCAGGCCGAAGCGGGACTCGATCCACCGGGCCAGCGAATCCTTCGTCAGTGATTCGTAGGAACGGGGAGCCGCGGGCACCCGCAGGCGCTCCGCCGGCACCGTCTCCGGCGGCTCGTCGGTGGCGCGGACCAGGGTCTCCCCGATGACCCTCTTCGGCAGCAGCGTCGTGCCGAAGAGACGGCCCGCAACCTTCGCCACCTCCCGCTGCTGGTCCTCCCAGGACCCTTCGGTCGACATGGTTGCCGACGTGCCGATGCACTGGAGGGACTCCGAGGCACGACACGCCTCACGGACGCGTCGGATCAGGAACGCCACGTCGGCGCCCTGCCGGCCCCGGTAGGTGTGCAACTCGTCGAAGACGAGGAACTGCAGGCCCTCGGCCATGCGGATCAGGCTGGAACGGTCGTCCGGCCGGGTCAGCATCAGCTCCAGCATCACGTAGTTGGTCAGCAGGATGTCCGGGGGGTTCCTGCGCAGTTCACGACGCTGCTCCTCGGACTCCTGACCGGTGTAGCGCGCGAAGGTGACAGGCTCGCGCCCCTCGCCGAAACCGTGGCTCAGGTATTTCTCCAGCTCCAGCAGCTGGGAGTTGGCGAGGGCGTTCATCGGATAGACGATGATTGCGCGCACCCGGCCACCCGCGCCTCCCGCCGCCTCGCGCTCCCTCAGGACCCGGTCCACGATCGGCACGATGTACGACAGGGACTTGCCCGAACCGGTGCCCGTGGTCAGGACGTAGGAGTCCCCGGCCTGCGCCGCCTCGATTGCCTGACGCTGGTGGAGATGGAAGGTCAGGGGCCTGCCGTCGGGGCGGGGAGAGGTCTTCTTCTTCCCCGCCTGGAAGATCTCCGCACAGCGGGAGTGCAGCATCCCGTCCCTGACGAGGTCGGTGACCTGGCCGCCGTCCGCGAAGAACGGGTTGAGCGACAGCCACGGGTCGGGCCACTGAGACTTGGCTTCCAGGTCCTCCTCGACGAACCCCGAGATCCGGGCGTCCCGGATCACCGTGCCGCTCTTGGTGAAGTTCTCGTACTCACTGATCAGGTCGGCGTGGATGCCGAAGACGTCCATGGCCTCCGGCAGACGCGGCTCCCTGCGCGGCACGGGCGCAGGCGAGGCGGGGGCGGGCTCGGACAGCAGGGTGCGCAGCCGCGCCACCGGGTCCATTGCCTGCCAGTGCGGCGCGAGGAGGGCGGCCGTGTCGTCCGGAGCGAACGCCAGGGGGACGAGTGCCTCACGGACGAGAGCAGCGTTCTCGGGCCGCAGTTCCGCGTCCTTCTCCAAGAGGCGGTCCACCAGCCGGACCAGCTCCGCAGGCAGGTCGGGGCGTACGAGCTTCAGTTGCGGCGGCTGCTCGTGCTGATGCTGTTCGGACAGCTCGTATGCGGTCCGTGCAGAGAACGGCGGCCGTCCGATGAGCAGTTCGTACAGGATGCAGCCGAGCGCGTACAGGTCGGCGGAGGCGGAGACAGGTTCCGCACGGAACTGCTCCGGAGCCATGTAGCGGGCCGTGCCGACGCTGACTCCCGTGCTGGTGAGGCGCGTCTGGTCCGGGTCGTCGACGACCGACCCCATGCCGAAGTCGAGGATCTTCACCGTGCCGTCGCGGGTGAGCATGACGTTGGCCGGCTTCAGGTCGCGGTGGACCACCCCGGCCGTGTGGGCGGCGGCGAGTCCACCGGACATCTGCGCCCCGAGCGCGGCGACCCAGGACACCGGGAGCTGGGGCTCCTCGTCGATGAGGTCGGCCAGCGGGTTGCCGTCGAGGAGCTCCATGGCCAGGTAGGGCAGCCCGTTGTCACCTACCGTCTCGTCGACGCCGCCGTCGATCAGCAGCGTGAGGTTCGGGTGGCCTTTGGAGAGCATGCGCATGATCCGCACTTCGCGGCGGAAACGCTCCACCTCCTTGCCGGACCCCGATGCGTCGAACGCGATGCCGGTACGGCTTCGCAGCACGGTTTTGACCGCCACCTCGCGGTGCGGGGAGTCCGATGCGGCCCGGAGATCCTCGGCCCGGTGCACCTCGCCCATGTTCCCGCGCCCCACGATCCCCGTGATCCGGAACCGTCCGTCGACCGTGTCCACGCTCACCGACCCTCGCCCTCCCCGTTCGCATCATCGGGTGCAAGGTGACTACGCCCGCAAGAGCAGGAGCGTACACCTCGAACTATGCACAGGGTGAATCCTATGCGTGTACGTTGTCAACATGCTTGCGTGCGTCATGAGTGACGCTGGTCCTCGGCGGCCTTCCCGGCGGAGATTCGCCAACGGAAGGTGAAATGATGAAATCACAGCGGGTCTTTGCAGGATGACTGAGCGTGGGTACGATCGGCGACCTGACTCGATCCGTGGGGGGAAGATGTCAGGGGGGTTAGACGGCTGGCTGCTTGCCGCTGTGGCGGAGTTCGGACGATCCTGCAAGGTCAAGCTCTCGGGCGGAGGCAGTCCGGAAGCCTCCATCCGCGCTCCGTTGGAGGCGTTGCTCCAGGCGGTAGGACACCGATACGAGCAGACCGAGGTTTCCTGGCATGACGAGTTCCGGGTTGCCGACCTCGGAGTGCGCCCCGACTATGCGGTCCGCGCGAGCGGTGAACTGACGGGTTACATCGAGCTCAAGAGGCCGGGCCTGTCCGTCGACCCGAACTCCTTCGGCAGGAGCAACCGGGAGCAGTGGGAAAAGCTCCGCAACCTCCCCAACCTCTTGTACACCAACGGAACCGAGTGGCGACTGTTCCGTGACGGTCAGCAACTTGGCGGAGCCGTCCATCTGGAAGGCTCCCTTCGCACCGCGGGCGACAGGCTGGTGCCGGCTGACCCTTCTGCCCTGGACGCGTTACTGAGGCAGTTCCTCCACTGGAGACCACCCGCCATCAAGCACGTCTTCCGGCTCGTCCAACACGTGGCGCCTCTGTGCCGGCTGCTCAGGGGTGCGGTGCTCGAACAGCTGGCGGCCGAAGCCCGGTCGGCTGACCCTGCAGACGACATCCGCGCCAGGCCATTCACCGGGCTGAAGAACGACTGGCGCCGGATGCTCTTCCCCTCCGCCGACGAGGCCACCTTCGCCGACGGATACGCCCAAGCCGTTACCTTCGCGCTGCTCCTCGCACGGTCCGAGAACGTATTGAGCAAGGAGGCCGGCCTCCACGACATCGGCCGGTTGCTGGACGACGGCCACGCACTCATGGGAAAGGCGCTGCAACTCCTGACGGACAATGTGAACGAACGCTTCACCGTCACCCTGGAGTTACTGCGCCGCACCATCGCCACGGTGGACTGGCCGGCCATCCGGTCGGGTAACCGAGACGCCTATCTGCACCTGTACGAGCATTTCCTCACCGTGTACGACCCGCTCCTGCGCCAGAGGAGCGGCTCGTACTACACACCACACGAGGTCGTCGAGGAGATGGTGCGCCTCACTGAGGATGTCCTGCGTACCAGGCTGAACCAGCCCGACGCCTTCGGCAGTGAAGGTGTACGGATCGTCGACCCCGCCATGGGGACAGGGACCTACCTGCACACCATCATCGAGCGTGTGGCCGAACAGGCGGCGGACCGTTCCGGCCGTGCGATGGCCACCGACGCCATAGCCCGGCTGGCCCCACGCCTGTATGGATTCGAGATGCAGATGGGGCCCTTCGCCGTAGCCGAGCTGCGGACGTCCGATCTCCTCAGGAGACACGGGACCCATCCGCCCCGGGGCGGTCTCAATCTCTTCGTCACCGACACCCTGGACAACCCGTTCGTCGAAGAGGAGTACCTGGCATCCACGTACGACGCCCTCTCCGAGTCACGGAGGCGCGCCAACAACGTGAAGGCGAACGTGCCGGTGACCGTGGTGATCGCCAACCCGCCCTACGACGACAAGGCCGAAGACCGTGGCGGGTGGATCGAGAAACGTGCGGACCGCAGCGAGGCGCCTCTGCTGGATGCCTTCCGGTATCCGGGCAACGGCCGCTACGAACACATCCTCAAGAACATGTACGTGTACTTCTGGCGTTGGGCCACGTGGAAGGTCTTCGACGCGCACGACGACGAACGCCATGGCGTCGTCTGCCTGATCACGCCGACGGGCTGGGCGACCGGCCCCGGTGGCCGCGGGATGCGCGAGTACCTGCGCCGGACCTGCGACGAGGGCTGGATCATCAATTTGTCACCGGAGGGCCATCGTTCGGACGTCGCCACTCGCCCTTTCTCGGGCGTGGCCCAGCCGCTGGCGATCTCGATCTTCGTGCGAAAGGCCGGCACCCGGCGGAGCGAGGATCACCGGGCGAAGGTGCACTATCGCGCCCTTGCTGGGCGTCGTGGTGACAAGTTCCGGCAACTGCGTGAAGTGCAGCTCGATGACGACGGTTGGCGCGACACGCACGACCGATCCCCTCGGCCGTTCACTCCCCGTGCTGTCTCGGGATGGGAGGACTACCCGGCACTGGACGATCTCTTCCCCTGGGGGACCCTGGGGGTGACGTCAAACCGATCGTGGGTGACTGATCCTTCCGCGGATGTTCTCCGTGAACGCTGGTCAACATTGGTGCGCTCCATTGATCCCGTTCTCAGGGCCGAGCAGTTCAAGGAGACCCGGGACCGGAAGCTGGACTCAACCAGGGACGCTTTACCGGGGCGACCCGGTCACTCGCAGTCGGTGGGCCAGGAGGCAAACGTTCGCCCTGGCGTCATACGTACGGCCCTACGAAGCTTCGACCGGCAGTGGCTGATCGCTGACAGCCGTGTAATCGACTACCCGCGCCCCGACCTGTGGGCCTCCCTCCAGGCCGGCCAGATCTTCCTCAACCAGCAGTCGTCCCAAGCGATCGACTCCGGTCCAGCGGTTACGGTCACCGAACTCATTCCGGATACACATCACTTCAACGGCCGCGGGGGGCGAGTCCTCCCGATCCTCCATCCCGACGGAACCCCCAATGCGACTCCAGGCCTTCTTCCTTTTCTGGCCCGCACCCTGGGCTGCGGCCGGGTCGGGGCAGTCGACCTGGCCGCATACGTAGTGGCGATATCCGGACAGCAGGCCTTCACCGAGAGGTTCGTAGAAGAGCTGCTGACCCCAGGAGTTCGGATACCTTTGACTTGCGACAGGGCGCTGTGGTCTCGTGCCGTTGCCCTGGGACAGGAGATCCTGTGGGCGTCTACGTATGGCGAGCGCTGCGCCAACCCAAGTGCGGGCCGGCCGACCGGGCAAGTGCAGTTCGCTCCGGACGACCCGCGCCAGGTCCGCTATCTCACACCCATCGGTGATCCGATTCCCGATCGTATGATCTACGACGCCGAGACGGGGACGCTGCACGCGGGCTCCGGGGCGTTCGGTCCAGTACCAGAGGATGTTTGGGCGTACGATGTCGGAGGCATGAAGATCGTCGGCCATTGGTTCGGCTACAGAAAGTCCAAACCAACCAGCAAGCGGACGAGTCCGCTGGATGACATCCATGCCGGCCGCTGGCTGCACGAGTGGACGACCGAACTCATCGACATGCTATCCGTGCTGCGTCGTCTCACCGACTTGGCCGACGCGCAGAGGCAACTGTTGGATCACATTGTGGCCGGTCCCGTGATCACCGAGGCGGAACTTTCCGTGGCCGGGATATTGCCAGTACCAGCCGCCGCGCGGCGGGTCCGGCGTCACGCAGCCGGCACCCTGTTCGGCTGAGCTCGGGTGCTGCCCCGGGCCCTCTTCAGGTTGCTTCCTCCAGGGAGAGGAGGGCTTGCGGAAGGGAGCAGGAACCTTCTGCTACCCCGCGAATGGCGCGGGCGAGGCGGGGGACCGTGTCCTCACCCCGCTCAGCAAGCCGGACCACCTCGCTGAGCCGCTCCTGGGAGGACTCGAAAAGCGCCCGGAAGTGGACGGCGGCGCCAAGGTCGGTCAGCATCAGTGACCCCTCGGCCACGTCGACCAGTCTCATCCAACGAAGCGACGGTAGATCGGCCCGGATGAAATCAGCTTCGAGGCCATCCGCGGCCAGCGCACGCGTGAAGGCTGGGCGGTCGGTGGGGACGGGGAGGGAACCCAGGGCCAGCCGGGCAAGGAGTCGGCGCTGGTTTTCGGTGAGGTCCACATGGGGCAGCGGTGCCGCAGAGTGCATGAGGGCATGCCTAGCACACAAGCTAGACGGTCATGCGAAGTATCGGGCGACTCTGCCAATCGGTACTACCCGTGTCACATAGACGGTCAGACACACCGCGCCCTGAGGCGGATCACCTGTCCAGGCCCTTTGCTGTGCAAGGGCTTGCCCCTTGACAGCTCCGGTGCCGGCACCTCACGAACTCAACCCGTTGCGGGTGGCGTGCAGCCTGCCGCACTTGAACCCGCCTTGTGCCTCCGTTTAAGAAGCAAAGCCGCCTTTCCCAGGAGACGCTGGGTGTGGCGGCAGGCTGCAAACACCCGGCGGTTCGGAGCACCCAGGCCAACTGGCCTACTGGTCCTCGTCATCCGCCAAGTCGTTGATCAGCGGCACTAGAAGAGGATCGATCTTGAATCCGGAGGCCCGACCTGAGCCACTCTGGTACTCGGCGGCTAGGACTGGAACGGCAGAATCCGGGATGACCCCTTGCTCCACCAGCTTTTCGCTGATCCGCCTAATCGGTTTCGTAAAGCCTCTGAGACTCCGGTCGTCGTCGTAATCACAGATGTCGTAGACGGACACTGCCTCGATATAGCCATCCATGTCGGCCGCGTAGCGGATCACGTCGACCCGGTTGCCGTATCCCTCATACGTGAGGCCGTTGAAGAGTTCCTCAATCGCGGCTGTAGTCCAGCCGCCCCGAGAGGGCTCGGTCTCGATACGTTCCACGCGCTCGATATCTTCCACGGAGCCAGCTTGGAGACTTAGCTGCAAGATGGGGGCGGCCACTTCGAGGAACTGCTTCGGCGACAACAGGAACAGTCGACCACCGCCCCGTCTGCGGAGTTCCGCGGACAGCTCTGGCCGGGGGCCTCTGTTGTGACCATGCTCCTTCCGCCACCAGTCCTCTTTTACGTCTCCGGTCACAAAGAGGACGTCGCTCTCGCACTCAGATGCTGCGCGCAGAAGCTGCTCCCAAACGAAGAAGTCGCCTACCGCGCCATCGCCATCCTTCTTGGCATCCATGTAGCCCGGCGGCACACGCTTCTTGATCCGTTCTCCGCCTACCTCGGTGAGTTTGAGGATTTCCTCAGGGTTGAAGGGTGATCCAGCGCGGCCGGCGAGGGCACGTTCCAAACCGGGAATCACTGGATCAATACCTGTGTCCGGAGTGATGCTCTGCCACTCACCCTCGCCGATCTCAGTGATTTTCTTCTGTACCTCATCAAAGACACCCGTCAATCGATCGCGGAGGCTCGTGAAGTCCTCGTCGCTCAGGGCTACCCGATTGGCCCAAGTGCGGAGCGTCTGCACTGCTGTGAGGGTATGGCTGCTCATCTCCTGGGCCGCGTTCGTGCTCGTCGACCGGGCATCGGTGATGACGCTTTCTCTGTTCCGCCAGAACTCTTCAACGACCTGGTGTGGAACGAAGAGACGGTCCCCGAGCGCACCTAGAGTGCGCAGGAGGTCGGTCCGAGCCTGCTCCGTGTACCGATAGAGATTCAGCAGCACGTTCGCATCGGGAGCGACCAACCCGTCTTTGAGTACCGCAGTGAAGTCCGAGGTTGTTGGGGTCTGGTAGGCCCCGAAGTCATCGAACAGACCACGCCCGGCGTTGGGTATCGCATCGGTCACCACAGCCACCCCCACCTACATGCGCGTAGGCTCCGCTTCGCCCACGCCTCCAACGATGACTTTAGTGTTTCTTCGACGCGGTGATGGCGAAAAGCAAGTAACACAGGGGCAGCGCTGTCTGCCGCCGGTGGGTGGATCCCTTGCGCTAGAGGCTCCGGGGCGAGGCTTGATTGAAAGAGGCTACTCAGGGTGACCTCCGAGGGGTGGCGTGTGATACGGATCAGATCCTGGCCTGATACTTCGCTGCGAGGCGTGGCGGGCGTGGAACCGTAATCTCTCCGCCTCGAAGCGATTTGGGCCACCACACGGCCCGGGCTCAGCCCGTCCGGTGATCTCACGAATCAGGTAACACCCACCGAGTGACCGAGGGCCGACTCGGGTCACGTGGCTGGAGCGTCGGGCGGCGTCGAACCGTCGGAAACCTCCACGGTGTCCATGACGCCACAACTCATCCTGGCAGCAACCGGCACGACGGAACGAGCCAATTGCCTAACTCGGTTATCTGGGCGCGTGGATATGCGTCTCCGCAGGCTGCCTTGCGTGTGATTTCCCCACCATAGCCCGACAAGCGTTCGATCGTGCGGCAGTTCCGCACGGCGCAAGCAGGGCTCGCAGTTGCGTTTCCCCAGTTCAGCTCCTCGTGAGGCGTTCGACGCATCGAGTCGTTGCAGGTGCCCCGTGCAGGAACCGGGATCCAGCGCTTGAGCTCATGGATGGGCACACGAGTCGTCGCCCATGGCGCCTAGCTGTTCTGTCCGGGGAGGTTGTGGACGGGTGAGCAAGGTCTCTGCTGAGGGATCTTGAAATGGGTGAGGGCCTTCTGGCCTGGTGTGGATTGCGACATCTGCACCGGCGACCAGAGAGGCCCTCGTGCCCCACCGTAATGCACCCCTGACTGAGACCGGACGGCTGCGTCTGGCCCGCTGCGTCGTGGACGGCGGCTGGCCCCTGAGGCGAGCCGCCGAGCGCTTCCAGGTCTCCCCGACCACGGCCCAGCGTTGGGCTGCCCGCTACCGCGAGTTCGGGGAGGCTGGAATGAGTGACCGTTCAAGCCGTCCCCGCACGAGCCCGCGCCAGACTCCTACCCGCACCGAACGGCGGATCATCAAGGTCCGCCTTGCTCGCCGCTGGGGCCCGGCCCGCATCGCCCACCTGCTCGGACTGGTGCCCTCGACCGTGCACCGCGTCCTGGTCCGCTACCGCATAGCCCGCCTGGCCCACCTGGACCGCGCAACCGGCCGGCCCGTGCGCCGCTACGAACGTGACCGGCCCGGCGAACTCGTCCACGTCGACATCAAGAAACTCGGCAACATCCCCGACGGCGGAGGACACAAGGTCCTGGGCCGTCAGGCAGGACGCAAGACCCGTTCGAAGATGGGCTACAGCTACCTGCACACCGCCGTCGACGACCACTCCCGCCTTGCCTACAGCGAGATCCTCACGGACGAGAAGAAGGAGACCGCCACCGGCTTCTGGCAGCGGGCCCAGGCCTTCTTCCATGACTGCGGGATCAGCATCGAACGAGTCCTGACCGACAACGGCTCCTGCTACCGCTCTCGCGACTGGCGCGACCTACTGGCCGAGGCCGGCATCGCACACAAGCGCACCCGGCCCTACCGGCCGCAGACCAACGGCAAGGTCGAACGCTTCAACCGCGCCCTGCTCGACGAGTGGGCCTACGCCCGGCCCTACCGCTCCGAGCAGGATCGACGCGACGCCTTCCCCGCCTGGCTGCATACCTACAATCACCACCGCGGCCACACCGCGCTGAAAGGCCAACCACCAGCCAGCCGCGTCCGAACCTCACGAGGCAATACACCTAGCGCTTTGGAGAGCTTGGGCGTTCGGTTGGGGCGGCCGAGCCTCGTGCTAACACGGGCGCGGAAGCGACGGACGAGGCACTTCGGCTCCCAGGGTCGGGGGCGATGACGCGAATCGGTTGGCCCCCTGTGTGGCGCCTGAGCACGCCAAAGGCCCACTCGCGATCATGCGAATGGGCCTTTGGCCTGTGTCGGGGTGGCGGGATTTGAACCCACGACCTCTTCGTCCCGAACGAAGCGCGCTGCCAAGCTGCGCTACACCCCGATCGCTGCCTCGTACTGCGGCAACGACGTTTACTTTAGCCCACCGGCGGCCCCAGGCGAAATCCGGTTTCGAGGGGGCCGCCGCGGAGCTCGCGGCTCAGGCCGGGCGGGACGTCAGGGTCAGCAGGGTGGCCTCCGGGGGGCAGGCGAAGCGGACCGGGGTGTACCGGTTGGTGCCGCAGCCGGCCGATACGTGGAGGTACGAGGTGTGGCCCGCGGAGCGGTGGGTGGAGAGGCCCTTCACGCGGTCCGTGTCCAGGTCGCAGTTCGTGACCAGCGCACCGTAGAAGGGGATGCAGAGCTGGCCGCCGTGCGTGTGGCCGGCGAGGACGAGCGGGTAGCCGTCCGCGGTGAACGAGTCGAGCACGCGCAGGTACGGAGCGTGCACGACGCCGATCGAGAGGTCCGCGTCCGCCTCCGGGCCGCCCTCGACCTCGGCGTACCTGTCCCGCTTGATGTGGGGGTCGTCGAGGCCCGTGAAGGCGAGTTCGTAGCGGTCGAGCTTGAGGCGGCCGCGGGTGTTGGTGAGGTTCGTCCAGCCGGCCGCGTCGAACGCGTCGCGCATGGGCTCCCACGGGTTGTGGATCGCTTGTACGGCAGGGGCGTTGCCGTTCAGGCCGTGCTTGCCCTGCGCCTTCTCGAAGAGGTAGCGGGCGGGGTTGCGCAGCTTGGGCCCGTAGTAGTCGTTGGAGCCGAAGACGTAGACGCCGGGGAACTCCATCAGCGGTCCGAGCGCGTCCAGGACCTCCGGCACGGCCTCCGGGTCGGACAGGTTGTCGCCGGTGTTCACGATGAAGTCCGGACGCAGCCCGGCGAGCGACTGCAGCCAGCGCTTCTTCTTGCGCTGGCCGCGCACCATGTGGATGTCCGAGATCTGGAGAACCCGCAGGTCACGCATGCCGGGGGGCAGCACGGGCACGGTCACCCGGCGCAGTCGGAACGACCGGACTTCGATACCCGCGGCGTAGGCGACGCCTGCCGCGCCGGCCGCCGCGATGGACAAGGGGACTCCGTAGCGTGCGCGCATACGCCCATGGTCGCAGACCGGGGGTGAGGCCGGTCACTCGCCCGGTTCGGTCGGGCAACCATCGTCGTCCGCTGTTCGCGTCGGTCCGCTCCTCCGTCCGCTGAGGTGGGTCCCGTGAGGTCGCTTGGGGGTGGTGGGTCCCGTGAGGTGTGGTCGGTCCGGTGAGGTGTGACCCGTGGGACGGCGGGTCGTGTGCAGGAGCGTGGAGGAGACGAGACGTGCGGGCCCGCGCCGTGCCGACGGCCGGGCGCGTCGGCACGGCCCAGACTGCGTTCGGTCGGAGCCGGGTGCCCCGCCCCTCCCGCACCGGGCGGCCCCGCCGCCGGCCCCGCGTAATTGGGCCGCCCGAGGCCTCCCGGGCCTGCGACACTTGATCCCATGACCAGCCTCAAGTCCAAGCTCAAGGAAGACCTCACGACGGCCATCAAGGCCCGCGACGAGCTGCGTTCCGCGACGCTCCGTCTCACCCTCTCCGCGGTCACCAAGGAGGAGGTCTCCGGCGCGTCCGCTCGGGAGCTCGACGACGACGAGGTGCAGAAGGTGATCGCCCACGAGGCGAAGAAGCGCCGCGAGGCCGCCGACGCCTTCGCGAAGGGCGGGCGGACCGCGCAGGCCGAGCGCGAGCTGGCCGAGCGCGAGGTGCTCGCCGTGTACCTGCCGCAGCCGCTCACGGACGACGAGCTGGAGTCCATCGTCGCCGAGGCGGTCGCGGAGGCGAAGGCAGGCGGCGCGGAGGGTCGGAGCGCCATGGGCGCCGTCATGAAGATCGTGACGCCGCGCGTGGACGGACGGGCCGAGGGCGGCCGCGTCGCGGGCATCGTGAAGCGCCTCCTCGGCTAGTTCTCGCGCAGGTCTCGCGCGGGGACCGGGCCGCCGTCGGTTCCGGCGGGCTCAGCCGGTCCACCGGCCCAGCCGGAAGAGGTGCGCTCCGCCGCCGCCCGGCCGGTCCGGGAGGTGAGGGTTCGCGACGACCCCGACCGGTCCGAGACGATCCCGCAGCCGCCCCCTGCGCCGGCCGAACGCATACGCAAGGGCGCCCGCACCGGTTCGCACCGGGGCGGGCGCCCTTTTGATCATGCGGGGCGGGAGCGGGCCCCTGGGGGGCCGGGTGCTCCGCCGGGGGCTTCGGCGGTGTCAGTGGCCGTTGCCGCCGCCGAAGAAGTTGAAGCCGCCGTTGTCGCCGTTGCCGCCGCCGTTGTTGCCGGCCCCGCCGTTCTGGCCGGTGCCGGGCGGGGTGCCGGTGCCGCCGTCCTGGCCGGCCCCGCCGTTCGCGGCGCCGGCGTCGGCGCCCGCGGTGTCGCCGTTGTTGCCGTCGTCACCGCCGCCGGGCTTGCCGCCGTGGTCCCCCTTCGGGGGCTTCGGGTCCTTCTTCTTCATGTCGGGGAGGTTGATCGTCGGCAGCGGCGGCGACGTCGTGCCCGCCAGCGCACCGCTCATCGCGGCCTTCCAGATCGGGCCCGGGGTGTCGGCACCCATGACCTGCTGGTGGTACTGGCCGCCGATGGTGATGTTGCGCATCGAGACGTTGCCGCTCGGGCCGCCGACCCAGACCGCACCCGCCATGTCCGAGGTGTAGCCCACGAACCAGGCGGCGTTGATGTCGTCCGTCGTACCGGTCTTGCCCGCGCTGTCGCGGTCCGTGAGGCCGGCGAGCGTACCCGTACCGTCCTCGACCACGCCCTTCAGCAGCGAGTTGAGGACCGTGGCCGTGTGCTCGGACATCGCCTGCTTGCACTCCGACTTCGGCACCGGCAGCGACTTGCCGTGCGTGTCGGTGATCGACAGCACCGCGACCGGCGAGCAGTAGACGCCCTTGTTGGCGAACGTCGCGTACGCGTTGGCCATGGTCAGCGGCGAGACCAGCTGCGTGCCCAGCGTGAGGGACGGCACCTGGTCGAGCTTCTTGCCGTCGGCGCGCTGCACGCCCATCTGCGTCGCCATCTTCGTCACCGGGCAGACGCCGATCTGGCTGATCAGCTGCACGAAGTAGGTGTTGACCGACTTGGCCATCGCCTCCTTCATGTTCATCGGGCCGACCTCGGACTTCGACTCGTTCTCGACGGTCGCGGGGTCGGTCGTGCTGTTCTGCCAGGTCTTGTCGCAGGTCTGCACCGGCGACGGGTAGTTCATCTTGTTCGGGGCCGCCTCGACCTTGCCCGGGTCGGTGCCGCCGTCGATCGCGGCCGCGGCCGTGATCGGCTTGAACGTCGAGCCGGACTGGAAGCCGGTGCCGCCGCCCATGTCGTGGTTGACGCTGAGGTTGATCTGCGTCTCGTTCTTCCCCAGGCCGTAGGGGCGCGACTGCCCCATCGCGACGATCTTGCCCGTGCCGGGCTGCACCAGTGTCACGGCCGTCGCGACCGAGTCCGACTTGTAGACGTGGTTCTCGATCGCGTTCTGGACCGAGCCCTGGGCCTTCGGGTCGAGCGTCGTCTTGATCGTCAGGCCGCCGGTGTTCCAGCGCTTGGCCCGGTCCTCGGCCGTCTTGCCGAAGGACGGGTCGTTCAGCAGCGCGTCGCGCACGTAGTCGCAGAAGAAGCCCGCGCCCTTGACCGCCGTCGTGCAGCCGCTCTTCGGGTGGGTCACCTTGAGCTTGATCGGCGTCTTCATCGCCTTGTCCGCCTCGGACTGCGAGATGTCGCCGAGCTGCGCCATCCGCGCGAGCACGGTGTTGCGCCGCTTGAGCGCCGTCGGCTCGTCGTTGATCGGGTCGTACTGGCTCGGCGACTGGACCAGGCCCGCGAGCAGGGCCGCCTCGTCCAGGTCGAGGTCCTTGGCGTGCTTGGAGAAGTAGCGCTCCGACGCGGCCTCGACGCCGTACGCCTGCTCACCGAAGAACGTGATGTTCAGGTAGTTCTCGAGGATCTTCTTCTTGCCGAGCTCGTCCTCGACCTGGATCGCGTACTTCAGCTCCTGGACCTTGCGGCCCATCGTCTGCTGCGTGGCCTGGGCGACCTTGTCGGGGTCGTCGCCGGCCTCCTCGATGAAGACGTTCTTCACGTACTGCTGCGTCAGCGTCGAGGCGCCCTGCGAGACACCTCCCGACTGCGCGTTCTTGTTGAGCGCGCGGGCGACGCCCTTGATGTCGATCGCCCCGTGCTCGTAGTAGCGCGAGTCCTCGATCGCGACGAGCGCCCTCTGCATGTAGGGGGAGATGTCCTTCAGCGGCACCACGGTGCGGTCGCGCGAGTAGACGTCGGCGATCTTGCCGCCGTCCGCGTCGAGGATGGTGGTGCGCTGGCTCAGCGGCGGCGTCTTGAGGTTGGCCGGGAGTTCGTCGAACCCCTTGACCGTCCCCTTGGCCGCGAGACCCAACGACCCGACGGCCGGCAGCGCGATGCCGGCGAGCACCGCGCCGGCGAGCACGCTGACTCCCAGGAACTTGGCGGCCTGCTGGGTCTTGGACAGGCCCCCGCCCGAGCGCTTCTTTGGCATGGGTGCAGCCTACGTTCTGATTCGCCGGACAATGGTCAAGGCTCTGGCCTAAGCTGCACTCGACTGTCACGATCTCGCACGGCGGGAACCGGATGCGTCCCGGCGGCATCCCCCTCCGCCGGAGCGGGCCGGCCGCGGTGCCGAGAGGGGCAGTGGAGCACCGAGGGGCCGAGGAGTACCACGAGGCCCGATCGATTCCGGCCAGAGTCACACGTTCGAGTGGTCTTGAGGCACGAGCTTCCGGCGATCCCGAACGCCGGACGGGCGCCCTCCGGTACCGCGTCGTGTGGCGCGTGGCGTCGGCTGTGACAAGGCTTAATCAGCTGGTCGTACGGGTTTGTCCCTGACGCCTTCTGTTCACTCCCCTGGGTGATCTTTCGAGCACGCATAGTCCGTTCGGACCATTCAAGATTGGGCACGAAGGGGGTGTTGCGCTGTGCCCGCCGCCCGTAACGTCCTCAACTGGCAGCGGTGAATATGCCGCTTGCCGCCGTGGGGGAGCCTCGATTCGGGAGAGGACGGCGCCGGCATGGGCTGGGTAACCGACTGGAGTGCGCAGGCAGCCTGCCGCACTACCGATCCGGATGAACTGTTCGTTCAAGGTGCAGCGCAGAACAGGGCCAAGGCGGTGTGCACCGGATGCCCGGTGCGTACGGAGTGCCTGGCCGACGCGCTCGACCACCGCGTCGAGTTCGGCGTGTGGGGCGGGATGACCGAGCGGGAGCGGCGCGCGCTGCTGCGCAGGCGGCCGACGGTCACGTCGTGGCGGCGCCTGCTGGAGACGGCGCGTACGGAGTACGAGCGCGGCGCGGGCCTGCTGCCCGCCGGGCTCGAAGAGGACGAGGAGAGCTTCGAGTCGTACGCGGCGGTCGGCTAGCGCGGGGCGCTGCCGGCAGCCGCCGCGCCGCGTGGCACATGCCCGACGCCACGCGCGGGCGGCCCAGTCGGCAGGAGGCCGCTCGCGCTACGGGCGCCCTGGCGGGCACTGCCCGTGCCGGAAGCGTGGGCCGGGTGTGTCATGCCTGGTGCGCGCGTACGGGCAGGTGCGCGTACAGGGCGGATGCCTGCCGTCCGATGGCTCATGGCCTCACGGCGGCCTGGGTGACGGCGAGCGCCCGACGCCGGGGTGAGGTGCGACGGCGTGCGTCGGGTCGGCGTGCGCCCAGACGGTTGGTGGCGCGGCGAAGCCGGGTGCCCGATGCCGGCGCGCGCAGGGCCGGGTGCCCGGGACCGGGTGTGCCGGACCGGGCGCGTGAGACCGACGCGGGATCGAAGACGCGGGGTCGAACCGGATGCGGCGGGCACCTCCGGCAGGGGTGTGCCAGGCCGAGCGCCTGACGCGTCGGCGCAGGTCAGCGGTGAATGGAGGGAGTGCGCCGTCCGCTGTTGAGATTCCCGAGCGACGCGCGACTGCTTCCGCTCCGCGTCACGCGTCCACGGGTGCGGTCGAGGCGCCTGGACGTACGGGGTCGTGGGCGGACGATGGGTCCAGGCATCCGCGTGTGGCTGAACATGTCTGGTGAGAGGGGCGATGCACGCCCTGGCCGTCGAGCGCGCGGAGCAAGGCCCGGCGATCGGCGCGGTCGGAGGCCGCACAGTGTGGAAATCGCAGGTCGGGGGCCGTCAGGCCGTGGCGTCGTCCCCTGCCAGCCGGTCGCCCACGGCGCGCAGGCCCACCAGGTCGTGCACGTCTCCGGGGAGGGCGGGCACGGCGATCACCGGCACCTCGGGATGGAGTGCCGTGAAGCGGTCCCGCGTGCGCTGTTCGCGCGCCATCACGTGCATCCGGTCGGCGTGCAGGCGCAGCAGACCGGCCGTCAGCTGTTCCACAGTTGTGACAGAGCCGGCGGACGAGGGATCGGAACTGTCGGGCGAGCCGGTCGAATCGGACGCCCGGCCGTCCGACGCTTCTGAGCCGTGGACGCGGTGCGGGTCGTTCGAGTCGTTCGAGTCGTCTGCGTGAGGCCCACCGTGGTCGTCCGCGCGGTCGTCTCGGTTTTCGGGTGTCCCGGACGGCCCGGAGGTCTCGGGAGAGAGGCCGTCGCTCGGGGGAGTGGTGCTGCTGGGCGCGCCGGGGGGAGTGGCGCCACGGACACCATTCCCGGGCGCCTGATCCACAATGCCGTCCTCTTCAAGATTTTCCGCGGCGGCCCGCGCCCGGTCGGCGGACAGTCGGCGTGCGCTGCTGTCGTGGACGCGGTTGAGGACCAGGCCCGCGAGCGGCATCCGCTCGGCGGCCAACCGGCTGACGAAATAGGCGGCTTCGCGCAGCGCGTCCCGCTCGGGCGCCGCCACCACGAGGAAGGCCGTGCCGGGCGCCTGCAGCAGCCGGTACGTGGCGTCCGCGCGGGTGCGGAAGCCGCCGAACATGGTGTCCATCGCCGCCACGAACGTCTGCACGTCGTTGAGGAACTGCCCGCCGAGCACCTTGCCGAGCGTGCCCGTCATCATCGTCATGCCGACGTTGAGGAACCTCATCCCGGCCCGGCCGCCGGCCTTCGCCGGGGCCATCAGCAGGCGGATGAACCGGCCGTCCAGGAAGGAGCCGAGGCGCTTCGGCGCGTCCAGGAAGTCGAGCGCGGAACGCGACGGCGGGGTGTCGACGACGATCAGGTCCCACTCGTCGCGCGCCCGCAGCTGGCCGAGCTTCTCCATCGCCATGTACTCCTGCGTACCGGCGAAACCTGCCGACAGGGACTGGTAGAAGGGGTTCTGCAGGATGGCCTGCGCCCGGGCCGCGTCCGCGTGCGACTCGACGATCTCGTCGAACGTCCGCTTCATGTCCAGCATCATCGCGTGCAGTTCGCCCGGGCCCTCGACGCCCTTGACCTGGCGCGGGGTGTTGTCGAGCGAGTCGATGCCCATGGACTGCGCGAGCCGGCGCGCCGGGTCGATCGTCAGGACGACGACCTTGCGGCCGCGCTCGGCAGCCCGCACGCCGAGCGCCGCGGCCGTCGTCGTCTTGCCGACACCGCCGGAGCCGCAGCAGACGATGATGCGGGTGGAGCGGTCGTCGAGGAGGGCGTCCACGTCGAGAGCGGGCGTGTCCGAGGGGACCCCGGTGGGCGCGGAGCCGGCGGAGTCGTGCGCGGCGCGGGCGCCGCGAGAACCGCTGCCCGCCGCAGGCGCGCCGGCCGCCCGGCTGTCGCGCCCGGCTTCTTCCCGTACCCCGCCGGGGCTCTGGGGCTTGCTCATGCGAAAGCCTTCCCGAGCTGTCGTAGCTCCCTGGCCAGCTGGTAGAGGCCCGCGAGATCGACGCCGTCGCCGAGGAGCGGCAGCTCGTAGCGCGGGACGCCGACGCTCTCCAGTACGGCGCGCTGCTCGCGCTCCAGCTCGACGCGCTGCGCGTGCTCGGCGGCCTGCTCCAGCAGCGGGCCCACCAGTTTCGTCGGCGCGGACAGGCCGGCCGCCGCCAGCACCTTGGTGATCTCCTTGCGCCGGTCGCCCGACGCGGCGCGCACCGCGGCCTCGTCGAGCAGGTGGGGGCGGACCATGTTCACGATCACGTTGCCGACGGGCAGCTCCGCCGCGCGCAGCTCCGCGATGCCGTCCGCCGTCTCCTGGACGGGCATCTCCTCCAGCTGCGTCACCAGGTGCACCGCCGTCTCGCGCGAGCGCAGGACGCGCATCACGGCCTGCGCCTGGTTGTGTATGGGGCCGATCTTCGCGAGCCCGGCCACCTCGTAGTTCACGTTGAGGAAGCGCGTGATGCGGCCCGTGGGCGGCGCGTCCATCACGACGTGGTCGTACGCGAACCTGCCGTTGCGATCGCGGCGGCGCACGGCCTCGCACGCCTTGCCCGTCAGCAGGACGTCCCGGACACCGGGCGCGATGGTGGTCGCGAAGTCGATCGCGCCGATCTTGTTCAGCGCGCGGCCCGCGCTGCCCAGCTTGTAGAACATCTGGAGGTAGTCGAGGAGGGCCTGCTCCGCGTCGATGGCCAGCGCGAAGACCTCGCCGCCGCCGGACGCCACGGCGATCTTCCGTTCCTCGTAGGGCAGCGCCTCGGTCTCGAAGAGCTGCGCGATGCCCTGCCTGCCCTCGACCTCCACGAGGAGAGTCCGCTTGCCCTCTGTCGCGAGGGACAGCGCGAGAGCGGCGGCCACCGTCGTCTTACCGGTACCGCCCTTGCCGCTGACGACCTGGAGCCTGCTCACACATTCGAGCCTAACCAGTCGGGTCCCGGGTCACGCACATGGCCGCCCCCGGGGTTTCTCGGGGTGCCCCTGAGGTTGCGACTACAGTCGCCCCATGACCAAGTGGGAATACGCCACCGTGCCGCTTCTCGTGCACGCGACCAAGCAGATCCTGGACACCTGGGGCGAGGACGGCTGGGAGCTCGTCCAGGTCGTGCCCGGACCCAACAACCCCGAGCAGCTCGTCGCCTACCTGAAGCGGGAGAAGGGCGCGTGAGCGGCACGGTCGAGGCCGCGATCGCCGCGCAGGGGCTGACCCTGCCGGAGGTCGCCGCGCCGATCGCCTCCTACAAGCCCGCCGTCCGCAGCGGCGCCCACGTCTACACGGCGGGACAGCTGCCGCTCGTGGACGGGAAGCTTCCGCTGACCGGCAAGGTCGGCGCCGAGGTCACCGCGGAGGAGGCCAAGGAGCTCGCCGCCACCTGCGCGCTGAACGCGCTCGCCGCAGTGAAATCCGTCACGGGCGACCTCGACCGCATCGCGCGCGTCGTGAAGGTCGTCGGGTACGTGGCCTCCGCCGCGGACTTCACCGGCCAGCCGGGCGTGATCAACGGCGCGAGCGAGCTGCTCGGCCGGGTCCTCGGCGACAAGGGCGTGCACGCGCGCAGCGCCGTCGGAGTGGCCGTGCTGCCGCTGGACGCGCCGGTCGAGGTCGAGATCCAGGTGGAACTCACCGAGGACTGAGCCGTTCGGGGCGCCGCCCGCCGCCCGCCGCCCGCCGCCCGCGCCAACCCCGGTGTGCGCTGGAACAT
>NZ_JAKGCV010000069.1 GCF_021556455.1 Streptomyces fuscigenes | reverse complement strand
CGTGAGCCCCGCGCCCCGGGGTGGGCGGCGCGGTCCCGCACGAGGGGCGCGAGGCGCGCCCGGTCCCGTACGGCCGCGGCCGAGGGGCCCGCACACCCGCCCGCACACCCGCCCGGCCGGCCGCACACCCGCCCGGGCCGAGCGAGGACACGTCCGGTACGGACGCGGGCGTCGGGGCGCCCCGCACGTACGGGACAATGGATGCCATGAGTCTGTTCCGGGACGACGGTGTCGTGCTGCGGACCCAGAAGCTCGGTGAGGCCGACCGCATCATCACGCTCCTGACCCGCGGCCACGGGCGCGTCCGCGCCGTCGCGCGCGGCGTGCGGCGCACGAAGTCGAAGTTCGGGGCGCGGCTCGAACCCTTCTCCCACGTCGACGTGCAGTTCTTCGCGCGCGGCAGCGAACTGGTCGGCCGCGGCCTGCCCCTGTGCACGCAGAGCGAGACCATCGCGCCCTACGGCAGCGGCATCGTCACCGACTACACCCGCTACACGGCGGGCACCGCGATGCTGGAGACCGCCGAGCGCTTCACCGACCACGAGGGCGAACCCGCGGTCCAGCAGTACCTGCTGCTGATCGGCGGCCTGCGGACGCTGTCGCGCGGCGAGCACGCCCCGCACCTGATCCTGGACGCGTTCCTGCTGCGCTCGCTCGCCGTCAACGGCTACGCGCCGAGCTTCGACAACTGCGCCCGCTGCGGCCTCGACGGCCCGAACCGCTTCTTCTCCGTCGCGGCGGGCGGCATCGTCTGCGGCGACTGCCGGGTCCCCGGCAGCGTCGTCCCCTCCGGCGAGGCGGTCGCGCTGCTCGGCGCGCTGCTGACGGGCGACTGGGCCACGGCGGACGCCGCCGAGCCGCGCCACGCGCGCGAGGGCAGCGGCCTGGTGTCCGCGTACCTCCACTGGCACCTGGAGCGCGGCCTGCGCTCGCTCAAGTACGTCGACACCGGCAACGGCAGCAGGGCCGCCCGCGGCGCCCCCGGCCTCGCGTAGGCGACGGGTCCCGCTCCGCCGCGACCCGGGTGGCCCGGCGGGCGCCGGGCGGAATACCCTGACCGCAGCCCCGGGCGCGCGCGTGGCGGTGGCCTCGCGCGACGGCATCTCAGGCCGAGCGGACCCGGGAGCCGAATCGACGTCGGGCAGTCAGGAGAGCACGGGGCATGGCACGACTCATCGGGCGTTCCCGCCGCGAGTACAAGACGCCGGAGCCGCACCCGTCAGGTGCCACACCGCCGAAGATTCCCGGCGAACTGGTGCCGAAGCACGTCGCGGTCGTGATGGACGGCAACGGCCGCTGGGCCAAGGAGCGCGGGCTGCCGCGCACCGAGGGCCACAAGGTCGGCGAGGGCGTCGTGATGGACGTCCTCAAGGGGTGCATCGAGATGGGTGTGAAGAACCTGTCGCTGTACGCCTTCTCGACCGAGAACTGGAAGCGCACGCCGGACGAGGTGCGGTTCCTGATGAACTTCAACCGCGACGTCATCCGCCGCCGCCGCGACGAGATGGACGAGCTGGGCATCCGCATCCGCTGGGTCGGCCGCATGCCGAAGATGTGGAAGTCGGTCGTCCAGGAGCTCCAGGTCGCGCAGGAGCAGACCGTCGGCAACGACGCGATGACCCTGTACTTCTGCGTCAACTACGGCGGCCGGGCCGAGATCGCGGACGCGGCCCGCGCCATCGCGGAGGACGTGAAGGCCGGGCGGCTCGACCCGTCGAAGGTCAACGAGAAGACCTTCGCGAAGTACATGTACTACCCGGACATGCCGGACGTGGACCTGTTCCTGCGCCCGAGCGGCGAGCAGCGCACCTCCAACTACCTGATCTGGCAGAGCAGTTACGCGGAGATGGTGTTCCAGGACGTGCTGTGGCCGGACTTCGACCGGCGCGACCTGTGGCGCGCGTGCCTGGAGTACGCGCAGCGCGACCGCCGCTTCGGCGGAGCCCTGCCCAACCAGGACGGGCAGCCGGAAGGCTCGCAGGCCGGCTGAGGCGACGCGGGGTGACCGCTCAGTGCGGGCGGTCACCGGCGCGGCACGGCCCGGCCCGGGGCAGCCCCCGCGGACGGTCCCGCGGACGAGTCCCGCGGACCGTCCCGCCGAGGCCCCGCGCGGCTACCTGCCCGCGCAGTCCGCGCACGTACCGAAGATCTCCAGGGTGTGGGCCACGCCCACGTAGCCGTGCTGCGCCGCGACCGCGTCCGCCCACTGCTCGACCGCGGGGCCCTCCACCTCCACGGCCGCGCCGCACACCCGGCACACCAGGTGGTGGTGGTGCGACTCGCTCGTGCACCGCCGGTACACGGACTCGCCCTCCGTGGTGCGCAGCACATCGACCTCGCCCGCGTCCGCGAGGGACTGGAGCGTACGGTAGACGGTGGTGAGTCCGACGGAGTCGCCCCGGTGCTTGAGCATGTCGTGCAGCTCCTGCGCACTGCGGAACTCCTCGACCTCGTCCAGCGCGGACGCGACCGCCGCACGCTGGCGGGTGGACCTGCCGCGTACGGGGGGTCCGTCACTGTGCGCGGTCGTCACAGATGCCTCCTCGGCTCCATCGGGCACGCCGTGGTACCTGGCTCACGGCTACGTCCATTCTGCCAGCCGCCGCCGATTTGATCCGGGGGGTGCGGCCGCCGCTAATCTGAGGTATTCGCCGTTCGCCGTCATCGTAATGAAGAGAGCACCGTGGCCGCCGACAAGATCGACAGCATCGTCAACCTGAGCAAGCGCCGTGGCTTCGTCTACCCGTCCAGCGAGATCTACGGTGGTCAGCGCGCCGCCTGGGACTACGGGCCGCTCGGGGTCGAGCTGAAGGAGAACATCAAGCGCCAGTGGTGGCGCTCCATGGTCACCTCGCGCGAGGACGTCGTCGGTCTGGACTCCTCGGTGATCCTCGCCACCGAGGTGTGGCAGGCGTCCGGGCATGTCGAGACCTTCACCGACCCGCTCACCGAGTGCACGTACTGTCACAAGCGCTACCGCGCCGACCACCTTGAAGAGGCGTACGAGGAGAAGCACGGCAAGGCGCCGGCGAACGGCCTCGCCGACATCAACTGCCCCAACTGCGGCAACAAGGGCACCTTCACCGAGCCGAAGCAGTTCTCCGGCCTGCTGACCACGCACCTCGGCCCGACGCAGGACTCCGGTTCGGTGGCCTACCTGCGCCCCGAGACGGCGCAGGGCATCTTCACCAACTTCGCGCAGGTCCAGCAGACCTCCCGCAAGAAGCCGCCGTTCGGCATCGCGCAGATCGGCAAGTCCTTCCGCAACGAGATCACGCCCGGCAACTTCATCTTCCGCACCCGCGAGTTCGAGCAGATGGAGATGGAGTTCTTCGTCAAGCCCGGCGAGGACGAGAAGTGGCACGAGTACTGGCTCGAGCAGCGCTGGAACTGGTACACGGACCTCGGCATGCGCGCGGAGAACATGCGCTGGTTCGAGCACCCGAAGGAGAAGCTCTCCCACTACTCGAAGCGCACGGCGGACATCGAGTACCGCTTCCAGTTCGGCGGCAGCGAGTGGGGTGAGCTGGAGGGCGTGGCGAACCGCACGGACTACGACCTGAACGCCCACGCGAAGGCATCCGGCCACGACCTGTCGTACTACGACCAGGAGGCCGGCGAGCGCTGGACGCCGTTCGTGATCGAGCCCGCCGCCGGTGTCGGCCGCGGCATGCTCGCCTTCATGCTCGACGCGTTCAACGAGGACGAGGCGCCGAACGCGAAGGGCGTCATGGAGAAGCGCACCGTGATGCGCCTCGACCCGCGCCTCGCGCCGGTGAAGGTCGCCGTCCTGCCGCTTTCGCGCAACCCGCAGCTCTCGCCGAAGGCCAAGGGCCTGGCGGCGGACCTGCGGCGCAACTGGAACATCGAGTTCGACGACGCGGGCGCCATCGGCCGCCGCTACCGCCGCCAGGACGAGATCGGCACGCCGTTCTGCGTGACGGTCGACTTCGACACGCTGGACGACAACGCAGTCACCGTGCGCGAGCGCGACACGATGGCGCAGGAGCGGGTCTCCCTCGACCAGATCCAGGCGTACCTGGGCTCGCGCCTCCTCGGCTGCTGAACCCGGCCCCACGGCGCACCGGAAGGGCCCGCTCCCTCGTGGGGGCGGGCCCTTCCGCGCGCAGGGCCACGCCCCGCGGAGGAAAACCGGTGCCGTTCACGGCGGCCGGGCTGCTAGCTTCGCGGAATGCGCATCTCGGGAATGTTCTTCCAGCACTACGAGTGAGGGTGCGCGGCCGCGTGCCGCACACCCGATCGTCGGACCACTTCCCCATCACTTCGGGAGACACCCGTGGCCAAGAGCCGCAACAACCTGCTCGGCGTGGGCGGGCAGCGCAGGAAGCTGCCCCGTTCGCAGGGACAGGGAGCAGCACCCGGCAGCGAGGACCGCAGGTCCGCCGCCGAGCAGAAGCAGGACCTGGTGCGCAGGATGCGTGAGCGCGCCGGCGGGCAGGCGTCCGCTCCGCAGGGCGCCGGGCAGGCGTCCGCTCCGGAGGGCGCCGGGCGCGACGAGCCGGACACCGCCTCGCCGCGGGGCGGGGCGTCCGCCGCCGGGGAGCAGGGGCCCGGCGGCAGCGGGAGCTGAGCCGCGGCGGCCCGCCAGGGTCGCGCGGGTGAGGGCCGGTGGCGTACGCGCTCCCGGCCCTCACCCGTATCGGGGCCGCGGCGTGCGCACTCCCGACACCCGCCCGCTCCGGGGCAGTCCCCGCGCGGCGGCACCGGCCGGGCCGCGGCACCCGGCCGAGCTCAGGAGATCCGGCGCGGCAGGCGCAGCGCGAGCACCGCCGTCAGCAGCACCAGCCCCAGCTGCGTCAGCAGCGTGACGACCAGCGCATGGCCCATGTGCGCGGTTCCCGTCCCGGAGAGCGTCAGGAACAGCGAGCCGAGCGTGGCGACGCCGAGGGCCAGCGCCGACTGCTGCGTGGTGACCATCACCCCGCTGCCCACGCCGGCCCGCTCCGCGGGCACGTCGGAGAGCACGATCCGGAACAGCACCGGCAGCTGGAGCCCCTGCCCGGCCCCGGCGAGCGCGGTGCCCGGCAGCAGCGCGAGCGTGCCGACCGAGGGCCAGTGGCGCCACACGGCGTACGCCATGAGCACGAGGCCGAGCGCCTGGAGGACGGCGCCCGCCGGCACGACCAGGGAGCCGTGGCGGCGGACGAGCCGGGGGCCGGCGAGCGACGCCGCGAAGAACGTCACCGCCAGCGGCACGAGGGCCACCCCGGCCGCCACCGCCCCCATGCCGAGGCCCTGCTGGAGCGCGACGGCGAAGACGAACATGAAGCCGCCGAAGCCGATGGAGAACGGCAGGACCAGCACGAGCCCCCGGCGCAGCGACACCTGGTGGAACAGGCTCGGCGGCACCAGCGGTGTGCGCCCCGCGCCCTCGGCGCGCCGCTCCACCGCGTACAGCCCCGCCGCGAGGAACGGGAACGCGGCGAGCGACACCCATGTCCACAGCGGCCACCCCGCGGCCCGGCCCTCGGTGAGCGGCGCGAGCAGCGACACGAGCGCGGCGGCGAGCAGGACCGTGCCGGGCGCGTCGATCGGCGCGGGCGCCTGCGAGCGGGTCTCCGGCACCGAGCGCACGGCGAGGAACAGGCCGACGACCGCCACCGGCACGTTCACCAGGAAGATCGCCCGCCAGCCGGAGCCGCCGATGTCCGCGGCGACCAGCACGCCGCCGAGTATCTGCCCGGCGACCATCGAGAGGCCCGCCGTCGCCCCGTACATGGACAGTGCGCGGGCGCGGCGGTGGCCCGTGGTCGAGGAGTGGATGGTGGCGAGGACCTGCGGGAGCATCAGCGCCGACGCCGCGCCCTGCGCGACCCGCGCCGCGACGAGCGTCCACGCGTCGGGCGCGAGGCCGCAGGCGAGGGACGTGAGCCCGAAGGCCGCCATGCCCGCGATGAACAGCCTGCGGCGGCCGAACATGTCGCCGAGCCGGCCGCCGAGCACGAGCAGCACCGCGTAGCTGAGCCCGTAGCCGGCGACCACCAGCTCCAGCAGGGCCGCGCCGGCGTCGAGGTCGCGCTCGATGGTGGGCAGGGCGACGTTGACGATGAAGAAGTCGACGAGGGGGAGGGCCGCGCCGAGCAGCACGGTGAAGAGGCCGAGCGGCCCGAGGACGGGACGGCCGTGGTGATGGATGGCCGCCCCGTTGTCGCCGGGCCTTCCGCCGGCGTTCGCGGCCGTCCTCCCGGCCGCGTCGGCAGTGGTCGCGGGACCCGCCGCCCCGGCGGCGGTGGAGATGGATGCCTTGGTCATGGCACCGACGATCGCCGACCGCGCAGCCGGGTACCAGAGTGTCCTTGTCCTGGTACAAGGAGCACCTGGTAACAGGTTCGGCCGGGGTGGACACTGGTGCGATGGCCATCTCTCCGATCGACCGGACACCGGCTGCCCCCGCGCACGTCGCGCGGGGCGGCGGCCACCCCTCGCCCGACGTGCGGCGCCGTGAGCTCGCCGAGTTCCTGCGCAGCCGCCGCGAACGCATCACGCCCGAGCAGGTCGGGATGGCGCGCGGCGTGCGCCGCCGCACCCCGGGGCTGCGGCGCGAGGAGGTCGCCGCGCTCTCCGCGGTCGGCGTCACCTGGTACACGTGGCTGGAGCAGGCGCGCGACATCCAGGTGTCCCCGCAGGTGCTGGACGCCCTGGCCCGGGCGCTGCTGCTCGACCCCGTGGAGCGGGCGCACCTGTTCGCGCTGGGCGGCGGCGTGGACCCGGACCCGACGACACCGTGCGCCCAGGTGACGCCGGCGATCTCGCGCATGCTGGAGCAGCTGGAGCCGTTCCCGGCCGCCGTGCAGAACAGCAGGTACGACATCCTCGCGTACAACAGCACGTACGGGGTGCTGCTGCGCGACCTCGACGAGCTGGCGCCGGAGGACCGCAACTGCCTGTGGCTGGCGTTCACCGACGAGGCGTGGCGCGCGTCGCTGGTGGACCGGGAGAAGGTCGAGCGGGCCATGGCCGCGAAGTTCCGGGCCTCGATGGCGGAGCACCTGGGCGACCCGGCGTGGAAGGCCCTGCTGGCGCGGCTGTGCACCGCCTCCCGCCGGTTCTGCGAGGTCTGGGACCGGCACGAGGTCGAGGTGCACACCGGGCACGGCAAGGCCTTCGACAACGCCGTCGTCGGGCGGCTGCGGCTGGAGCAGACGCCGCTGTGGCTGGGCCCGAAGACGGGACCCGCGCTGATCGGCTACTCGCCGGCGGACGAGGAGACCCGTGAGCGGCTGGTCCGGCTGGACGCCCACGCCCGGGAGCTGCGTGCCGCCCGGCAGCGGCCGGGCGCACCGGTGACGCGGGAACCCCGAGGAGTCCGGGCGTACGCCGACGTGTGAGCCGGGCGTACGCGGTGGTGCGGGAGGGACGCCCGGGGCGGGGCCGGACGGTCCGGCGGCCCTCCGGGGTCAGGCGGCCCGGGAGGAGCCCCGGGCCGCCGCCACGAGCGGCTGGTCCTGCTCCAGGCGGGCGGCCGCGCGCTGGGCGCTGCCCCGCGCCCATGTGCCGCTGGTGAGGATGCCGAGCACCAGAACGGCGAAGCCGCAGGCCGTCAGGACCCACCAGGCGGGCCGGGCCGCGTCCGTGAAGGCGTGCACGTACGACGCCGACGCCCTGCCGCTGCCCGAGGAGGCAGCCACCCCGCCCGCGAGCACCGCGCCGAGCACCGCCACGCCCAGCGTCGAGCCGATCTGGCGGCTGGTCGAGGCGACGGCAGCGGCGACACCCGCCTGGGAGCGCGGCATGCCGGAGACCGCGGTGTTGGTGATCGGCGCGTTGACCCAGCCGAATCCGAAGCCGAAGACGACGTACCCGGTGAACAGCAGCGCGGTGTGGGCCTCGGCGTCGAAGACCGCGAACAGCAGCCCGCTCGCCGTCATCCCGATGCCCGCGACGATCAGCGAGGGCCGCGGCCCCCGGCTGCCGACGACGCGGCCGGACAGCGGCGCGCAGATGCCCGTCATGGCGGCCATCGGCAGCAGGTAGAGCCCGGCGTGCAGGGCGCTCAGGTCGCGCGCCTCCTGGAGGTAGAGCGTGTTCACGAAGAGGAAGCCGCCGAGCGCCGCGAACGCGCACACGGCGATCACCGTGGCACCGCTGAACGGCGCGCTGCGGAAGAAGCGCAGGTCGATCAGGGGCTCCGGGCGCCGGGGTTCGTAGCGCAGCAGCGCGAGGAGGCAGCCGACGGCCAGCGCGATCAGCGCCAGGATCAGGGGCGAGGTCCAGCCGAGCGAGGGGACCTCGATGATGGTCGACGTCACGCCGGCCAGGACGCCGATGACGAGGAGCTGGCCGACCGGGTCGGGCCTGCGGGCCTTCGCCGCCCGGGACTCCGGCACGAACTTCCAGGTCAGCCAGAGTGCGGCCAGCCCGATCGGCAGGTTGATCCAGAAGATCGAGCGCCAGCCGACGGAGTCCACGAGCAACCCGCCGATGAGCGGCCCCGCCGCCATCGACAGGCCGACCACGCCGCCCCACACGCCGATGGCGCGGGCCCGCTCACGGGGGTCGGTGAACGTGTTCGTGATGATCGACATCGCGACCGGGTTGAGCATCGAGCCGCCGACCGCCTGGACCATGCGGAAGACGACCAGCATCTCCAGGTTCGGAGCCACCGAGCACAGCACCGAGCCGAGCGTGAAGACCACCAGGCCGGTCGTGAAGACGCGGCGGCGGCCGACGCGGTCGGCGGTGGAGCCCGCGAGCATCAGCAGCGACGCGAGCACGAGGGTGTAGGCGTCGATCGTCCACTGCAGGCCGGAGACGCTGGCGTGCAGCTCCCGTTGCATCGAGGGGAGGGCGACGTTGAGGACGGTGTTGTCGAGGCTGACGATCAGCAGGCTCATGCAGCAGATCGCCAGCACCAGCATCCGCCGGCGGTGGCTGAGCTCGGGCATACATCGATAGTACGCAAAACTAATGACCTTCTTGTACAGGGCACCCGGTCGGCGGAGGAGCACCCGGCGCGATACGCGACAATGGGCGCATGACCACCGAGACCCTCACCGCCATCCGGCCCGCCGAGCAGGCGGCCGCACAGCTGTCCGTCGGGCCGTATGCCGTAAGGCCTCCGGTGGTCCTGGCGCCGATGGCCGGGATCACCAACGCGCCCTTCCGCACGCTGTGCCGGGAGTTCGCGGGCGGCAAGGGCCTGTTCGTCAGTGAGATGATCACCACACGCGCCCTGGTCGAGCGCAACGAGAAGACCATGCAGCTGATCCGGTTCGGCGCCGACGAGACGCCCCGCTCGATCCAGCTGTACGGCGTCGACCCGGCCACCGTCGGCAAGGCGGTGCGGATGATCGTCGACGAGGACCTCGCCGACCACATCGACCTCAACTTCGGCTGCCCGGTGCCCAAGGTCACGCGCAAGGGCGGCGGCTCGGCCCTCCCGTACAAGCGGCCGCTGCTGCGCGCCATCCTGCACGAGGCCGTGTCCAACGCGGGCGCGCTGCCGGTGACGATGAAGATGCGCAAGGGCATCGACGCCGACCACCTCACCAGCCTGGACGCCGGCCGCATCGCCGTCGACGAGGGCATCACCGCCATCGCCCTGCACGGCAGGACGGCGGCCCAGCACTACGGCGGCACCGCGGACTGGGACGCGATCGCACGCCTCAAGGAGCACGTCCCGGAGATCCCCGTCCTCGGCAACGGCGACATCTGGTCGGCGGAGGACGCCCTGCGCATGGTGCGTGAGACGGGCTGCGACGGCGTCGTCGTCGGCCGGGGCTGCCTCGGGCGGCCGTGGCTGTTCGCCGACCTGGTCGCCGCGTTCGAGGGCACGGGCGCACCGATGCGGCCCGATCTGCGCCAGGTCGCGGCCGTCATGCACCGCCACGCGCAGCTGCTCGGGGAGTGGCTCGGCGACGAGGGTCGCGGCGTGGTCGACTTCCGCAAGCACGTCGCCTGGTACCTGAAGGGCTTCGCGGTCGGCTCGGAGCTGCGCCGCAAGCTCGCGGTCACCTCGTCGCTCGCGCAGCTCGACGAGCTGCTGGCGGGCCTCGACCTGGACCAGTCCTGGCCCGTCGGCGCCGACGGCCCGCGCGGCCGGACGTCCGGCAACAACCGTGTCGTCCTCCCCGATGGCTGGCTGAAGGACCCCTACGACTGCGCCGGTGTGGACGCGGGCGCGGAGCTCGACACCTCCGGCGGCTGAGCGGCCCCGGTCCCTCGGGCTCCGCGGCCCCCCGGGCCGCGGCGAGCGAGTGCCCGGCGGGCCCGGCCGGGCCCCGGACCGCCGATTCGAAGCCTCCTCGCGTGGTAGTCGTCCGGTACGCCGGAGAACACCGGCCTTCCGCGACCGAGAGGGACCACGATGCAGTACAGGCAGCTCGGACGGTCGGGCCTTCGCATCTCCGTGCTCTCGCTGGGCACCATGACGTACGGCGGCAAGGCGCAGTTCGGCGCCCTCGGCAACATCGGCGTGGAGGGCGCGAAACGCCAGATCGGCATGTGCCTCGACGCGGGCGTCAACGTGATCGACACCGCCAACATGTACTCGTACGGCGTGGCCGAGGACATCCTCGGCGAGGCCCTGGCCGGCAAGCGCGACCAGGTGCTGATCTCCGACAAGGTGCGCATGAAGATGGGGGAGGGGCCCAACGAGCAGGGCCTGTCCCGCCAGCACATCCTGGATCAGCTGCACAACAGCCTGCGGCGGCTGAACACCGACCACATCGACATCTACCACGTGCACGAGTGGGACGGTCAGACCCCGCTCGAGGAGACCCTGGAGACGCTCGACACCCTCGTGCGCTCGGGCAAGGTGCGCTATCTCGGCGTGTCGAACTACTCCGGCTGGCAGCTCATGAAGGCGCTCTCGGTCGCGGACGCGCACGGCTACCAGCGCTTCGTCAGCAACCAGATCTACTACTCGCTGGAGTCGCGCGACGCCGAGTACGAACTGGTGCCGCTCTCGCTGGACCAGGGCCTCGGCGTCATGGTGTGGAGCCCGCTCGCGGGCGGGCTGCTGTCCGGCAAGTACCGGCGCGGGCAGCAGGTGAGCGAGAGCCGCCACCTCACCGAGTGGAGCGAGCCGCCCGTGCGCGACGAGGAGAAGCTGTACGACACCATCGAGACGGTCGTCGACATCGCGTCCGCCCACGGCGTCTCGCCCGCGCAGCTCTCCCTCGCGTACCTCCTCGCGAAGCCGTCCGTCACCTCGCTGGTGATCGGCGCGCGCAAGGACGAGCAGCTGGCGGACAACCTGGGGGCCGCCGAGGTGACGCTGACGGCCGAGGACGTCGACCGGCTCGACAAGGTCTCCGCACCCGCCCTCATCTACCCGCACTGGCACCAGGCAGGGAACGCCGCCGAGCGCTTCGGCGCCGCCGACGAGGCGCTGCACGGGCCGGCCCGCTGACGCCGGGGCGGGGGCTGGGGCCGGGGAGCCGCCGGGGGGCGGCCGACCCGGCCCCGAGGCACGGTGCGGGACCCGCCGGGCGGGGGAATCGCGGCGACCGTGCGCCGGTGTCGCGGCCCCGCGCCGGCACGGCCCGTGTCCGCAAGTGAGGGCCTGTTGGCCGTCCGGTAGCGGAAACGGAGGGGCCCCCGGGCGGATCGTGGAGACACATCGACCCGACGAGCCGAAGAGGCACCATGACCGAGACCATCGCCGACGTGGCGATCCCCGACAGCACCCTCGCGAAGGACGCGACCGACCTCATCAGGGAGACCACCACCCCGCTGATCTACCACCACTCGCGCCGGGTCTTCCTCTTCGGCAGCCTCCAGGCGCGCACCCTGGGCATCCGCCCCGACCCCGAACTCCTCTACGTGGCGGCGCTGTTCCACGACACCGGCCTCGTCGCCCCCTACCGCGGCGACGACCAGCGCTTCGAGCTCGACAGCGCGGACCAGGCCCGCGCGTTCCTGCTCACGCACGGCTTCTCCGAGGCCGACGCGGCGACGGTGTGGACGGCCATCGCGCTGCACACCACCCCCGAGGTGCCCTACAAGATGGCGCCCGAGATCGCGGCCACCACGGCGGGCGTCGAGACCGACGTGCTCGGCATGCGCCTGGACGACCTGACCGAGGCGGACATCGCCGCCGTCACCGGGGCCCACCCGAGGCCCGACTTCAAGCGGCAGATCCTGCAGGCCTTCACGGACGGCTTCAAGGACCGCCCCGACACCACGTTCGGCACGGTCAACGCGGACGTCCTGGAGCACTTCGTGCCCGGCTTCCGGCACATCGACTTCGTCGACGTCATCCAGAACTCCGCCTGGCCCGAGTAGGCGCCGTCACGGGGGCGGCCGCCGGGGCCGCCCCCGCCGGGCGCGCGACCCGGTCGCACCGGGCCGCCGCGGCTCGTTCGCGCGCCCGGCGCCGGGGGTCCGCCGCTCCGGCGCCCGCGCGTCCTACGATCCAGTGCCATCGCCCCGCGACGGCCCGCGCCCCGCGCCGGTCCAGGAAAGGACGTCCCGCCCGTGGCCCCCAGACGCATCCCGCTCAATCTCTTCGGCATGGCCTTCGGACTGGCGGGTCTCGGCGGCAGCTGGATCGCCGCCGCCCGGACCGGGGACATCCCGGTCGACGTGGGGCGCGCCCTGCTCGCCCTGGCGGCCCTCGTTTGGCTGCTGACGCTCGCCGCGTACGCGCGCTACGCGCTCGCCGTGCGGGGCGCCTTCCTGGCGGACCTGCGCGACCCGGTGCTCGGCCCGTTCTCGTCGCTGGCGGTCATCACGCCGATGCTGCTGTCCGCGGAGGGCCTGAACCTGTTCTGGCCCGGCGGCGCCACCGTGTTCGTGGACGTCTTCCTCGGGCTGACCGTCGTGCTGGGCGGCTGGCTGACCGGCCAGTGGATCTACGGCGAGATGGACCTGGCGACCGTGCACCCCGGGTACTTCCTGCCCACCGTGGCGGGCGGCCTGATCGCCTCTGCCTCGGCCACGCAGGTCCACCAGGTGCGGCTGGGCGAGTTCATGCTCGGCCTCGGCGCGGTGTGCTGGCTGATCGTCGGCTCGGTGATCCTGGTCCGCCTGCTCGGCAGGCCCCTGCCGGCGCCCCCGCTCCTGCCCACGGTCGCGATCGAGGTGGCCCCCGCGCCGGTGGCGACCCTCGCCTGGTTCGGCCTCAACGGCGACCGCATGGACGCCGTCGTCGCGGGGCTCGCGGGCTACGGCGTGCTGATGGTGGTGGCGCAGCTGCGGCTGATCGCGGTCTACCGGAAGCTCCCGTTCGTGCCCGGCTTCTGGTCCTTCACCTTCTCCTGGGCGGCCGTCGCGACGGTGACGATCCGCTGGATCGAGCTGGGCAGGCCCGCCGGGCACCTCGTCTGGACCTGCCTCGTGCTGGCCGCCATCACCGTCCTGGTCGGGTCGGTCGCGGTGCGGACCTGCCTGGCGCTGGCACGGCGGGACCTCCTGCCGCCCCGGCCCGCCGCGGACGGCGCCGCCAACTAGCCCGCGCCCCTCCGGACGGCCGGACACGCCGTCAGACCGCCGCCGGCCCGCGGCACCGGGCGGTCTCCGGCCCGTGCCGTCGCCCGCCTCCTCCCGCGACGGCTCAGGACGCGCGCAGCGGGTGCGCCGCCACCGACGGGCCCGCGTGCCGCTCCAGCGGCGAGGCCGCGGCGGAGTTGCTCACGGCGAAGGCCACGCTGCCCGGCAGGTAGCGGTCGTCCGTCCACTCGATGGGGCGTCCCGCCGCCGTGTACGTGAGGTAGCGCTGGCGCAGCAGCGGCCCGCCCCGGCGCACCCCCAGCAGGCGCGCGTCCTCGCTGCCCGCGGCCACCGCGTCGATCAGGTGCTCTCCGTAGTGCGCGACGATGCCCGCGTCCTGCGCGATGGTGTTCATGATGGAGACGCAGTCGTCCGGCAGGTCGCGGACGGCCGGCGCCACCCACTCCGTGTAGGCGGTGCGCTCGACCAGCACGGGCTCGCCGTCGAGGTGGCGCAGCCGCAGCACGTACAGCACGTCGCTGCCCGGGCCGACACCGAGGCGGGACGCCTCCTCGGCGCTCGCACGCCGCGTGGTGCGCTCCAGGATGCGGCTCGACACCTCGCACCCCATGGCCGCGGCCCACTGCGCGAAGCTGTTCAACTGGGCGAAGCTGTGCCGCCGTTCCTGGCGCAGCACCACGCGCCGCGCACCCTGCCGGGAGCCCACGAGCCCCTCGGACGCCAGCAGGCCCACCGCTTGGCGCACCGTGCCCCGCGAGGCGCCCCAGCGGGCTGCGAGTTCGCTCTCGGACGGCAGCAGGGCGCCCACCTGGTACTCCCCGTCGAGGATCGACTGCCGCAGCGCGTCCGCGATTTCCACATAGCGCGAACCGCTCACGCGTCCCCCTCGGTCCTGGCGGTCGCCCGCCGTCTCCTGTACGCAGATACGGGTATCGGCCACGTACCTGTCCCTCACTGTAACCGCCCCCGGGCCTCCGGAGGAGAGGGCCGCCCGCCCGGGCCCGACACGCGCGCGATGCCCCGGTCCTTCCCCGGTCGGTCGTCCGTTTTGCGCGGGGATTCCTTTTCCGGGCCGCGCCCGCGCGCGGACACGCGCCGTTCACGCTCCCGTCATCGCGACCGGGCGAACTGATCCCAGCTTGTCTGAACAAGTGGCCCCCGGCCCGGACATGCGCCGCCGCCCCCCTCCGCCCTCTTCACGGGAGACACAGCGTGACCCGAAAGCCCCTGCACGGCCGCCACCGGCTCGCCGCCGCCGTCGCACTCAGCACCGCCGCACTCACCGCTCTGACCGCCTGCGGCGCCAAGCAGGACAGCGCCGCCGACACGTCCGCCTCCGCCGGCGGCGTCAAGGCGTCCGCCGCGACCTCGGCCGCCGACTTCGGCGGCATGGACGCCCTCGTCAAGGCCGCCCAGAAGGAGGGCTCGCTGAACGCGATAGCCCTGCCGCCGGACTGGGCCAACTACGGCGAGATCATCAAGGAGTTCGAGGCCAAGTACAAGGTCAAGGTCAAGGACGAGACGCCCGACGCGGCCAGCGCCGACGAGATCAACGCGATCACCTCCCGCAAGGGCCAGGACCGCGCACCCGACGTCGTCGACCTCGGCATCCCCTTCGACCGCAGCGGCGCCTCGCAGGGCCTCTTCGCCCCCTACAAGGTGGCGGACTTCGACAAGATCCCGACGGCGCAGAAGGACCCGAACGGCCTCTGGTACAACGACTACGGCGGCTACATCTCCATCGGCTGCGACGCCAAGCGCGTCAAGGACTGCCCCACCACCTTCGCCGACCTGCTCAAGCCCGAGTACAAGGGCAAGGTCGCCCTCAACGGCAACCCGAACAAGTCGGGTTCCGCGTTCGGCGGCGTGTACGCGGCGGCCCTCGCCAACAAGGGCTCATTCACGGACATCCAGCCCGGCATCGACTACTTCGGCAAGCTGAAGAAGAGCGGCAACTTCATCCCCGTCGAGTCCACCCCGGCCACCGTCGAGAAGGGCGAGACGCCCATCTCCATCGACTGGGACTACCTCAACGCCTCCTACGCGGACGAGTTCAAGTCCAAGGGCGTCGACTGGAAGGTCTCCGTGCCCTCCGACGGCCAGTACGCCCAGTACTACTCGCAGGCGATCAACAAGGACGCCCCGCACCCCGCCGCGGCCCGCCTGTGGATGGAGTTCCTCTACAGCACCACCGGCCAGAACCTGTTCCTCAAGGGCTACGCCCGCCCGGTGCTGCTGCCCTCGATGACCGCCGACGGCTCCGCCGACAAGACGTTCGTCGCCAAGCTGCCGCAGGTCTCCGGCACGCCGTCCTTCCCGGCCTCCGACGACCTCGACAAGGTCAAGGGCGTGCTGACCCAGAACTGGGACAAGGCCGTCTCCTGATGCCGGCCGACACCCTGCCCCCACCGGGCACGCCCGCTCCGGGCGCCGCCGGCGGCAGCAGCCGCCGGCGGCGGGCGTCGCGCTCCTGGCTCGGCACCCTCCCGCTCCTCGCGTTCGCCGCCGTCTGCTTCGGCCTGCCCGTCGGCTTCGTCGTCTACGGCGCGTTCACCACGGACGACGGCGGCACCACGCACGCGACCGGATCCAACATCGCCACGTCGCTCGGCGGCGCCTACCTCACGTCGCTCACCGGCAGCGTCGAACTGTCCGCGCTCACCGCGCTGCTCGGCTGCGTCCTCGGCATGCTGATCGCCCAGGCCGTGGTCGCGGCGCGGCGCGGCGCGCTGCGCGAGTCGGTGCTCACCGCGTCCGGGGTCCTCGCCAACTTCGGCGGCGTCCCGCTCGCGTTCGCGTTCGTCGCCACCCTGGGCATCTCCGGGGTCGTCACCCAGGTCGCGCACCTGGACTCGGCCGGCTGGAACCTCTACTCGTTCCCCGGCCTCGTCGTCATCTACCTCTACTTCCTCGTGCCGCTGATGGTGCTGGTGTCCGTGCCCGCGCTCGACGGGCTGCGCCCGCAGTGGCGGGAGGCCGCGCACAACGCAGGCGCCACGACCGGCCAGTTCTGGCGGCACGTGGGCCTCCCGGTGCTCGCGCCCACCCTGCTCGGCGGCTTCGTGCTCCTCTTCGGCTCGGCCTTCGCCGCGTACGCCACCGCCGCCGCGCTCGTCGGCGGCTCGGTGCCGCTCGTCACGCTCAAGATCGCGGACGCCCTCTCCGGCAACGTCCAGGTCGGACAGGAGAACGTGGCGCTCGCGCTCAGCCTCGACATGATCGTGATCGCCGGACTCGTCATGGCGGTCTACCTGCCCCTCCAGCGACGGAGCACCCGATGGCTGCACTGACCCCCACCGCGGGCACCGCACCCGGCGCGGTCCCCGGGAAGGACGCGCCGCCCGCCCGGCCCGCCGCGGCCCGGCGCCCGCGGCCGCGCGTCTGGCGGGGCGCGGTCCTCGGCCTCGCGGGCGTCTACTTCGTCGTGCCGCTCCTCGCGTCGTTCGTCTTCACGGTCCACGTGCCCGGCCACGGCGTGGACTTCGGCGCGTACACCGGCATCCTCTCCGCCGACGGCTTCGGCCGCAGCCTGCTGCTGTCGCTGGGGCTCGCCGCCGCGACGATCGCGGTGTCGCTGCTGCTCGTCGTCCCGGCCATGGTCGCGGTCCGCCTCGGCGCACCCCGCCTGCGCCCCCTCGTCGAGATCGTCTGCATGCTGCCGCTGGTCGTCCCGCCGATCGCGCTCGTCAGCGGCATGCAGAGCGTCCTGCGCTGGGGCCCCGACCACCTCGCGACGACGCCGCTCTACCAGACGTTCCTCGCCGTGCAGAACCAGTCGTTCCCGCTGGTGCTCGTCTTCGCGTACGTGGTGCTCGCGCTGCCCTTCGTCTACCGCTCCCTCGACGCGGGACTGCGCGCCGTCGACCTCACGACGCTCGTGGAGGCCGCGCGCAACTGCGGCGCGTCGGCCGCGTACACGCTCTGGCGGGTCGTCCTGCCCAACCTGCGCTCCTCGCTGGCCGGAGCGGCCTTCCTGACGCTCGCGCTGGTGCTCGGCGAGTACACGATCGCCGCGCTGCTCGGCTACGAGCCGTTCGCCGTGTGGATCGTCACGATCTCGGGCGACGAGGCGCAGATGTCCGTGGCGGTCTCGCTGCTGAGCCTGCTGATCGCCTGGGTGCTGCTGCTCGTCCTCTCGCGCGCGGGAGCACGCGCCGACGCCGGCGCCTCGGCCCCGGCCCCCGCCTCGCGGGCGGACGCGCGCGGCACCACCGCCCCCCTGCCCGCCCCTTCCGGCAAGGAGTAGTCCCCTCCATGGTCACACCCCTCTCGTCCGCCGCGGTGGCGGACGGCCCCTCCCCGGCGGCGGCCGGCGCGCTCGTCGAATTCCGCGGCCTGCGCCGGGCGTTCGGCCCCACCGTCGCGCTGGACGGCCTCGACCTGACGGCCCGCCCCGGCGAACTCCTCGCCCTGCTCGGCCCGTCGGGCTGCGGCAAGACCACCGCGCTGCGCGTCCTCGCCGGCTTCGAGCACCCCGACGCGGGTGAGGTCCTCGTGGACGGCGAGGACATCACCCGCGTGCCCGCCAACCGCCGCGACGCGGGCATGGTCTTCCAGTCCTACAGCCTCTTCCCGCACCTGAGCGCGCGCGACAACGTGGCCTTCGGCCTGCGCGTGCGGAAGGTGTCCGCGGCCGAGCGGCGCGAGCGCGCGGCCGAACTCCTCGACCTCGTCGGCCTGCCCGAGCACGGCGACCGCTTCCCGCACCAGATGTCCGGCGGCCAGCAGCAGCGCGTCGCGCTGGCCCGCGCGCTGGCACTGCGTCCGCGCGTCCTGCTGCTCGACGAGCCGCTGTCCGCGCTAGACGCGAAGGTCCGCCTCTCGCTGCGCGAGGAGATCAGGCGGCTGCAGCTCTCCCTCGGCATCACCACCGTCTTCGTCACCCACGACCAGGAGGAGGCCCTGTCGATGGCCGACCGGGTCGCCGTGCTCAACGCGGGCCGCGTGGAACAGTGCGCGCCCCCCTCGGAGCTGTACGAGCGGCCCGCGACGGCCTTCGTCGCCGAGTTCGTGGGCACGATGAACCGCCTGTCCGGGACGCTGTCGGGCCCGGGCCTGGTGCGGGTCGCGGGCGCCGAACTGCCGGTGGACGGCGACGCGCCGGCCACGGGCGGCACGGGCGCGGTCGACGTGCTGATCCGGCCCGAGAACATCACCGCCGAGGCGGACCCCGAGGGCACCGCGACCGTCGTGGCGGCGTCCTTCTTCGGCTCCGTCACCCGCATCCTGCTGGACCTCCCCGACGGCACGACCGTCAAGGCGGACGTCCCCTCGCGGGACGCGGGCGGGCTCGGCCCCGGCGTCCGCGCCCGGGTCGCCCCGGCCCACCGCCCGGTCCTGGTCGTCGCCCCCGCCGCGTCCGGGCAGGCCGCGTGACCGGC
>NZ_JAKGCV010000699.1 GCF_021556455.1 Streptomyces fuscigenes | reverse complement strand
CGCCGGCGGGGCCCGGTGCGTCCGCCGCGCCCGGCGCGGCGGCGAGGGGCGGTGCGGCCGCCGTCTCGGGCGGGCCGCCGTGGGTCCAGGGGGTGTCCTCCGGGTCCGGCAGCTTCGGGCCGCCGCGCACGGTGTGTTCGAACAGCGTCCACGCGATCGTGTCGCCCTTCTCCGGCACCGACCCCGGCGCGGGCACCTTGCTCCTGCCCATGCGGTCCATGATCCGCAGCACCACCGTCCTGGCCGGGTCCGGACCGGGTCCGGCTCCGGGCACGTCGCCGCCCGCCCGGCCCGCGCCCGCCGGCTCCTCGCCCTCCGGCCCCTCGCTGTCCTTCGCGTCGCCCCCCGGCCCCTGGCTGTCCGCCGCGTCGCCCTCCGGCCCGTCCTCGTAGCGCACGAACTCCGCCGTCTGCGGCTTGCCGTCCAGTGAGCGGTAGACCTTCACCCGCTCGCCGAGCGCCGGCGCGTCGGACGTGCGGACCGTCACCAGGGGCCTGGGGGCCGGGCGCTTGCCCTCGCTGTACTCGAGTACGGCGTCGGTCACCTCTCCGACGAACGCCTGCCCGGCGAGCCGGTAGCCGGCCAGCACCAGCGGGTCGTCCAGCGCCTCCGCCGCCTCCAGCTGGGCCTGCGCGGTCTCGCGCGAGGCGAGCTTGCGCGCGGCCGTCACCGCGTCGTCCCTGCGGGGCTGGGGCGGTTCGCCGGCCCGCACCCGGTCGCGGTGGCCGGTGTACGACCAGCGGTCCCTGGTCCAGCGATCGGCGACGCCGGCGCCCTCCGGGAGCCCGCGCAGCAGGTCGACGCCGCGCCACACCGCGTCCCACGTCGGCCGCAGCACCTCCGCCAGCATCCGGCGCACGTCGCGCTCGGCGGCGGCGGCCCGGGCGAGCTGCTCCTCCGCGTACGCCCCGTCCTGCGCGGCCGCTCCCTCGCGGCGCGCCCGGTCGTAGCGCTCGACGGCGGGCGCCAGCAGCTTGTTGTCGAAGGCCGGGTCGGTCGCGGGGCCCGCCGGCGGGCACAGCAGCTGCCCCCTCGCGTCGCGGGCGACCTCGGCCCGCAGCGCCGCCTCCGCGCCCGTCAGACCCTCGGGCGGGTCCAGCCAGGCGAGGAGGGCGCCGAGGTGCTGGTCCTCCAGGTTCGACTGGCCGGTGGCCCAGTGCCGGGCCAGCAGGTCCGTCATGGCCGGCAGCAGGGCGGAGCCGGGCACGCGGGCACGCTCCCCGTAGTGGGTCAGCCAGCGGCCGAGCAACGGCACCCGGGGCGGCGCGGGGTGGGCCGCGTCCGGGTCGTCCTCCGCGGTGCGGCGAAAGCGCATGGAGCGGCCCAGCAGCCGCACGAAGTCGACGCCCGGCCGGTTCGGCACGATGAGCTGCGGCGCGTCGGCGCACAGCTCGACCTCGACCTTGACGCGCTTGCCGGTCTCCGGGTCAGTCTCCGCGCGCTCGGCGCTCTCCACGTCGTCCGCGTACGCGTCGACGACCGGCAGTACCGCGTCGGCCAGTTCGGCCAGGAAGGCGAAGCGCAGGTCGCGGTCGCGCGGCTGGACGACGGTCAGCAGGCGGGGCGCGTCCCGGTCGGTGCCGACGAGCGCGCCGAGCGGGGCGCCCGCCTCACCCGCCGTGGTCAGCGGGACGAGGACGAGCGGGTGCTCCGACAGGTGCCGGTGACGCACCGTCGCCAGGGGCGTGGCGTACCCGCTCTCGACGGCCTCCAGCCGTGCCAGCGTGCTGATCAGGGACATCAGGCACCCCCGAGGGCCCGGTCGGCGGCCGGCCGGCGGACCGGGGGGCCGCCCGGGCCGCGACCGGAGGCCGAACCCTGGGCGGAAGCGGTGCGGCCGGGCGCCGCGCCGGACAGCGCCAGGGCCTC
>NZ_JAKGCV010000698.1 GCF_021556455.1 Streptomyces fuscigenes | reverse complement strand
GGAGGCAGCGGTACCCCCGCCACCCGCGTGCACGGGCGCGTAGGGTGCGGCATCGCCCTGGTCCCGGCCCTGCCGGTCCGGCCCGGCGCCGGCGACCTGGAGGCGGCCCGCCCTGCCGTGCTCGCGGCCGTCGCACCGCACGCTGATGTCGTAACGTCCGGCGGCCGTCGCGGACTTGACGGTGAGGTCGCCGTACAGGGCGCCGCGCGAGCCGCTGACGGTCACGGCGCGGACGAACGCGCCGGACGAGACCGTGGCCCGGCCGTCCTCGCAGCCCTCGACCGTGACCCGTACCCGCGCCTGCGCCGCGACGACGGTCCGGCCCACGGTGGCGGTGACGCCGTCCTGCGCCCGGGCGGCCGAGGCTCCGGCGACCGGGGCGGCGACGCATATGGCGGCCGCCGCGACGGCACGGAGAGCGAGCAGTCGTGAACGCATCGTGTACCTCCTCCTGAGAGGAAGACTCACCCGCGCGGAGCCCTTCCGCATCCGCTGAGCGCCGCCGCCTCACCCGTTCGGCCCTGGCCGCACGGCGCCGGCCTGCGCGTTCGCCGTTTCGGGAGCATCGCGGACGCGACCGGACAGGAAGGGCGTCCCCAGCGAAGGCCGTGCGGCCGGCCGGGTCCCCGGCGAAGGCCGCGAGTGTCCGGCAGGGGGCCGCCGCCACGCCCCGGACGGACGGGCGGGCGCGGCCGCACAGGGGGCGCGCCTCGGGCGGCGGGGCGTTCCGCGCCCTATGGGATGATCGCAGCGTTCACGCCGCGCACCCGCAGGAGACTGTCCCCATGACCCAGCGCAAGCCCATTGAATCCTGGCTCACGGACATGGACGGCGTCCTGATGCACGAGGGCGTCCCCGTGCCGGGGGCCGACACGTTCATACAGCGCCTCCGCGAGTCGGAGCGCCCCTTCCTGGTCCTGACGAACAACTCGATCTACACACCGCGCGACCTGTCCGCACGCCTCAGCCGGATCGGCCTGGACGTCCCCGCGGAGAACATCTGGACGTCGGCGCTGGCGACCGCCACGTTCCTCCAGGACCAGCACCCCGGCGGCTCCGCCTACGTGATCGGCGAGGCGGGGCTGACGACGGCCCTGCACGACGCCGGATACATCCTCACGGACGCGGACCCGGACTTCGTGATCCTGGGCGAGACGCGGACCTACTCCTTCGAGGCGCTGACGAAGGCGATCCGGCTGATCAACAAGGGGTCCCGGTTCATCGCCACGAACCCCGACAACACCGGCCCGTCGGCCGAGGGCGACCTGCCCGCCACCGGCTCGGTCGCGGCCCTGCTCACCAAGGCCACCGGCAAGGACCCGTACTTCGTGGGCAAGCCGAACCCGCTCATGATGCGCACCGGCCTGAACACCATCGGGGCCCACTCGGAGTCGTCGGCGATGATCGGCGACCGGATGGACACGGACGTCCTGGCCGGGCTGGAGGCCGGGATGGAGACCTTCCTCGTGCTCACGGGCCTCACAAAGCCGGGCGACGTCGAGAAGTACCCGTACCGGCCCACCCGGATCGTGGACTCCATCGCCGACCTGGTCGAACTCGTCTGATCACCCGCGGGCCGCTCCCCCGCGCCGGGTCACCCGGGCGCGGCAGGGCGCGGCACGGCAGGGCCGATGCGTGGCTCTGCGCCGCGCCGCCTTCCGCCACTCCGCCCGCGACTCCGCTTCCGTGCCGGCGGCCCCTCCGTTTTCCGCTCCCCGTGCGCGTCCCGTTTCCGCTCCCCGTGCGCGTCCCGTCGCGGTTCCGCTTCCGGCCCGGTGCGAGCGCGCCTGCGGACCCGCCGGGCCGCCCGGCGCGAGCCCGCAGCAGTGTGTTCCAGCGGGGCGTGCGGGCACCGCCGGCACGCGTTGGGGGTACGTGCCGACG
>NZ_JAKGCV010000697.1 GCF_021556455.1 Streptomyces fuscigenes | reverse complement strand
CCGCGACGGCCACCAGGAGCGCGAGCAGCAGCGCGACGATCCGCCCCCGGCGCGGCCCCGGGGCCCGGCGGACCCGGCGCGACGCGGGTGCGGGGCGCTCGGGGGACGGGCGCTCCGCGGCGCGGGAGTCGTTCAGCGTCATGGCGTGTTCGCCTGCCTTCGTACGTACGGACACGTCCGGCCCCCGGGGCCCATCGGGTCACCGGGCCGCGGGCCGCCCCGGCTCCACCTCGTCACGCGGGCGCGGTCAGTAGACGACCGGTTCCCGGATCAACGGGCACGTCATGCAGTGGCCGCCGCCGCGGCCGCGGCCCAGTTCGGCGCCGACGATGGTGACGACCTCGACGCCGGCCCTGCGCAGCGCGGTGTTCGTCTGCGTGTTGCGGTCGTAGGTGAAGACGACGCCCGGCTCCACCGCCACCGCGTTGTTCCCGCTGTCCCACTGCTGCCGCTCCGACGCGTAGACGCCGCCCCCTGTCTCCACCACGCGCAGCGCCGGCAGGCCGAGGGCGCGCGCCACGACGTCCACGAAGGGCGTCGTGCCCTCGTCGGTGAGATGGAGTCCCGGCGCCCGGTCGGCGGGGCGCAGCGAGAAGGTGTGGACGCGGTCCATGATCCGCGGGTAGAGGCTGACGATGTCACGGTCGGCAAAGGTGAAGACGGTGTCCAGGTGCATCGCCGAACGCAGCCTCGGCATGCCCGCCACGATGACGTGCTCGGCCGCGCCCGCCCGGAACAGCGCCGCCGCCACCTGGGTGATCGCCTGGCGCGAGGTCCGCTCGCTCATGCCCATCAGGACGACGCCGTTGCCGACGGGCATGACGTCCCCGCCCTCCAGCGTCGCCTGCCCCCAGTCGGCTTCGGGATCGCCCCACCAGACCTTCGCGCCCGCGTAGTCCGGGTGGAAGCGGTAGACGGCGGCCATGAGCAGCGTCTCGTCGTGGCGGGCCGGCCAGAACAGGGGGTTGAGGGTGACGCCCCCGTACAGCCAGCACGTGGTGTCGCGGGTGTACAGGGTGTTGGGCAGCGGAGGCATCAGATACTCGCGCCCGCCGATCGACTCGCGTACGAGTGCGGCGTGCGGCGGCCGGAACTCGTCGGGCAGGTCGGAGGCCGCGAGCCCGCCGATCAGGAACTCGGCGAGCGTGCCCGGATCCAGCGCCTCCAAGTAGGCGCGGGTGGTGTCGACGAGACCGAGCCCCACCTCGTTGGGGACGATCTTCCGGTCCAGCAGCCAGGACTTCGCGGCCGGGAGCGCCATCGTGGCGGCGAGCAGGTCGTGCAGTTCCACGACCTCGATGTCACGGGCGCGCAGTTCGCGTACGAAGTCGGCATGGTCGCGCTGGGCGTTCTCCACCCACATGACGTCGTCGAAGAGGAGGTCGCCCGCGTTCGTGGGGGTGAGCCTGCGGTGGGCGAGCCCCGGCGCGCAGACGAGGACCTTGCGCAGCCGTCCGACCTCGGAGTGCACGCCGAGCGCGGGAAGGGGCGGGTGGTAGGTCATGGCGGCGCGGAAGCCTTCCGTGCGGGACGGCCGGAACGGGAACGGACGGCGGGCGCCCGGCTCCGGCCCCGCGACGGACCGGGGCCCGGCCCCTGGAACGGGCCAGGATTCGGACCCGGATTCGAGCCTGGGTTCGGACCCGGACCCGGACCCGGACTCGGGCCCGGATTCGAGCGGCTCCGGGGGCGGGGGCCCGGTCACGGCACCTTCCGTCCGAACGGGAGCGCGGTCGCGCCGGCGGACGCGCGAGCGACCGGGATCACGACGGCCGCGACCGCGACCGGGATCAGGATCGGGGCCGGGACCGGGACGGGCACCGGGGCGGGCACCGCGGCGGGCACCGGGGCGGCTTGGACGGCCGCGACGGCCGTGCGGGCCGCGGCGGC
>NZ_JAKGCV010000696.1 GCF_021556455.1 Streptomyces fuscigenes | reverse complement strand
GACGCCGACGACCGGGGCCGCCCCAAGGCGGAGCCCGGCGACGACGCCGAGGATGACGCCGCTTCGCGACCTGACGGCGGCCCGCCCGGTCCCGGGGGTGGCGCTTCGCGCAACCCCCGCGCCTACGGCGCCGGACGGGGATCCATCCCGCTTCGCGGCCTGGATCGGCGGCACGGCGACCGGGCCCCGGCCCGCCACTCCATATGGGTTGACCTGCGAAAACGCGCCTTTTTGAGTAGATCGGTAGGCAAGTTAGAGATACACTTCTCTTGTTGGTCGGTAGTGACAGCCGACCAACGCCCAAGACCACCACCGCCCTTGAAAGGGGACACCCATGCCCGCAACCAACCTCGCCCTGGTCATCCGTCCTGACGCCTCGTTCGACGTCATCGACTGGCCCGAGGAAATGCGCTCCACCCTCTACACCCTCTACACCGCGCTCCGCTGCGACCACGTCGACGTGGTCGACGTTTCCCCGGAATTGTCCATGTGGCTGGACGGCAGCGGAATCACTATCGGAGTGCCCATCGACGTGCCTGCCACGAAGCTTTATGCCGTGGCGAACGGGCGGGCCCATCAGTTCTACTACGGCACCGTCGTCATTACCGGCGGAGTCGACCGCCACGGCGACACCATCGGCCTCACCCGAGAGCAGTGCGAAATGGTCCTCGGAATGATCGGGATCGAAATCCCGGAAATCCCGCACCAGCACACCAAGTAACACCCCACCCCCCAGCGGCCGGGGGAAAGAACTCCCCCGGCCGCCCGGCCGCCAGCGGCCCGCCGGCCTTCCGGCCCCTTTCTCTCCCCTCGCGCCAACGGCCCGAGTCGAGCCGCCCCATGGGCCCGCTCCTCCGCCCCTGCGCCCCCTCCCCACGCCCAAGGAACCCCCGTGATCCCGGTCAAGAGCACCGAAGAGCAGCGCGCCGCCTACACCCACGCGATCACCAGCACGTGGCACGCTGCCACCCCGGACCAGAAGCAGCGCGGACGCGAGTGGTACGCCACGGCTCACCAACTCGCAGTAGAGATCTCCGGGGGATCCCCCGAAAAAGGCGCCGGAGTTCTCGCCGCCCTCTCCGCCAACAAATCATGGTCGGAAAATTGCAGGCTCGCACGAAAGGCATTCACGGACGGCACCGCAAGCGGGCACGTCCGCGACGCGATCACGAAAGCCAACCGCATCATGGCCGGGACCGACCCCATCGAAGTACTCCCCATGAACATCAAAACGGGATGCTTTTACGTGTGCATCGCCAACCCCGAAGACCCGCACGCAGTTGTGATTGACCGTCACGCACACGACATCGCGGTAAACGAGATCTACGGACAGCGGGAAAGAGGACTCGGCGCACTCGGACGCTACAACCTTTTGGCCGACTGCTACCGCACCGCCGCGCAGGAAATTGGCGAAGTACCCAGCAAGATTCAGGCCGTTACATGGGTAGCCCATATCGAGCGTAAGTGAAATCCCCCAGCATGGAATTGAGGGTCAGGAGAGAGTGTTTAGGGAATTAGTGGTGTAGACCAGTTGGCGGGGTGTTTGTCGGTGTGTCGTGGTGGTGGGTTGTCAGTTCGGTGTGTTGTGGTGGGGTTGTCGTGGGGGTGGGGGCGGGTACATAATGTAGTAGTGCAGGGACGAGGAGGGAGAGAGGCCGGCCCCTGGCATCGAGCACCAGGACCACGGAGACACCCCATCAGAACCACGTCTGACCAGGGGATTTCCCAGAAACGAGGGCCCCGCCATTGTAGCCAGCCAGCAGGACCGGCCGAAGGCCGGGCCCGGACCGAAGGTCCGAGGTCACCGAAGGTGACCAGCCAAGGGAGGCCGCAGGCCGACCGACCGCGCGAAGCGCGGTGGCATCGCTGGCGTTCCGTAGGAACGCGCGTCGTGTCTCCGAAGGAGACCGCGCG
>NZ_JAKGCV010000695.1 GCF_021556455.1 Streptomyces fuscigenes | reverse complement strand
GGTGGGGCCCGGCCCGGCCGCGCGCCGTCGCTCGGCCCCGCGTTGCCCGGGCCGGGCGCCCGGAGGCCCGTTGCGCCGGGCAGGGGCCGGGATGTCCGCCGGTCCGGATACCCTGGAGGGCAGCCCGTTCGTCCGCCCCCTAGCCGAGGATTCGCGACCACCGTGTTCGACACTCTCTCCGACCGCCTCGCAGCCACCTTCAAGAGCCTCCGGGGCAAAGGGCGCCTCAGCCCGGAGGACATCGACGCCACGGCACGCGAGATCCGCATCGCGCTGCTCGAGGCCGACGTCGCGCTGCCCGTCGTCCGCGCCTTCATCAAGCAGATCAAGGAGCGCGCGGCCGGCGAGGAGGTCTCCCGCGCGCTGAACCCGGCGCAGCAGGTCGTCAAGATCGTCAACGAGGAGCTCGTCGGCATCCTCGGCGGCGAGACGCGGCGCCTGCGCTTCGCGAAGCAGCCGCCGACCGTGATCATGCTCGCCGGCCTCCAGGGCGCGGGCAAGACGACCCTGGCGGGCAAGCTCGGCCTCTGGCTGCAGAAGCAGGGCCACTCCCCGCTCCTCGTCGCCGCCGACCTCCAGCGGCCCAACGCCGTCACGCAGCTGTCCGTCGTCGCCGAGCGGGCCGGTGTCTCCGTGTACGCGCCGGAGCCCGGCAACGGCGTGGGCGACCCGGTCAAGGTCGCCAAGGACTCGATCACGTACGCCCGGGACAAGGTCCACGACGTCGTGATCGTCGACACCGCCGGCCGCCTCGGCATCGACCAGGAACTGATGCAGCAGGCCGCCGACATCCGCGACGCGGTCTCGCCCGACGAGGTCCTCTTCGTCGTCGACGCGATGATCGGCCAGGACGCGGTCAACACCGCCGAGGCTTTCCGCGACGGCGTCGGATTCGACGGCGTGGTGCTGTCCAAGCTCGACGGTGACGCGCGCGGCGGTGCCGCGCTGTCGATCGCGCACGTGACCGGCAAGCAGATCATGTTCGCCTCCAACGGCGAGAAGCTCGACGAGTTCGACGCGTTCCACCCGGACCGCATGGCGTCCCGCATCCTCGACATGGGCGACCTGCTCAGCCTCATCGAGAAGGCCGAGCAGACCTTCAGCCAGGCCGAGGCCGAGAAGATGGCCTCCAAGCTGGCGAAGGGCCCGAAGGAGTTCACGCTCGACGACTTCCTGTCCCAGATGGAGCAGGTCAGGAAGATGGGCTCGCTGTCCAAGCTGCTCGGCATGCTGCCGGGCATGGGGCAGATGAAGGAGCAGATCAACAACCTCGACGAGCGCGACGTCGACCGCACGGCCGCCATCATCAAGTCCATGACCCCGGGCGAGCGCGCCGAGCCCACGATCATCAACGGCTCGCGCCGTGCCCGCATCGCCCGGGGCTCCGGCGTCGAGGTCGGCGCGGTGAAGAACCTGGTGGAGCGGTTCTTCGAGGCCCGCAAGATGATGTCGCGCATGGCCCAGGGCGGCGGCATGCCCGGGATGCCCGGCATGCCGGGCATGGGCGGCGGCCCCGGCAGGCAGAAGAAGAAGCAGAAGCAGGCCAAGGGCAAGCAGCGCTCCGGCAACCCGATGAAGCGCAAGGCCGACGAGCAGGCCGCCCTGGCCCGCAAGGAGCAGGCGGCTCTCGGGGCACCCGAGCAGGAGCAGCCGAGCACGTTCGAACTGCCCGACGAGTTCAAGAAGTTCATGGGCTGACGCCCTCGGGGCGGGGCCCGGCGGTGGGGCGTTGCGGCGCGAGGCGGGCGGCACCACCGCCCCGCCGGGGCCCTCGCCCCCGCCCAGCGGGCCCGACGATGCCGCCGGGCCGGACCGCGACGCGGACCGGACCGGACCGACGACAATAGGGCCCTCCGGAGCGGACGCCTGCCCGGCGCCCTGCGGAGCGGACGCCTGCCCGCCGGCGCGCTCACGC
>NZ_JAKGCV010000694.1 GCF_021556455.1 Streptomyces fuscigenes | reverse complement strand
GGCCTGGCCCGGCAGGCCGCCTTCGAGCGGGCCGGCACCCGAACCGGTCCCCGTGGCGGCCCTCGGCTCCTGCGCCGGGGCGTCGGCCCCCGGCCGCCGCGCCCGGTAGGCCGAGCGGTACGCCGCGGGCGAGGAGCCGAGCTGCCGGCGGAAGTGGCCGCGCAGGGCGACGGGGGAGCGGAAGCCGCAGCGGCCGGCGACCTCGTCCACGGAGTAGTCCGACGTCTCCAGCAGCCGCTGCGCCTGCAGCACACGCTGGGTGATCAGCCACTGCAGGGGAGCGCTGCCGGTCAGCGAGCGGAAGCGCCGGTCGAAGGTCCTGCGGCTCATGTACGCGCGCGCCGCCAGCGTCTCGACGTCGAACTGCTCGTGCAGGTGCTCCAGCGCCCAGGCGACGACCTCGGCGAGCGGGTCGGAACCGATCTCCTCCGGTAAAGACCTGTCCAGGTAGCGCTCCTGGCCGCCGCTGCGGCGCGGAGGGACCACGAGCCTGCGTGCGAGCGCCCCGGCGGCCTCCGCGCCGTGGTCCGTGCGGACTATATGGAGACACAGGTCGATTCCGGCCGCGGTGCCCGCAGATGTGAGGACATCGCCGTCGTCGACGAAGAGTTCCCGCGGGTCCACGTGGACCGACGGGTAGCGCTTCGCCAGCGTCGGCGCGTACATCCAGTGCGTGGTGGCCGGGCGGCCGTCCAGCAGTCCCGCGGCGGCCAGTACGAAGGCGCCGGTGCACAGGCCCACGATCCGCGCGCCCTCCTCGTGCGCCCTGCGCAGCGCCTCCAGGGCCTCCAGCGGGGGCGGGGCGGTGATCGACCGCCACGCGGGCACGACGACGGTGCCCGCCCTGCCGATGGCGTCGAGGCCGTACGGCGCGGACAGCTCGAGGCCGCCCGTGGTCCGCAGGGGCCCCTCCTCCCCGGCGCAGACCAGCAGGCGGTAACGGGGGACGCCGGCGTCCTGCCGGTCGATGCCGAAGACCGAGAGCGGAATGGAACTCTCGAAGATGGGGCCGCCGCTGAACAGCAGAACGGCGACCACCTCCCGGCGGCGACGCCCGGAAAGCTTCCGTACTGACTCCTGTGTGGCGGTGGAGTCCTGGGTCATGGCGCTAAGCCCCCCTCGGTGTTCGCGTCTCCCCGTTCTTGTCGGGCCTCTCGCTCCTGCACGATTCCCCTCGGTTCTGCACGGGTCCCGGGCCTTCGATGCTCATGATCGAATCTACTGTGTCCCGTGGTGCCGGCGTGACCAGTTCCCCACCCGCCGTTATGTCGACAAGGCAACTTGGCGCGAAGCATTCGATCACGAAGCGTTCCACTCGCGAGCCGCGCAGGGAAGTGCGCCTCTCGTCCATGGCCCGTCCCCATGGCCGGGATTGGCGAACGAAAACAGTCTTGTGCCTGGTCGCGAGGGGGTTGGCGGGTGATTTCGCCAAGGGTTCGGCAGGGCCGAGAAGTTGGCCGAAAAGAGATGGGTGAGTCCCTGTGAACTGCTCAATCTCCAGGTGTACGCGTTTGAAACGCGTGTGAGCCCTCGTGCTTTGGTGAGCCCTCCCGTGACTCGGTGCGCGCCCCTGTGCGCCGGGGTACGGGGCGGTCGCCGGGGCGCTCCGGGTCCTCCGCGGTGCGCCGGGGATCGTTCAGCGGGCTGACCCGCGCGTGGCCGGATGGGCGCGTGCGGTTCAGCAGCAGCCGGCATCCGGCCGCCACCGCGGCGAGCCCCGCGGCCGCCGCCGCGTTCCCGAAGGAAGTGGCGCCGTACGCGCCGCCCCAGGGGGCCGCCCCGTACGCCGTGACCGCCACGGGCGCGCACACGCAGCCGAAGGCGGCCCACCGCTGGGCCGAGCGCGGTGTGCGTCCCGTGTCCGCGGGGGAGGGCCGGTGCGCCCGGGCGCCGCCGCCGGGCGCCGCCGTGCCCGGCCC
>NZ_JAKGCV010000693.1 GCF_021556455.1 Streptomyces fuscigenes | reverse complement strand
CGCCGGCCGGGCGTCCGGGGCCCGAACCGGGCCCCTGGCCGCGCCCGCCCGCGCTCAGCCCACCGGAACGCCCGACTCCAGGTTCAGCACCCCGCCGCGCTCCCGGGCCCGCAGCGCCCAGCGCAGCCGGGCGAAGCGCGCGGGCGGCAACATGCCCGCCGCCTCCTCCTCCGTGACGAAGCGCCAGTCCCGCAGCTCCGGTCCCGGCAGCAGGATGCGCGCGTCCTTCGGCAGCACGCCGCCGTCGAACAGCAGCCGCAGACCGCCGTAGCCCGGCGGGTTCGGCGGCTCCCAGTCGACCACCAGCAGGCGCGGGACCTCGTCGAGCTCTATGCCCGTCTCCTCGGCGACCTCGCGGATGCCGGCGCGGGCGGGCGCCTCGCCGTGCTCCACGACCCCGCCGGGGAACTCCCAGCCCGGCTTGTACGTGGGGTCGACGAGCAGCACCCGGCCGGCGTCGTCGAAGAGCAGGACGCCCGACGCCAGGGTCTCCGACGTGGGCTCCGGCGTCATCACGATGTCCTGCACGGGGGCGGCGCCGCTGAGCACGGCGTCCGCGAGCCGCGCGGCGGCCTGCTTCGGCGTGAGGCCCGCCATGTCGAGCCGGTGCGCGTCCCGCCCCAGCCAGCCGGCCAGCGCGGCCCGGTAGGTGTCGAGCTGCTCGCCGCACCAGCGCCGTTCGCGCTCGTCCGGGCCGAGGCCGCCGCCGTCCTGCCCCCGTGCGGCGACCCTGGCGCGCAGGATCGTTTCGTCCGTTGACAGCAGCACATGCCGCACGGGTATGCGCCGGGCCGCGAGCCCGCCGAAGATCTCGTCGCGGTACTCCTGTCTGAGCAGGGTCATCGGCACGACCAGCACCCCGCCCAGCTCCGACAGGAGGGCCGCCGCCGTGTCCACCACCAGGCGCCGCCAGACCGGCAGGTCCTGGTAGTCGTCCACCTCCGCGAGCCGCTTCTGCGGGAGCAGACATCCGACGTGCGCGCCGACCAGTCCGGGGTCGTACAAGGTGCTGTTCGGGATCAGGTCGACCAGTTCGCGCGCCACGGAGGCCTTTCCCGCTCCGAACGCACCGTTGATCCAGACGATCACGGATCGATCCCCCTCTTCCTCAGCCCGTTGCCCGCTGCTTGACCCCTGTGGATTCCCCTCAACTACCTCCCACGGAAACCCTTGGCCCGAACCTCACGTACCAACGCGGACCGTAACGCTTTGCCCTGGGGCGTCGTTGGATACCGATGTGACAAGTGTGACAGGGGCTCGCAATGCTCCCAGAACGGTGCTCCAGGGGTTTCCGGCCGGCGGACCGCGCGGCAGTCTCCCCGCCGAGGAGTTCGCCCGCGCGCAGCGGGCCGAGGGGACGCCCGCCGAGGTCGTGATGGACCTCGACCGGGACCTGTTCCTCGTGGTCGTGGCCCGGCAGGCGGGGCCGGGCGCCGGGACCGGCGCGTGAGACCGGCCGGCCCCGCGGCGCTCGCACTGGCCCTCGCCTGCGGCGCGCTGGCGGCCGCCTCCGCACCCGCGGCCGCCGACAGCAGCGCCTGCACGCACGACTTCTCCGGGCCGCAGATCTGCGTCCGGCTGGACGGCCAGGGCGCGACCAACTCGGTCACGGGTATCTGGACCAACCCGCCGCCGGGCACCGTGGCCCGGGAGGTCTCGCTCCACGTCGACGGCCGGCTGGTCTCGACCGCGACGGCGACCCTGTCGGGCAGGGCCCTCCTGCACACGTGGGCCAGCAGCGACCTCGGCCACCGCACGAAGGTCTGCGTGACGTTCCGCGGCAGCGCACGCGCCGCCTGCCAGACGACCGGCTGACGGGACGCCGCTCCGGACGGCCGGGCTCCGGCGCCGGCGGACCGGCGGGCGGCGCGGCTTGGGACCCGCGGACCCGCGGCCCCGTCTGCCGGGGAGGGGCTGGGACG
>NZ_JAKGCV010000692.1 GCF_021556455.1 Streptomyces fuscigenes | reverse complement strand
CGGTCACCGCGGTCACCGTGCCGTGGGACGCGACCAAGCAGCCGGACGGCACGGTGGTCGACACGGCGACGGGCCAGCCCGTCCCGGACGACGCGACCGTGACGTGCATCCCGGGCACCCCGGGCGAGTGGATGTCCGCGTTCTTCGACGGCTGCACCCCGCAGCAGGAGCCCCCGCACCCGCGCCCCGCCGGGGACGACGGGACGCCCCCGCCCGCCCCGTGACCGGACGCCCGGCGGCCGGCCGCCGCCTCCTGCCTCCCCCCACCGCCCTCGCCCCGGCCACCGGCCCCTTCCCCGGCCCGGCACGACGGACCAACCCCCTCTCGACCTCGACTTCCCAGAAGGACGGACCCGACCATGAGTTACGTAACCGAGCCGGAGCAGCGGAGCTGGATGATCGCCGAGGTCGCCGCCGTTCCGGGGGTGCGCCAGGTCATCGTGTTCAGCGCCGACGGCCTCCTCTTGACCAGTTCGGAGGGGATGGACCGGGACGCCGCCGACCGGCTCGCGGCGAACTGCTCGGGGCTCCTCTCCCTCGGCCGCAGTCTCGGGCGGGAGTTCGGCTCGGACGGGGGCCTCGTCCATCAGCAGATGGTCGAGTTCAACGGGGGCTTCCTTTTCATGCGCAGTGCGCACGGTGCCCATCTCGCCGTCGTGACCGGCCCGGTGGTCGATCCGAAGCTGGTCGCCCGGCAGATGCAGGCGCAGGTCATGAAGATCGGCGCGGCCAATCTCAGCAGTCCGCCCCGGCAGGGGAATGCGTGAGCGGCCCCGAGCGGCCCGGGGGCGAGGCGGGGGAGGCGCACTCCGGGACCGATCCCGAGAGCGGCGGTGCTCCGCTGCGCCCCTACGTCATCACCAGGGGGCGCTCACGCCCCAGCCGCAACACCGTGGGCGTGGAGACCCTCCTGGTGGCGACCACTCCGGCCACCCCGCTGCCGCTGTCCGCCGTCAGGGAGGAGCGGGCCCTCGTGCGGATGTGCGAGCGCCTGCTGTCCCTCGTGGAGGCCGCCGCGCACCTCGAACTGCCCGTGAGCCTCGTGAAGGTGCTCGCCTCCGACCTGGTCGACAGCGGGCACCTCACCGCACGCTCCGGTGTGCCCCAGGCCGTGCTGCCCGACCCGCAACTGCTTCAGGAGGTACTGGATGGTCTCCGCAGGCTTCGCTGACCGCTACCTGCCGGACACGGTCCAGCAGGCCGTCAAGATCCCCGTGGTCGGCGCCTTCGGCGTCGGCAAGACGACGCTGGTGGGCTCCGTCAGCGAGATCGAGCCGCTGCGCACCGAGGAGGTGATGACGCAGGCCAGCGTCGGCGTGGACGACCTGGCGGGGTCGAGCCGGAAGACGACCACCACCGTCGCGATGGACTTCGGCCGCATCACGCTGAGCCCGCGCATCGTGCTCTACCTGTTCGGCACCCCGGGGCAGCGGCGCTTCTGGGACCTGTGGGAGGGGCTGCTCGAAGGGGCCCTCGGGGTCCTGGTGGTGATCGACACACGCCGGCTGGAGGACAGCTTCGACGTCCTCGAACAGCTCGAACTGCGCGGCGTGCCGTTCGCGGTCGCCGTCAACCAGTTCCCGGACAGCGAGTTCTACGGGACCACGGAACTGCGCGAAGCGCTCGACCTGCTGGAGGACACACCGATCGTGATGTGCGACGCGAGAGACCGCGGATCGTCGGCGGACGCGCTGATCACGCTCGTCGAACACGTGCTGGCACGTGAGGTCGTGCGCACCCCGGAGGCCGCCTCGTGACACCGCGCGAGAGCGGCCCGTACGGCACGGCGCCCCGCGGCGGCCGGGGACCGCGCGAAGAGGGCCCGCACGGGCCGGGCGGGCAGCAGCCGCTTCCCGGCGGCCCCGGCGGGTACGGGTCGTCCCGGTACGGACCGGGCGGGCACGAGCCGGCTCCCTCCGGAC
>NZ_JAKGCV010000691.1 GCF_021556455.1 Streptomyces fuscigenes | reverse complement strand
GACCGGCGCTGCGGCTGGTTCGACGCGGTCATCGCGCGCTACGCGACCCGCGTCAACGGCCTGACGGACTTCTTCCTCACCAAGCTCGACGTGCTCACCGGCTGGGAGCGGATCCCGGTGTGCGTGGGGGCGCCCTGGCCGCCCGCTCGGGCTCCTTGCGCAGCGTCACCTTCCGCGCGCCGGAGAGCACGTCGCCGCTCGTCTCCGTCAGTACGAGCGTGCTGTACTCGCCCTCGACGGCCAGCAGCCCCTGCGACAGCAACTGCCGTGCCACGCCGCGCCACTGGGCCTCCGGCAGGTCGGAGCCGATGCCGAACACGCTCAGCCCGTCGTGGTCGAACTGGATGACCTTCGCCGTCTTCTTGCCGAGGAGGATGTCCACCGCCTGGCCCACGCCGAACTTCTGGTTCCGCTCCCGCTTGAGCCGTACGACCGTGGACAGCAGCTTCTGGGCCGGCACCGTGCCGTCCCAGGACTCGGGCGGGGTCAGGCACGTGTCGCAGTTGCCGCAGGGGTCGCTCTTCTCGCCGAAGTACGCGAGCAGTTGCACCCGGCGGCACTCGACGGTCTCGCACAGCGCGAGCATCGCGTCGACGTGTTCCCCGAGCCGGCGCCGGTGCGCGGCGTCGCCCTCCGACGTGTCGATCATCCGCCGCTGCTGGACCACGTCCTGGTAGCCGTAGGCGAGCCAGGCCGTCGACGGCCGGCCGTCGCGGCCCGCGCGGCCCGTCTCCTGGTAGTAGCCCTCCACCGACTTCGGCAGGTCGAGGTGCGCCACGAACCGGACGTCCGGCTTGTCGATGCCCATGCCGAAGGCGATCGTCGCGACCATCACGAGCCCGTCCTCGCGCAGGAACCGGGCCTGGTTCTCCTGGCGCACCCGGGCGTCGAGACCCGCGTGGTAGGGCAGCGCGTCGACCCCGTTCTTCACGAGGAACTCGGCCGTCTTCTCCACCGAAGCGCGCGACAGGCAGTAGACGATGCCCGCCTCGCCCGGGTGCTCGGCCCGCAGCAACTGCAGGAGCTGGCGCCGCGGCTCGTTCTTCGGGGCGATCCGGTACTGGATGTTGGGGCGGTCGAAGCTCGCGACGAAATGGCGCGCGTCCTGGAGCTTCAGCCGGGAGGCGATCTCCGTGTGCGTGGCTTCCGTGGCGGTCGCCGTCAGCGCGATCCGCGGGACCCGCGGCCACCGCTCGTGCAGGGTCGACAGGGCCAGGTAGTCGGGGCGGAAGTCGTGTCCCCACTGCGCCACGCAGTGTGCCTCGTCGATGGCGAACAACGAGATCGTGCCGCGCTCCAGCAGCCGCAGCGTCGACTCGACGCGCAGCCGCTCCGGCGCCAGGTACAGCAGGTCCAGCTCGCCCGCCAGGAACTCGGCCTCCACCAGCCGCCGCTCGTCGAGGTCCTGCGTCGAGTTGAGGAACCCCGCCCGCACGCCGAGGGCCCGCAGCGCGTCCACCTGGTCCTGCATGAGGGCGATCAGCGGCGAGATCACGACGCCGACCCCGGGCCGCACGAGAGCGGGGATCTGGTAGCAGAGCGACTTCCCGCCGCCCGTCGGCATGAGGACGAGCGCGTCGCCGCCGCCGACCACCTGGTCGATGATCTCCTGCTGGCTGCCGCGGAAGGCCTCGTACCCGAAGACCCGGTGCAGCACCTCCAGCGCGCCCCCGCGCGCCGCCTCGGCCGCAGGCACGGCGGGCGCCCCCTCCGCCAGGGCGGAAGCGCCGGACGAGCCGTCCGCGCCGTCGGGGAGGGGGGTCCGGTCCGGGCCGGGACCGGTGCGGGGGGTGCCGAAGTCTGGAGCGCTCACGGCCCCGAGTCTAGGGGCGGGGTGTGACACGCGGGCCGGGCCGCCGGAAACGCCCCTCCCGCGAGCGGGGCGGCGGGCGCCGTCCGCGGCCCGGGCGGGCGGCCGGCGCGCGGG
>NZ_JAKGCV010000690.1 GCF_021556455.1 Streptomyces fuscigenes | reverse complement strand
AGGCCGGCTCCGACGCGGGGAAGGCCGGTGCCGCGGGCGTGGCGGGGGCGGCGGGAGTCGCCGCCACGAAGCAGGCGCCGGCGGGCGGGGCCGCCTCCGCGTCGCCGTCCGGGACGGCGTCCCCCTCGGCGAGTGCGCCGGAGTTCGGGAGCGCGTCGCCCTCCGGGTCGCGGTCCCCGTCCGGATCGGCGACGCACGCGGGAGCCGGCGCGTCCGCGTCCGGGTCCTCGTCGGCTTCCGCTTCGGCCTCGGCCCCGGCCTCGGGATCGGCTTCCGCTTCGGCCTCGGTCCCGACATCCGGATCGGCTCCCGCACGGAAATCGGCGTCTGCGTCGGCGTCCCCCCGGCAGCCGGGGACCAGGCCGGCCGCACGGCCCGCGCCCGGCCGGGCGGGCCCCGGGCATCCGGCCGCGGCGGGCGGGCTGTCCTCGTACGCGTACCGCCTCGCGACGACGGCGGCCGAGCGGCTGGCCACCGCGCGGAAGTGGGGGCTGACCGCGGCGCCGCTGATCCCCCCGGCGCCGCCCGCGGTCAAGCCGCACATCCCCACCCGCGCGGGGTTCGAGGCCGAGGACGGGGAGCCGGGCCTGCCGCCCGTCTTCACGCGCGTGCCGACCAAGGACAAGATCGTGTTCATCACGATCGACGACGGATCGGAGAAGGAGCCGCAGTTCGTCAAGATGATGTCGGAGCTGCGCGTCCCCTACAGCGCTTTCCTGAGCGACTACCTGATCAGTGACGACTACGGCTACTTCACCAAGGTGCGGGACTCCGGCGTCACCCTGAGCAACCACACCCTGACCCACCCGTACCTCCCCGGCCTCACCCACGAGCAGCAGGAGCACGAGATCTGCGGCCAGCAGGACAAACTGGCCAAGGAGTACGGCAGGCGCCCCACGCTGTTCCGGCCGCCCTACGGCAACTACACCGGTGACACCCTGCGCATCGCGAAGTCCTGCGGGATCAAGGCGATCCCGCTCTGGGAGAACGAGGCGTTCCCGACGCACATGGACTGGCGCGACGAGGACCGCTTCGAACCCGGCGACATCATCCTCACGCACTTCCAGGGCCGCTCCGAGTGGAGCGCGACGATGGTGGAGAACGTCAGGAATCTGATCCGGCGCATCACGGACCAGGGCTTCGCCGTCGCCAGGCTGGAGGACTACGTCTGATCCGCCGTCCGCCGTCCGCCGTCCGCCGTCCGCCGTCCGCCGTCCGCCGCCGGGCACCGGCGCGCCTCGGCCGCGACCCCGCTCCCGCCTCCCCGCCGCCCTGCCGCTCGCGCCGGGCGGGGGAGCGGGGTCGCGGCCTACGGTGGAGAGCGGAAGCGGAAGGGAGTGGTTCGCCATGGGCAGCGTGCGCGACGACCGGGCCGAGTTGTTCTCCAAGCTGGAGGACCCGGCCACGCACCACGAGTTCTTCGCCCGCGTCTCCGACGACGTGCACTGGACGGTGATGGGGACCCATCCCCTCGCCGGCCCGTACTTCAGCAAGAAGGCGTTCAAGGAGGCGACCTTCGACCGGCTGGCCCGGGTGATGAAGGAGGGCGTGCGGCTGAAGCTCCAGCGCCTGCACGTCGACGGCGACACGACGATCGTCGAACTGCTCGCCACGTCCGTGACGAACGACGGCGCCCCCTTCGACAACGAGTACTGCTGGGTCTGCCGGTTCGACGGCTCCGAGGCGGAGGCGAACATCATCGAGGTGCACGCCTACCTGGACTCGGCGATGGTGGCGTACGCGGTCACGCACAACGAACGGCGCTGATCCCGGACCGGGCCGGTCCCGGGGCCCGGGCCGCCCATCCGTTCCGGCGGGCGTCCCGAGGGCCGGGCCGCCCATGGGCTCCGGCCGTCCCTGGCCGGCCGTCCGTCCGGTCCGGTGCGGGCGGGTTCGCGCCGGGGCCCTCCCGGGGCGCGCGTGCCACGCGCCCGCGTA